>JAGXIB010000064.1 GCA_024635865.1 Flavobacteriales bacterium
AGATGTGACAGAAGGGTGTACAGAAGATACGACAATAATTGTAACAAACTCTAATGATTTTACTTATTCATTAAATACTTCAGACCCTAGTTGTGGAAATGCAGACGGTTTTATCGAAATTTTAACAGTAGGAGGTACTGCTCCATTTATGTATAGCTTTGATAGTGGTCTTACTTTTAATGCTAATAACACTGCTAACCTTCCTTCAGGAACTTATACAGTGGTAATACAAGACAATGGAGGCTGTGAACAAACATTTACTCAAACACTAACGGCAGATTGCTGTAACTTTACAATTAATGCTTCAGTAACTAATACAACATGTGGCGAAAACAATGGAGGAGTTAACCTAACATTGACTAATACTTCAGGAAATGAAAGTTATACTTGGTCAAATGGTGCAAATACTCAAAACTTAAACAACCTATCAGCTGGGAGTTATGAAGTAACAATTAATTCTATTGGTTGTTATATTGTGAGAACCTATACAGTAGGTAATTCAAATGGAGTAATTGCAAACTTTTCAGCAACACCTCAGCCAACTACGATATCAAACTCTGAGGTTACTCTAATTTCTCAATCTAGTAATGCGACTAATTTCAATTGGTACATTGATAATGACTTAACAGGAAACAATGATTCTTTAATTTATTTGTTCCCTACTGATTCAGCAGGAACTTATAACGTTTGTTTAGCAGCCTCAAACAATAATTGCGCAGACAGTACTTGTCAGATAATTATAGTAGAAAACGATAGTATTGCTCTAATTATTCCTAACGTTATTACACCAAATAATGATGATGTAAATGATGTCTTTACTATTATTGGAATTGAAGAAGACTACAACCTTACAATCTTTAATAGATGGGGTAAAAAAGTAAATAGTTTTTCTCCCTATAAAAATGACTGGAACGGAGAAAATAAAGGAGGAAACAATCTATCTGAAGGGACTTATTATTATGTTTTAGAAAATAGAGAAGATCAATCAAAAAAATATGAAGGTTTCTTGAACCTTTTCAGATAAAAAAAACAGAATGCTCCACATTTCCAAACAATTAAGCTTAAAGTCATCAAAAATATTTTTGATGACCTTAAGCTTTCTAACCCTTTCAAATTCTTTATTTTCTCAGCTAAAAATTGACTCCTTAAAGCAAGTATTAAAAACAGAAAAAGGAGACAGTTCTGTCATTTCTACTTATGGGTCAATTGGAGATGAGTTTTATTATTCAGGACTAAATGACAGTGCAATATTTTATTGGGAAATAGCCAAAGAAATAGCATTAAACAGTAAGAAAAAAGAATACCCACAGATTTATAACTTTGTTATTAATAAAAAATTAGCAGTTCTATATAATGATTTAGCTTATTTGAAAATTGGAAATGGAGAATTTGATGTTGCGGCAAACTACTTTAATGAATCTATATTATTAAAACAATTGACAAATGATGAAAAAGGTGAAATTCAAGCTTATACAAATTTAGGTTACCTCTACATAACTAAAAATCAAATTGATAGTGCAATTTTTTACAATTTAACTGCTTATAAACTAGCAAAACAACATAAGTTAAATGATGAGGCTGCTATTAGCGCAATGCAAATAGGAGTATTACATACTAAAATAGGGGTAATTAGTGAAGCCTTAAAAAGGCTCAACGAATGTGCTGACTATTTCAGAGAAACAAAAAATACAAAAGCATTAGCTGTAGCTTACAATAATATCGCACAAGCATACGAAGCTGTAGACAAAAATACAATTGCTTTAGAATACTTTTTCAAAAGCTTACAATTAAAAATTGAAAATAATAATAAAAAAGGAGCAGCAATTACTTATAATAACATTGGAGCTTGCTATCAAAAAATTGAAGAAGTAGAACTTGCCATAAAGTATAATAATAAAGCATTAGTACTTTTTGAAGAGCTAAACAATAAAGTAGGTAAAGCAACGACCTTAAATAACATTGGAATGATGCATTTTGAAGCCAATAAATTGGATTCTGCATTACAGTACTTTAACCAATCGTTAGCGATTAGAAAAGAAATAAATGACATTGAAGGTATTGCTATTTCATTATTAAATATTTCTAAAATTCATTTCAATAACGATGAGTTTGAGGATGCAATTAAAAACCTTGAAGAAGCATATGGTATTGCAAATGAAATAAATAATACCTCTTTAATTTCTAACTCTTCGCTACAGTTATATAAAAATTATGAGAAAATAAAAAACGATAAAAAAGCATTGCTTTATTATAAAGTACACACAAAATATGAAGCCGTTCTATTCAGTGAAAAAAACTTAAAAAAAGCAGATTTAATTCAAAACAAAATTCAAATTCAAAAAAATAACTATAGTGACTCCATATTTCAGGTCCTTCAAATAGAAAATAATAAAGTAAATTGGGAAGTAGATCAAAAAAAGAAGAACTATATCATAAAGAAAAGTAAAGCTTTGATTTTTGGATTAATTTTGATTCTTCTTTTTATAAGCTTAATCTATCTGGTTTTAAGAAGAAGAAATTAACTAATTTTACTCCAATTAGGACGCTCTTTATTCTTTAAAATTAACTCTTGTCGAATATAGAAATTCTGTTTGTGCTCTAAATTTGGATCAGCGTTTAAAACAGAGGAGGCTGCATCTTTAGCTTGTTGTACAATTTGTCCATCTCTTGCTAAATCAGCAATTTTTAAATCTAACAGTCCACTCTGCTGAGTTCCCATGATATCTCCTGGCCCTCGCATTTTTAAATCAACTTCGGCTATTTCAAAACCATCTGTGGTTCTAACCATGGTTTCTATACGTTTTTTAGCATTTTCTGATAATTTATAACTTGTCATTAACACACAATAAGACTGTTCAGCTCCTCTTCCTACTCTACCTCTTAATTGGTGTAAAGCAGATAACCCAAACTTTTCTGCACTCTCTATAATCATGACAGAAGCATTTGGGACATTAACTCCTACTTCTATTACAGTAGTAGCGACCATAATCTGAGTTTTCCCAGTTGCAAATTGCTGCATTTCAAACTCTTTATCAGCAGGTTTCATTCTACCATGTACGATACTAATATTATAATCAGGGAGTGGAAAACGCCTTTTTACGCTTTCGTAACCATCCATTAGGTCTTTATAATCAAAATTTTCTGATTCTTCTATTAAAGGATAAACAACATAAACTTGTCTTCCTTTTTTTATTTCATCTTCCATAAACTGGAACAGCGTCAATCGTTTTGAATCGAAATAATGAAGCGTTTTTATAGACTTTCTCCCTGGCGGCAACTCATCAATCACTGAAACGTCTAAGTCACCATAAAAAGTCATTGCAAGCGTTCTGGGGATAGGAGTAGCTGTCATCACTAAAATATGAGGAGGTTTAGTATTTTTCCTCCATAATTTTGCTCTTTGAGCAACACCAAAACGGTGTTGTTCATCTATCACTGCCAAGCCTAGGTTTTTAAACTTTACTTTATCTTCTAACAATGCGTGAGTTCCCAGTAATATACTCAGTTCCCCATTTTCAAGCTTCTCGTGAATTTCTCGTCGTTTGGCGATTTTTGTAGACCCTGTAAGTAAAGCTACTTCGACTCCCATTTCCGACAAAAACTCAGTTATACCCTCAAAATGTTGATTGGCAAGAATCTCAGTAGGAGCCATCATACAAGCCTGAAAACCATTATCAAGCGCTATTAGAATAGACAATAAGGCTACTAAAGTTTTTCCACTTCCAACATCTCCTTGTAACAACCTATTCATATGTAATCCTCTCCCTAGATCTCTTCTAATCTCCTTTACAACTCTTTTCTGAGCACCTGTTAATTCAAAAGGTAAATGGTAATTAAAAAAAGTATTAAAGTGTACTCCTACTTTATCAAAAATATAGCCTTGACTGGCATTCTGTACTCTAACCTTTTGACGTATAAGTTGTATCTGAAGGAAAAATAATTCCTCAAACTTTAATCGATGCTGTGCTTTTTTTACGTTTGCTATTGAAGAAGGGTAATGGATTTCCTTATAAGCTAGTTCTCTATCAATTAAATAATACTCTTCTTGCAACTCTTCAGATAAGACATCGTTAATTTTGTTACTAATTTGAAGGATTAATGTTTTTGTAAGTTTTTCAATGCCTTTTGAATTTAATCCTCTCTGGCTTAACTTTTCTGTAGAATAATAAACTGGCTGGAGTTTAACAGCAAGTTGTTTACCTCCTTCATTTTTTTCTAATTCTGGGTGCACAAGATTTACTTTTGAACCGAATAAAGAGACTTTACCAAATACTTTTAGCTCCGCTCCAATTTTTATTGAAGGTTCAACCCATTTTATTCCTTTAAACCAGACTAAATCAACTGTCCCTGTATCATCGCTAAATTTAGCCACTAGTCTTTGTTTCCTCCCTTCTCCTATTTTCTGAAAGCTTAATATTCTTCCTTTAAATTGAACATTCGTTTCAGATAAGTTCACCGCATTTTGCACTTCATGAATTACAGAACGATCTACATATCTGAATGGAAAATAATTCAACAGATCATTGTAGATGAATATTCTTAATTCTTTTTTAAGTAAGTCAGCTCGCTTTGGGCCAACTCCTTTAAGGAATTCAATAGGTGTATTTAAAAAATTACTAATAGTGTTTTGTCATTAAGGATTAATAAGTCTCTGTATTATTTTCACTGTCTATCACCTTAAGCGTAATGCTGTTATCTTCATTATTTATTAGCTCAATTATTTCATTTCCTCCTTTTGTAAACCACCTTAAAGTTTTATACCACTTTCCGTTTTCATTAGGATTTTTATTAAAAGGGTGTCCATAGTAGTTTGTTAAAATTAATTCAATCTTTTCAATCACACCAAAACTATTAGCACTGTTGATACTATAAATAAAATATTCGAACTCTGTTAGCAATTTATCATGGTTAAAGTAAAACGAAGAGTTTACGCTCATAGTCGATAAGTCCTCCCATAAGCGGACATGATTATCATTAAAGTTCTTGATGTCTTTTATATCATAATAAGGCAATGAAGAGGCATTTAATAAACCAACGACTAATTTAGGGTGGTCGACTTGTTTAATAAAAGTTGAGATAATTAATTCTACCTCAATCAACTCTTCATTATTTAATTCATGATAATTTTTGGTTTCAATTTCAACGCAAGAATAATCAAAAACTACACGGTAAAAATCTAAGTTATTCTTGTTCTCAATGTTTACTAGCCATTGGTTTTGTAATTTTATTAACGGTAAAACAGATTTATCCTTAGTGTAAAAAGAATTTTCATAGCTATAATACACAAGGGCTGAATCTTTTCCTGCACCTTTTAAAACAACAGAGTCTATTTCGCTAAAGGAATGATTTCGATATTCTTTCTTATCATTTTTCTCCAAATAAGCTAAAAAATTCTTTGTAGACTCATTTCCATAGGCTTTTGCATACTGATAGTCATTGTAATAAAAATCCCTTAAATACTCAGTTGCTATCTTTTTAACCTCTACCTCCTCTTCTTTCTCTGTTTTCTTGCACGAGAGCACAAAAGACAATGAGATTAATAAGAAAAAAATAAAGTAATTAATTTTCATTATAAAAATTATAAATAATTGGCAAAATTTAAGATAAAGATAATAATCTATTTTATTAATTTTGGATAATCAATTATAAGATTCCTAAAGTTTTGGCATTCTATTCTTAACATTACAAAAATTATGAAAAAAACACTTATTTGGTTATCATTTGGATTAATTTGTAGTTGTTCAGTTGAAGAAAAAAAAGAGGATAAAAATCAAGATAAAACGCAATTAGATGAAGGGCAATTCGACAGTATCATTATACAAGAAAACACCATTGCTCCAACAAAAGCGATTAAGGCATTAGAAAACAGAGCTTATTTCTTAGATTCTTTTCCTTCTCAAGATAGCTTGACCATCTATGCTGATATTTATATTAAAGAAAGAAATGCTCCTACCATACTTTTGTGTCATCAGGCTGGATACAGTAGAGGTGAATACAAGGAAACTGCAAAAAAACTTAACCTATATGGTTATTCTGTTGTTGCTCTTGACCAACGGTCTGGTGGAGAAGTAAATGGGATTAATAATCTTAGTTACCAAAATGCATTAAATAATGATTTACCTACTTCGTATATTGACGCTTATCAAGATATAGAAGCTGCTATAGATTACATTTACCATTATACAAAACAACCCATTTTATTAGTTGGAAGTTCCTACAGTGCTTCACTGAGTTTATTAGCTGGTAAAAACAACCCTAAAATTAAAGCTGTTGCCAGCTTTAGCCCTGGAGAGTATTTTGATTCTATTTCTATAACAGATTCCCTAAAAAGTTTTGATAAGCCTTTATTCATCACCTCATCAAAACAAGAAGCTAGTGAAGTAACCCAACTTATATCTAAAGTTGAACCTCACTTAAAACATCAGTTTATTCCAGAACTAAAAGGTTACCACGGTTCAAAGGCTTTATGGAGCAAAAACAAAGGAAATGAAAAGTACTGGGAAGCTTTTAATGAATTTTTAAAAGATGAGTTTCCTGCCAAAAATTAAAATTTAATACAGTAATTCATAGCTATGTTTCGAGGTCTAGATTCATTAACTCCATTTTGATATACGGAAGAACCTTTAGATAAGTCTAATACTATCCTGTGTTGAGAGTCTAAAGCATTTGAAGCTTGTGTACCTGAATTTGTAGCAAAAGTTCCATTATTTTGATTTCCTATTGGACCAGTAATATTATTAGCTAAATTATCAGCACCATTAACAAAACCTCCTAAAGTTTGTCCAATTACATTTGGTAAAGCTGTAGATTGAAAACTCCCATTCACTCTTCCTACATCTACTCCTCTACCAGCATCAAAACCTCTAATAAACTCACCTCTTAAGTCTGGCAAGTTAAAAGTTGTAGCACCATTTCCAACTCCATAAGTTGTTCCTATAACAGCAAATAAATTGGAATAAGTTATTCTACTAACAGCACTTCCATCACAAAGCAAAAACCCTGTTGGAGCTGTTGACCCTGCAAAAGTTATGACTTCTCCTGCAGGAGAAGAAGGAGCGACTTTTTTAACCACACCACTTGCATCTACAACTAAAACTTCATCAGAACTTATACCAGAAGTTATAACTCTTACTCTTAAATCCCCTCCTATGTCCAACTTATTTGTTGGAACACTTGAGTTTATACCAACATTACCTGAAGGTAAAATATCAAAATGAGTATTCCAAACAGTTCCATCGAAATAAGCTATGTGAAAATTATCGGGGTTAACATATCCTTGTGGTCTTTTCATAATAGACCAATAATCCGTTTCTCCAACAGTAGATAAAGCTAAATTATGTCCTGTAGAACCTGGATCATTAGCAACATCTAATTTTTCTTTTGGGGCATTTGTTCCAATACCAACCTTATTAGAAAAGTAACTTTTACTTTCCCCATCAATATATAAACCATATTCATTATTATTATTGGTAGCTGTGAAATCGACATGTAACCCTATGTTATTTGAAGCTCCTAGTGTACTAGCTCCTGATGCTAAAAAATGTGTAATCCCTAAACTACTTTGTGGAATATAATTAGAATAAACGCTTGTATCAACCTGTTGACCAGCATATTGATTTTGAACATGAAGTTTAGTTAATGGAGTAGCTACCCCTACCCCTACATTGCCTTGAGTAAAAATATTGTCTGTAATTGCATCAGCTTGAGTTGTTCCTCCTACTTCATACCAATCGTGATCTTTCAATGTAGATAAATCTACTGTTGTCCCATCTCCTGTTAAAGAAAGAACATCTCCTGTTAAAGATAAGTCTTGATTATCTGTATTATCAAGATAAGGAGTTAAATCAATACTAGTAGCAGTTCCATTATTCGTAATTGTCAGAATATTTGTTGTTGGGTTTAAACTCAGATCTTGAATTTCGTTGGTAATATCTCCATCCACTTCAGTTACTACAATTGGCGCACCAGGAGTTCCATCTCCCATTATATTTGTTCCAGAAATATTAACAACGTCAGCTCCCCAATCATCCCCTGTACCACTTCCAACTAAAACCCATTGAGTTCCATCCCAATAATAAAAAACCAATAAATCTTTATCGTATACCAACATCCCATTATCTCCTAGACCTAAAGCTCCTCCTAGTGTAACTCTAGCTGTAGTTGTTAATCTTGTTATCAAAACTCCTTTATCATCTGAGGAGACATCTAACATTGAGTTAGGGTTAGGAGCTGTTCCTGAATTATTTATTGAAACTCCTCCTTGAGAAAAGGACAGCATTGTAGAAAGCAATGCCCAAAAAATTATAATTATCTTTTTCATGATTTATTAGTTGCTATGTTGTAAGTTTTCAATCGAACTCTCGTCTAGTAAATAATTTACAAAAACATAGACTAAAGATAATAAATTTAGTTCGTTTGCACCTTATATTTTATTTACTTTTGTAACAAAATATTACTGAGACCACTTATAAAATGACGAACAACAAAAAGTTTTTAAAAATTGGAATTGTGCTTTATCCTACTTTTGGAGGTAGTGGTGTTGTTGCTACAGAATTAGGAAAAGAGCTTGCAAGTAAGGGGCATGAGATTCATTTCATTACTTACAGTAAACCTGTTCGTCTAAGCGAATTAAGAGAAAACATCTTCTTCCATCAGGTTACTATTTCTAACTATCCCCTTTTTGACTATACTCCATACGAACAAGTATTGACGAGCAAATTGGTTGATGTTGTAAAGTATGAAAAACTTGACTTATTACATGTTCACTATGCTATTCCACATGCTTCTGCTGCTTATATGGCTCAACAAATTTTAAAGTCTCAAGGCATTAACATACCCTTCATTACAACTTTGCATGGCACTGACATTACCCTAGTTGGAAAAGACCCTTCTTTTGAACCGGTTATTACTTTTGCTATAAACATGTCTAATGCAGTAACTGCTGTATCTGAAAATTTAAAACAAGATACCTTAGAACATTTTAAGATTACCAATGAAATTAAAGTTATTCCTAATTTTATTTGTCCTAAACACTACCAATTAGAAAACAACGAAATATACAAAAAAAGATATGCTCCTAATGGAGAGTTTATTATTACTCATATTTCCAACTTTAGAAAAGTAAAAAGAGTAGACGATGTGGTTAAAGTTTTTAGAAAAGTTAGAAAGCTAATTCCTTGCCGTCTGCTATTTGTCGGAGATGGACCTGAGCGAGGAAACATAGAAATAGCTGTTCGATCTTCTTGCGAGCGAGAAGATGTCTTATTTTTAGGTCATTTAGACTCTACAAGAGAGGTTCTAAATATTTCAGATTTATTTTTACTCCCATCAGAAACAGAAAGTTTTGGTTTGGCTGCTTTAGAAGCTATGGCTAGCAGTGTTCCGGTAATTACGACAAATGCTGGTGGACTTCCGGAAGTTGTAGATCATAATGTAAATGGTTTCTTATCGAAAGTTGGAGATGTTGATGACATGGCTAAAAACGTCATGACTTTGCTTAACGATGTCACTAAACTAAGTGAATTTAAAGTAAAGGCAAGAGAAAAAGCATTAGAATTTGATATGCAAAAAATACTACCTATCTACGAACAGTTGTATAGAGACGTTTGCAGTTCAATGAATGGTTAATTAATTTGGATAACTAAATTAATAATACTTATTTTTGCTTGAACCTAATACAAAAATTGTCTTTATGACTGTTCTAATCAAAAATGCTAAGATTATTGATCCCAACTCTCCTTTCAATAACCTAACGAAAGATATTTTTATTAAGGATGGAGTAATTAAAGCAATTGGAGATGCACTAATTGAAAAAGCTGAGACAATAATTACAGAAGAAGACTTACACATTTCTCCTGGGCTTTTTGATTTTAGGGCTAATTTTGGAGAACCTGGATACGAGACAAAAGAAGATCTAATCTCAGGAACTAATGCAGCTCAAAAAGGTGGATTTACAGGAGTAGCCATTATGCCAAGTACTTCCCCTACTATTAGTCATAGAAATACTGTTGAATACATCATTAATAAAGCAAAAGGGTTACTGGTTGATGTTCACCCAGTAGGAAGCGTATCTCAGAACATAGAAGGAAATGACTTAGCAGAAATGTATGACATGAAATTGGCGGGTGCAATAGCCTTTTCTGACAATAAAAAAGCAATTCAAAACCCTAACTTACTTTCTAGAGCACTACTTTACACTAAGAGTTTTAATGGACTTATTATTACATTTGCAAATGATGAGCAAATGAATCCTCATGGTCAGATAAATGAAGGAATTACTAGCACTACATTAGGACTAGAAGGAGCCCCTCATTTAGCAGAGGAAATTCAGGTGAGCAGAGATTTATTTTTAGCCGAATACAATGAAGCTCCAATTCATTTTGCTTCTCTCTCTTCTAAAAAAAGTGTTGGACTCATTGCGAACGCTAAACAAAATAACAATAACATAACTTCCGACATTG
>JAGXIB010000065.1 GCA_024635865.1 Flavobacteriales bacterium
CGGCAGCGTCAGATGTGTATAAGAGACAGGATCCTACCATGGCAATAATGAACTGGAAGAAGTCTGTTAATAGGACACTTTTTAACCCTCCTAATGAAGAATAGATAACAGTCACCGCACCAGCAATTAAAAGTGTCTGATAAGGTTCTAATCCAAATAGGACATAGCCAATCTTATTCCCTGCAAGACAAACTCCTGCCATGGTAATTACATTAAAAATAACTCCTAGATAGACTGCTCTAAAACCTCTTAAATAAGATGCTGATTTTCCAGAGTAACGTAATTCATAAAACTCTAAATCAGTGGTAACGCCTAATCTTCTCCAAAGCTTTGCATAAAAGAATACAGTTAGCATTCCAGTTAGTAGCATCGACCACCATACCCAGTTTCCATAAACTCCACCACCAGGCTTTCTAATAATGTCTGTCACTAACCCAGGAGTATCGGCAGCAAATGTGGTAGCTACCATAGAAACCCCAAGAAGCCACCAAGGCATTTTCCTGCCAGATAAGAAAAAATCAGCAGCGCTAGAGGATGCTTTTCTGCTTGTAATGATTCCTATTACTATTGAAACAATAAAAAAGCTAAGGACAATAATCCAGTCTATAGAAGTCAGCTGCATATGAAGTTAAGTTTATTGAAATCAAAAATAGAAGATAAAGAGACAAGAAGTACTTCATCATATAATGCTTGTCAACACTAAGTTTTTAGTAAAAAGAGCTTTAATTAAAACTCAGTTTTAGTTTATGCGAAAGATGAAAAGCAAAATTTTGAAAAAAAATGTTTATCTTCGACCAAACCAATAGTATTGCTATGAATTTTGAAATAAAAAAACATGATAACTTCGTTATTATTGAATCTAATGTAGAAAAGTTAGATTCTCAAGTTGCTCCCGAATTAAAAGCAAGTTTGGTTAGTTTAGGTCAATCAGAATATAAAAATGTCATTGTGAATTTAATGAAGACAAAGTATTGCGATTCATCTGGATTAAGTGCTCTTTTAGTTGGGAATCGATTAGTAAAGGCTTCAGAAGGGTCTTTTATTATTTGTGACTTACAGCCTTCGGTTAAAAAATTGATAGAAATATCTCAGTTACATACGGTGCTTAATATTTCAGATGACGAACCGTCTGCAGTTGAATATTTATTAGACTTAGATTAATACTTTAACTTGTACTTCATGGATAATCAACCTTTTGTTGTCATTAAACCTAAAGTAGTTAAAGTCCCATTTGTTTTAAGTATACCTCATTGTGGAGTAGAATTTCCTAAGGAAATAAAATCACTTTATAATCAAGAGTTAATAAAACAACCAGATGATACGGACTGGTTTTTACAAGATTTATACAATTTTGCGTCAGAATTAGGGGTGACAATCATACACGCGAAGTATAGTCGTTGGGTAATAGACTTAAATCGAGACCCAGAAAGTAAACCCTTATATAATGATGGTAGGATCATCACAGCTTTAACTCCAACTACAGATTTTCTTGGAAATAGTATATATGCTAGTCAAACAAATCAACCCGATAGTAGGGAGGTAGATCGCCGAATAAAAGAATATTATTGGCCTTATTATCGTAAAATTGAAGAAATAATAGAGGATTTAAAAAAAGACTCAGAACATGTTCTTTTTTGGGACGCTCATTCCATTCGTAGCTTTGTACCCACCATTCAAAAAGAAAAATTTCCCGAAATGATTTTAGGAAATAATGATGAGAAAACAGCAGATCCAATAATTATTGAAAAAGCTTTGTTACAATTAAAAACATCAGGTTTTCAAGTAAATCATAATACTCCTTTTAAGGGAGGTCACTTAACTCGTTTTTTTGGAAAGCCAGAAAATAAGGTGCATGCGTTACAATTAGAGATGGTCAAACTACTCTATATGTTAGAGGATGAGCTAACTTATGACACTAGTAAATCTATTCCTGTAAGCAGTCTGCTAAAAAGAACTTTCGAAGGTTTAATCCAAACATTAAAAGAATTAAATAAATAATAGTTTCTTTTTTCTTAAAGATTAATACACTGTTAAATGAATTTATGATCAAAAAATATTACTTTTGCTCGCTATTGACACCTCATTTTATTTTTAACGTTTAGATAATGAAAGATTTATTAGAGAAGTTTGAGAACAAACAACCAGAAATTGTTTTTGAGTGGAATGATCCAGAAACAGAAGCAGTTGGTTGGGTTGTTATTAATTCCTTGAGAGGTGGAGCTGCAGGAGGAGGAACTCGAATGAGAGTTGGTCTAGACAAAAGAGAGGTAGAGTCCTTAGCTAAAACAATGGAAATTAAATTTACTGTTTCTGGTCCTGCAATTGGAGGAGCAAAATCCGGAATTAATTTCGATCCAAATGATCCAAGAAAAGAAGGGGTATTGAGAAGATGGTACAAAGCAGTTGCTCCACTTTTAAAGTTCTATTATGGAACAGGAGGCGATTTAAATGTTGATGAGATTCATGAAGTAATCCCTTTTACTGAAGATTGTGGAATCTGGCATCCTCAAGAAGGAGTATTTAATGGCCACTATCAGCCAACAGAAGCTCAAAAAATAATTAGAATCGGTCAGTTAAGACTAGGAGTTATTAAAGTAATTGAAGATAAAAACTATAGTCCTAAGGTAGAAAATAAATATGTTATTGCAGATATGATTACTGGCTATGGTGTCGCTGAATCTGTCAAGCATTATTATGATATTTACGGAGGTAATTTAAAAGGTAAGCGAGTAATTGTTCAAGGTTGGGGTAATGTTGGTTCAGCTGGAGCTTATTACTTAGCACAAGAAGGAGCTGTAATCGTTGGTATAATTGATATTGCTGGAGGTTTAATTAAACAAGAAGGTTTTTCTTTTGAAGAAATCACAAACTTATTCTTAACTAAAAAAGGAAATAAATTAAATACTGAAAACATGTTGCCTTTTGATGAGGTAAATGAAAAAATTTGGAGTTTAAATGCTGAAATATTCTTGCCTTGTGCAGCTTCTCGATTAATTACAAGAGATCAAGTTGATCAAATGATTTCAACTGGAGTTGAAGTAATCGCTGCTGGAGCTAACGTTCCTTTTGCAGATCCTGAAATTTTCTTTGGATCAATTGCAGACTATACAGATAATCACATTAGTGTTATACCAGACTTTATTTCTAATTGTGGAATGGCAAGAGTTTTTGCTCACCTAATGGGGACTAATTTAAAGAATTTGACCGATAGAGGAATATTTGAAGACACCTCTTTAGTGATAAAAAATGCATTAAAAAATGCTCATGAAAAAAATAATAGTAAAACTGGAATAGCAAAAACAGCGTTTGAAATAGCGTTGAATGAATTAATATAAAAAGGAATAGAAATGGAAATAGTAATAGTTGCGATATTTGTTCTTGGTTATTTTGCAATAACAATCGAACATACCTTAAGAATCGATAAGTTAATCCCCGCATTATTAATGATGGCTTTGGCTTGGGCAATGGTAGCAATTGGCTTAGACGGATTTACAACTTGGTTTGATTCTGCTAATAGTACTCTAGTTGAAGATTTTGGAAGTTTACCTTTACATGGAGATCACGCTGGTCATGGAAGTGAAATGTCTAAGAGTCTTTGGTTGGAACATACCTTATTGCATCATTTTGGAAAGACTTGTGAAATTTTAATTTTCTTGGTTGGAGCAATGACTATAGTTGAAATTATAGATAACTTTAATGGTTTTTCAACGATAAAAGGGTTTATTAAAACAAATAGCAAAAAGAAATTACTTTGGATAGTGGCTATTTTAGGATTTGTACTATCAGCTATTATTGATAATTTAACTGCTACCATTGTATTGATTACAATTTTAAGAAAGTTAATTTCAGACAGTACAACAAGAACATGGTATGCAGGGATGATTATCGTTGCAGCAAATGCTGGTGGTGCTTGGTCTCCTATTGGGGATGTTACCACTACAATGTTATGGATGAACGGTAAAGTTAGTGCATTAAAATTAGTGGAGTATTTAATACTTCCTTCGTTATTATGTATGACTATCCCTGTTTTTATTGCGACTTTTTTACCTGCTTTTAAAGGGGAGTTGCCAGCTATGAAAGAAGAAAAAGGGTTAAACTCAAAAGGACCTTTGATGTTATACCTTGGTTTAGCATTAATTGTTTTTGTTCCAATTTTTAAAACAGTAACGCATTTACCTCCATATATTGGAATGATGTTATCACTAGGTATTTTCTCAATGGTAGCAGAATTAATAAGCAATAGGCAGTTTAGTATGACAGATATGTCAGAGACTGATGATCCAGCAAATGCACATGGACATAGTCCGACATTTAAAGCTTTATCTAAAATTGAAATGCCATCAATATTATTCTTTTTGGGGATATTAATGACGGTGGCTGCACTAGAATCATTAGGTTTAATCTTCCAGTTTGGAGCTAGTGTTAGTGAAATGATGCCAACAAACTTATTCGTTTCTTTATTAGGAGCTGGTTCTGCTGTAGTAGATAATGTGCCTCTTGTAGCAGCGAGTATGGGGATGTTTAATCAGCAAATGGATGCTCCGGTTTGGCATTTTATAGCCTATGCTGCAGGAACAGGAGGAAGTATGTTGATTATAGGTTCTGCTGCAGGTGTTGTTGCAATGGGAATGGAGAAAATATCTTTCTTTTGGTATTTAAAGAATATTGCTTGGTTGGCATTGATAGGGTATCTTTCTGGTTTAGGTATGTTTTTATTATTAGAAGGTTAGAATATAATAAATTACAATAAATAACGTTGTTAAAAAAAATAAGTATGAACTTTTTAGATTTATTTAATAGAATTCAGTTAGCAGTTGGTGATGCAGCTGATGCTGTCTCAGAAACAGGAGTTGCAGATTTAGCAAATGAAGCAACGACTCAAACTCTTTGGCAATTAATCTGGGGATACGATGCTGTAAAGGATGAATATAGTATTACAAGTATTCTTATTATGTCAATCCTTTTTGTTTTGTCCATTACTTCTATTTATATTTTTATAGAGCGTTTTCTCTCTATAAAAAGAGGGTTGAATGAAGAGCGAGATTTTATGGCGAAAATTAAAGATTATGTAAAAGATGGAAAACTAGATGCAGCGATGCAATTATGTTCTTCTACGGATAATCCAGTTGCTAGAATGGTACAGAAAGGATTAATGCGTATAGGAAAACCATTAAAAGACATTAGTACTTCAATAGAGAATGTTGCCAAAATGGAAATTTATCGTTTAGAGGCACGTTTGTCTATTTTAGCTACAATTTCTGCAGTAGCTCCAATGATTGGGTTTTTAGGAACGGTGTTAGGAATGATGGCAACGTTTAAAAGTTTATTGGTTGATGGAGTAGAAATACAAAGTTTATCTGGTGGGATTATGGAAGCCATGGTCACCACAGTAGGTGGGTTAGTAGTAGGAATAATTGCTTATGTTGCTTATAACTATTTAATCACGAAAGTAGAAAAAGTAATTCAAAGAATGGAAGGTGGATCAATGGAATTCATGGATATTTTGGAAGCACCAGGTCATTAATCTACGTTAATAAAAAGTTTCTAAATCTTTGGTTTAGCCTCTTAAATCTAAGCAAAATGAATATAAGGTCATCAAATAAAGTAAAAATAGAAGGGGGAATGTCTTCCATGACAGATCTTGTCTTTTTATTGTTAATATTTTTTATTGTTCTATCTACCATGGTAACTACAGGACACGATGTTGATGTTCCTACTAGTAAAAATGGAATTTCCCAAAAGAAGTCAAATGTTAAAGTTTTTGTAACAAAGGATAACGAATACTTTATAGGTTCTAATAGTAAAACTCCTGTAAAAATGGAGGAATTAGAAACCTCAATAATGGCAGAGTTAAAAAACGACAGTGTGATTGAACTCATGGGGGATAAGTTCTCTAACTGGGAACACTCTGTAAAAGTCATAGACATTGCAAAAAGAAATAAATTAGCAATAGTTATTAAGACAAAGAGTAACTAATTTGAACTTTTCACGTATTTAGTGTATTAAATGAGTAAGACCTCTTCAGATAGAGGGATTAAACAGAATACATATATTGAACAAATAGACTAATTAATCATGGAGCCAATTAAAAAAGAAAATAAAAGAAAGGGCCTAGCAATAGCGCTTATTCTGCATTTGTTTGTGGTCTTGTTTTTAGTTTTTACAAGCTTCGATACAGCAAAAGAAGAAGTAGAGAAAGAAGAGATCGTTGCTGTAATGGACTTTAGTGGAGGAGGAGGCTCTGAGGGAGGAGCAGCTTCTGAAGAAGAAGTAAGCGAGCCAACAGAAGAAACAGAAGAAACAGAAAGCTCTGATAGTAGCGAAGAAGTTGTGACACAAGAAGAAGAGTCTCCAGTTGAGAGTTCAAGTAGGCCAGCGTCTGAAAATAAAGAGAACAGTAGTGCAGAATCTGAAACTAAACAAAAACCAAAGTTTGGTGGTCTAGGCGGAGCTTTTGGTAAAGGAGGAAATGGAAATTCTGATGGAAGTGGAGATGGTGGAACTGGTGGCGGAACTGGCGGAGGTAATGGACCTAAAGTTGGTTCTGGTGATGGAATAGGAGATGGAACAGGGAGGTTAGTTGTTTCTAAACCTAACTTTGTAAATCCAACTCAAGAAACTGGTAGAGTTATGGTTGCAATGCAAATCAATAGAGATGGTGCTGTCTCTTATACACATCTC
>JAGXIB010000005.1 GCA_024635865.1 Flavobacteriales bacterium
GATGTGTATAAGAGACAGGTGCAGTAATGGGAGAAAATACTACTGAAGGTGTAATTGACAAGAACAATAAAATCTTTGGTTACGAAAACCTTTACATTATTGATGGTTCGATGATTTCTGCAAACCCAGGAGTAAACCCTTCTTTATCCATAACTGCAATAGCAGAGCGAGCAATGGATCAAATTCCTGCTAAAAGTGAATTATGAAGCTAATTTTAAAACTCTAATTTATGACTAGTTTTAAAAAAAATATCAATGCATACAATGAAACAAAATAAATTAACCTTCAACATTCTTAATTCTCTCCTATTGTTTTTTGTCCTTACAGGAGCTAATATGTCCTTTGCTCAATCTGAAGCTCAAGAAATGATGGGAAAATTAAATTTTATGGTTGGAGAATGGTTTGGAACCTCGACTTCGTTCAAAAATGACTCTATTTTAAAACAAGTTCCTGCTCAACAAAGCATCAATTATAAGTTAGACAGTAACCTAATTACAATAGACTTAAAGTCTGAAGCACTTCAACTTCATACCGTTATTTATTTTGATGAAAAAGAACAAAAATACTATTACAACCCTTTTTACATCAATGGTGCAGGAAAATATGATGCAGAATTTAAAGAGGGCAGACTTATTGTTTGGCCAAATAAGAATACAAGATTCATTTTTCAGTTAACTTCAAAAGGTGATTTTCAAGAATACGGAGAAAATTTAGTGGATGGTAAGTGGATAAAGTATTTTGAAGACAACTTTAAGGGCGCTCCGATGAAGTAATTTATTAAGTGTTTTTTAATACCCTGTATATAGTGTTTTTGAAAAAATTATTTTTACTTTAGCTTTACATGATTAGTAACTATACCAACAGTTATCATAACTCAATAAACTTTTAATAGAATTTTTCCTTAGAATAAATTGAAAATTAAAATCTACATAATCAACCTACACAAGTTAATTCTACTTCTGTTTATCTTTCCTTCAATAGGGTTGACTCAGTATTCTTCCGAGATAAAGATTAAGATCGATTCTTTAAATCAAGAAATAAAGACTTCTCAGGTAGACTCATTAACGCTCAAAGCACTAATAGCTTTGGATGAAATAATATATCTCGCTGATCCCGAATTAGATTATCAATTAAATTTAAGAATAGATAGCTTAAGTAAGCTTAACATTGGTCATGGCTTATCTAAAAGTGAAGAAAAAACTTTCCTTATTGCAAGTGGTTTTGCACTGAGAAATCTAGGGATTATTTACAAAAAAAGAGGTGACCTTTCTATGTCATTGGAAAGCTATTCCTCAAGTCTAGAGATTAATAAAGAACTAGGTGATTCCAGTGGAGTCGCTAATTCTTATAATGGTATTGGTAACATTTATTTAGATCAAGGTAACTATGCAATGGCAATAGTCTATTATACAAAAAGTTTGATCATTAATGAAAAATCAAATAACATTAAAGGAGCTGCCAATAACTACATAAATATTGGGACCATAAAAAGAAATCAAAGGAATTTAGACGATGCAATTACGTATTATTCTAAAGCACTAAAGCTATACTCTCAAATTAAAGCAGATCGAGGAATAGCAGGAGCTTTAAACCAACTTAGTGGAGTATATACAGATCAAGGTAAATACAGTCTAGCTCTTAAGTATATATCTGAAAGCTATAACATTTTCAAAAACACATCTAACCAAACAGGAATGGCTGAGGCTTTAATTAGTAAGGGCGAAATCTATTTAAAAACTGGCAATTATAATAAAGCCTTGGAAACACTCAAAAATGCTATGCTGGTTAGCGAGGAGATAAAAGACAAAAATGCTATTTGTAAATCTCTGGGTACTATTGCTTCTGTCCACTTGAAATTAGGCAATTTGGAATTATCGAAAGAATACGGAAATAGATCTATGAATTTAGCCCAAGAGATAGGGAGTAAATTGAGGGTATATGATGCTTCTAAAGTATTATGGGAAGTCAATAAAAAGATGGGGGATTCTGATTCAGCATTAAAGATGTATGAATTATTCATTTCAATAAAAGACAGTCTAGATGGTGAAGAAAATAAGAAAGCTGTAATTCAGCAAGAATTTAAGTATAAATATGAAAAGCAAGTTGTAGCGGACAGCATTAAATCCATCGAAAAGAATAAAATAAAAGATGCTCTTTTAGTCGCTGAAAAAGCTGAGAATAAACAATACTTATTGGAAGCAAAACAACAGAAACTTATAAAATATATTCTTTATACTGGATTATTATTTGCATTGATATTTGGAGGATTCATCTATAACCGTTTTAGAGTTACTAATAAACAGAACATAATCATTCAAGTTCAAAAAGAAAAAGTTGAAGAAAAAAATAAAGAAATTCTAGACTCTATTAACTATGCAAAACGTATTCAAACTGCTATTTTACCTCCTTCAAAGATTGTTAAACAATATTTACCTAGTTCGTTTATACTTTACAAACCAAAAGACGTTGTTGCAGGAGATTTTTATTGGCTAGAACATAAAGATGGTGAAGTCTTATTTGCAGCAGCAGATTGCACAGGGCATGGGGTTCCAGGTGCTATGGTCAGCGTAGTATGTAATAATGGATTGAATAGAAGTGTAAGAGAATATGGATTATCAGATCCAGGGTTAATTTTAGATAAAACAAGAAGTATAGTAATTGAAGAGTTTGAGAAAAGTGAAGAAGATGTAAAAGATGGAATGGACATCGCTTTATGCTCTCTTTCGAATAAAACACTTAAGTATGCAGGGGCTAATAATCCACTTTGGATAATTCGAAATGGAGAAGTTATAGAAACAAAAGCAAATAGACAGCCAATTGGTATATTTGATAAGCAACACCCCTTCATAACCCATGTGATTGAATTAAAGAAAGGAGATACCATCTACATCTTTTCAGATGGTTATGTAGATCAATTTGGTGGAGATAAAGGCAAAAAATTTAAAGTAAAAGCTTTTAGAGCTTTATTACTATCCATACAAGATAAACCAATGGAAGAACAAAGACTTTTAATTGACAGTACTTTTGAAGTTTGGAGAGGGGAGCTAGAACAAATCGACGACGTATGTATTATTGGAGTTAGAATCTAAAAATAGTACTGAATTACTACAAAATAAAAAATGCTATTTTTACACCAGTGTTTCCATTTAGAAAAATATTGCTATATCCTTTTGGAGCTGTTTATCATTTGATTACAGCTACCAGAAACAAACTGTACGATTGGAAGATTAAGACTTCTACTAGTTTTGATCTTCCTATTATATGTATTGGCAATATTGCGGTTGGAGGAACAGGTAAAACACCACTTACAGAATATTTAATTCGACTCTTGCAAAAGGAGTTCACGATAGCAACACTTAGCAGAGGATACGGAAGAAAAACCAAAGAATATACAGAAGCTAGTTCAGATAGCAGTTCGTTAGAAGTTGGTGATGAACCCGCTCAGTATAAACGTAAGTTCCCTACTCTAACAGTTGTTGTCGAAAACAAACGCGTTAAAGGAGTTCAACAATTGCTAACAAACCATCCGAGTACTAATCTAATTTTACTAGATGATGCTTACCAACATAGAGCCATTAAAGCTGGGCTAAACATAGTTGTAACGGACTATAACAATCCTTTAACTAATGATTATCTTCTGCCTGCTGGTAATCTAAGAGAAAGTGAGTATGGAATTAAAAGAGCTGACTTAATTATTGTGTCCAAATGTCCTTCAGACTTATCTGAAAATGAACAAGAGAAAATCATTAAGAGCTTAAAATTTCATTCGCCTGAATCTATCTATTTTACAAGAATTAACTATGGAAATATCTATCATATTTTTTCTGGAGAACACTTAGTTAATCATTCTTCAAAAATAGATGCTGTTTTAGTGACTGGAATAGGAAACCCTAAACCACTTCAAAACCACATTACTAAGCACTTTAACTCCATGACACCTCTAGCCTATTCTGACCACCATGAGTTTTCTGTTAATGACATTCAATCGATTACCCAGACCTTCGATGGATTAAAGTCAGCTAATAAAATAATTTTAACTACAGAAAAAGATGCATCTAGGCTACTTAAAATCAAAGAATTAGAAAAACTACCAATATATTGTATTGAAATAGAGGTTGCTTTTTTAAATAAAAAGGATAAATTTAACACACAAATTGAAACTTATGTTAGAACAAATAAAAGAAACAGCTGATTTTCTTAAAGAAAAAACTCAGTTTTCTCCATCAGTGGGAATTATATTAGGAACAGGATTAGGAGGGTTAGTAAATGAAATTGAAATTGAACATGCTATTCCTTATGAAGAGATTCCAAATTTCCCTGTATCTACAGTAGAAGGACATTCTGGTCAATTAATTTTTGGTCAATTAGGAGGTAAAAGTGTTGTTGCATTACAAGGTCGTTTCCACTTTTATGAAGGTTATTCTATGAATGAGGTTGTTTTTCCGGTAAGAGTGATGAAGTTTTTAGGAATTACTTCCCTTTTTGTAAGTAATGCAAGTGGTGGTGTTAATCCTAATTTCGAAGTTGGAGATGTTATGATTATTGATGATCATATTAATTTATTTCCTACCAACCCATTAATTGGGAAGAACTATGAAGAACTAGGACCTCGTTTTCCAGATATGAGCGAACCTTATGATCATAAAATGATAAAAATGGCTGAAAAAATTGCAGCTGAAAATGATATTTATTTAGTAAAAGGAGCTTATGCTGGTCTTACAGGGCCTACATTAGAGACACCAGCAGAGTATAAATACGTAAGAGCAATTGGCGCTGATACTGTTGGAATGAGTACGGTTCCAGAAGTTATTGCCGCTCGTCATATGGGGATTCCTTGTTTTGGTTTTTCTATTATTACTGATTTAGGCGTTCCTGGAAAAATAATAGAAATGACACATGAAATTGTTCAAGGTGTTGCAGCAAAAGCTGAACCTAAAATGACCTTAATCATTAAGGAATTATTAACTAAAATCTAATTAGAATAGATCATATTAAACTATTAATTAAATGAGGGCTTAATAAATTAATTAGGCCCTCATTTATTTTAAGTAATAACATTACAAATATTAAAAAAGAATGTATAATTTTGGCTTACAATTTGTATAACATTAAACCATGAATAAATTTAAATCACTCTTAGTCATTATTACTCTAGCACTTGTTACCTTTTCATGTGCTAAGAAGATCCCATATTCAAAAGAAGTAGAAAAATCGTATGGAATTACTGAGAAAAACCTCTCTAAACTTCAATTTTATTTAGTTAATGATATTGTATTAATTTCTGACGAAAGTCAAAACAGTAACAGTACCGACTTAGATAAAGAAGGACACATCATTGTAAAGGAAGAGTTAAATACTGATAGAATTCTCATTAAAAGTGGAACGAGTGGAATTTTTGAAAGAAAAGAGGAAGGAAATCAAATTGCAATCAGTTTTGAAGCTGGTGATGGAAAAACATTGTCCTTTGGAGCATCAACCGAAAGAGGTCGTTACATTATTCAAGCACTAGAGTGGAAGACGAATGGACAAGGGATTGTAAATTATGCCAATAAAAAATATACATTATCTAAAAATAGTTCTGGAGCATATATTACCGTTAAGTTGAAAAAGTCGAAACAATTAAATAACAGTAACAGAATAGCAAAAGGACGTAAAATTTAACTTTACTTTTTGTAAAAAAATAATTAAAAAGGTATTGGTATAACTATCAATACCTTTTTTAATTTTAAACTCTTTATTCTATCAATTAAAAAAGACAAATGAAAGTTTCTAAATTAGCAGGTATATTATTTATTATTGGAGTTATTATCACCTTTTTAATTCTTACCAAAGAAATATTAATTCCTTTTATTCTAGCTATAATTATTTGGTTTATTGTTAAGGAATTAAGATCCTTTTTTAATAAAGTAAATTGGGTCAAAAATCACTTCCCAAAATGGTTAAAAACAAGCATCGCTTCTATTATAGTTTTTGGGGTGACTGGAGTTATTGTTTCTATTTTAGCAAGTAATATCAATGAATTAAAAAATTCTTTACCAATATACGAAAACAATGTAGAACAGGTCATTCAACTAATAAATGTTACATTTAACGTAGACATTACACTTCTTTTTTCTGATTTTTTTGTTGATTTAGAGTTTGGTAAAATTATAAGGGAGATTATTAACTCTGTGAGTTCAACTTTTGGGAATATTTTTCTGATTTTAATCTACCTGTTATTTATATTTTTAGAAGAAGCAGTGTCTAATGATAAAATGAATAAAATTTATACCACACCTGAAAAGCAATTAGAAGCTAAGACACTACTTAGGGACATAGATAAAGCAATTAGTAGCTACATTACATTAAAGACGTTAGTGAGTCTAATAACAGGGGTATTGAGTTATTTAGTTTTGTTAATAATAGGAATCGACGCTCCTGTTTTCTGGGCTTTTTTAATTTTCCTACTGAATTACATTCCAACCATTGGATCCCTTGTCGGAACTATTTTTCCTACAATATTTGCTTTATTGCAGTTTGGAGAGTTTACTCCTGCCCTACTTATCATTACCTTTGTAGGTGTAATACAAGTGATTATTGGTAATATTTTAGAACCTAAAATTGTCGGTAATTCTCTTAATGTTAGTTCGTTGGTTGTTATTCTTTCTTTAACTATTTGGGGGAGCATTTGGGGTATTTTTGGAATGGTAATCAGTGTTCCAATAACGGTAATTATGATTATTATTTTTTCGAGATTTGAGAGCACAAAAAATATTGCTATATTGCTTTCTGAAAAAGGAAAAATTAATTAAAATAATCTATGAGCATAGAAGACAACTTGTTAGACGAAAATTTAGTAGAGACAAATATAGATCATTTCGACTATCCACTCACTTTTGAATTTAAAATTGGGACTATTTCTAATGACTTTATTGTAAAAGATAAGAATGGAATTACATTAGCTTATGTTCGTCAAAAAATGTTTAAGTTCAAAGATGCTATACAGGTTTTTTCAAACGAACAAAAAAGTAAAGTAGCTTATACCATAAATGCTGACAGAATTATTGACTTTAATGCGAGTTATAGCTTTACCAATGAACACGATGAAGTTTTAGGTAAAGTTGGGAGAAAAGGGATGAAGTCTCTTTTAAAAGCAAGTTATGAGGTTTTTAGTAATGACAATGCTAAAGAGTTTCATATACAGGAAGAAAACCCATGGGCAAAAGTATTTGATTCGTTATTAGGAGAAATTCCCGTGTTAGGGATGCTTACTGGTTACTTATTTAACCCAAAGTATATTGTTAAAAATAGTAATGATGTTCCTGTCATACGATTAACAAAAGAACCTTCATTTTTTGGACGTAAATTCAGATTAGATAAGTTAGAAGATATCAGTAAAAAAGAAAGTGAACGCATCATATTATCTTTAATGATGATGTCTTTACTCGAAAGAAGAAGAGGATAATCGTTAAGCATATTATATTGTTGGTAACATTAAAAAAAACATGAACATAATTGACAATTTATCAGAAGACCAGAATCACAGGAAGTACATTCTTGACATGATTAGTGAGTCTGACGAAATGTTTATTACGAGTCCATATTTGATGAGAGACTTTAATGTTCTGTTTAATGATGAAGTACTGAATAGAATTAAAAAAATCTATTTAATCACGACATTACAGCCGAACTCCCTTGACCAGATTAAGAAAGTCTTTTCGCTTAAATCATTAATTGAAATACCAAAAATAAAGTCTGGAGAAATAGAATGTAAAATATCTCTCAATAATAAACTCCATGGGAAAATTTACATTTTTAAAAACTCAAGTAGATATGTTGGTGGTATAGTTACTTCTGCAAACTTTACTGATAGCGGACTTTATATAAACCATGAATGGGGAATTACCTTGACTGAGGAAGAAAGTTTGTCCAAACTTGAAAGCTCAATAAAAAACACAATTGAACCACAGTTTAAATTTCTATCACATAAAAGTATTCTTCGATTATTAAATCAATTGAAATCTTATATCAACGCAAATGGCGAGCCAGTTGACAATGAAATAGACTTAGACTTATCCGAAAACCTTGAGACTGAAGAAACTGAAAAAAGAAAAAGCGAATCCAAAGGAAGTGGGATTTCTAATCGAACTTATGAGTATAAAATAACTGAACAATACTTAAAATCTTGGCAAGGCCTATTTGACGAATTTGTTGCCTTCAAACAAAAAAATAACGAAGTAACCGTTCCAAGAGACTATGAAAACTCTTCACTTTATGCATGGTATAGAAAGCAAAAAATATTTAATGCAAATGGCACAATCCCACCTGACCATAAGAAAAAGTTAGAAACGGTAGGTTTTTATTTTGGTGATGGACATGAAATTAGATGGGCAAAAATTTGGGAA
>JAGXIB010000066.1 GCA_024635865.1 Flavobacteriales bacterium
CTTTATGCCATTATCAATTATATTATGAATAATATTTGTGATATGAACTTGATCTGCATTTATGGTATAATTTTCAGCATCTAAATCACATGAAATAAATCCTTCTTTTTGAGAAACAGAAAGCTGGTAGACCTCTACAGAATTCTTTATTACTTCATGAATATTAACACGATTAATATCTAGCTCAATATTGTTCTGCTCTAATTGAGCTACCTGAAGGACTCTTTCCACCTGACTTTCTAATCGGTTATTTTCGGCTTTAATGATCCCAGCATACCTTAATATTCTTTTTGTATCGTTCGAAAATTTAGGATTAAGCAACACATCACTAGATAATTTTATTGTAGCAATTGGTGTTTTTAGTTCATGCGTCATGTTATTAATAAAATCAGTTTTTACTTCTGATAATTTTTTTTGTTTTAAAATAACAATGATAGCATACCCCATTATCATCATCACCACAAGAATTGCGAAAGTAGACAGAAATAATTTTCTTGGGAATTTAGCCTTCTTACTTAGAACTACTTCTTCTTTGGGAAAGTACACTCCAAAATAATGTCCATCATGATCCCATTTTTCTATATGAGCAGAACTAGTAATAATAGAGTTATCCTCTATGCTTAGATCGACATACTGATCAAAAATGATGGAATCGGTGAAGCAATCATAAATTCCATATTCAAAAGCTTCTTTTATGTTATAAGCTTTAAATTCTTCTACCAAAAGGTTCTTTAACAAATCAGGGTTCAAGGTATCGTAAAAACTAGCTACAAAATAGCGCTTTGTAATTTGTTTTACAGGATCCAAATATAAACCAGAATTTTCAGCGTTTAGCGAGACTAATCGATCCCTGACATTTACTATAGCAAGAGTAACTCGAGTATCAAATAGTTCTTCGTTTCTTTTGTTATTCTTCTCTTGTATTTCTAATAAATTCTCTTGAAAGGCTAAATCTTTTTGTATCCAATAAAATTGATTAACAACTAATAATGCTAACATTACTATTGCCAATAATACTATAATTCGAATATTTCTAGATTTCATAATTAAAAGCCTGAGCAAATTAACAAACAAAAATAGAAAGGAACAACATAACCTACTTTTATTAAGCGTATAATCAGTATTTTTGAGGGAGAATTAAATACAACATGTAATTTTGTATAAAAATGAAAACTAGAATTTTAGCTTTTGGAGGTGTAATAATAATAGGAGCCATTATTGTTGTTTACATGACCTCTTTACAACAACAAAAAAGACTACTCCCAATTTTAAATCCTAATGAAATAAACCCATCATTGGTTGACTCTTCCCTTCAACAAAAAGGAATTGGCCATCTGATTTCACCTTTTAATTTGATTGACCAGGACGGAAACTCTGTCAACGAGTCTATCATTGATAATAAGATAGTGATTACTGATTTTTTCTTTACTACTTGCCCATCCATTTGCCCTAAGATGACCAGTCAGTTAAAAAGAGTTCATGATTATTTTATTGATAATGACAACATCATTATTCTCTCACATACAGTATGGCCTGAAGTAGATTCTGTATCAGTTTTGAAAGATTACTCTTTACAATATGAAGCGAATAATGATAGATGGAAATTTTTAACTGGAATGAAGGTCCATTTATATGATTTAGCTAGAAAAAGCTATTTTGTAGCTCCCAGTATTGAAGATACTAATTTTAAGCACGGCGATGAAAATGATTTTGTTCATACTGAAAACGTAGTCTTGATTGACTCAAAAAAAAGAATTCGATCCTATTATGATGGAACAGAAAAACTAGAGATAGATAACTTAATCTTAGATATAGAAGCCCTTTTGTTGAAAAAACAAGACTAACTTTGAATAAACCAAGTGAAACTCTATATTTGTAAATAAGTTAAAATAAACAATCATAAATAAATGGCATCAACTTCAGATATAAAAAATGGACTATGCATTAACCATAAAGGAAAATTAGTGCAAGTAGTAGAGTTTCAACACGTAAAACCAGGAAAAGGACCAGCATTTGTTCGTACTAAATTAAAAAACATTGAAACAGGTAGGGTTGTTGATCATACTTTTCCATCTGGACATAAAATTGATACTGTTAGAATAGAAAATAGACCTTATCAATACTTGTATAGAGAGGGTGATGGGTTTCACTTTATGAACAACAATACTTTTGAGCAAGTATTTATTGATAAAAAAATAGTTGATTTACCACATTTCTTAAAAGAAGAGGATACTTGTACTATTATTTTTCATGCAGATGAAGAGATTCCATTGATCGTCACAATTCCATTATTTATTGAAGCAACAGTTACTTATACAGAACCAGGAATTAAAGGCGACACAGCCACTAACACAATGAAACCAGCAACAATTGATACTGGAGCTGAGATTAGAGTTCCTTTATTTATTGAGATTGGAGATAAAATTAAAGTTGACACTTCTAAGGGTCAGTACTCTGAAAGAGTAAAATAAACATTAAAATTAGAGCTATAAAGAACGCTTAGTATCACTACTAGGCGTTTTTAAATTAAAATCAAGAATCTATGTATACAATTCATGGAATACAACATTTAGGTGCAGGCGTGCCAGATCACGCTTCAGCTTGGAAATGGTATAGAAAGTTTATAGGATTAGATATTCCATTTTTTAATGATGAGGCTGCTGCCCCACTAATGGATATATACACCAACAACAAAACCATTACTAAAAGAGCTGCAATGGTAACCAACCTTCAAGGAGGCTGTGCCATGGAAGTCGTTAGTCCAACTTCTTTTAAGGCTTCCCATGCAAAAATAGAACACCAACTAGGTGATCTAGGTATTTATATTGGTATGATCAAAGCAGATAGTGTTGAAAAAGCTTTTGATTACTATAAAAAGAACGGAGCTAATGTTATTTCTGAAATTGAAATAATGCCAAACGGTTGGAAAACTTTTTATGTAAAAGACCCGCAAGACATTCTTTTCCAAGTTGTGCCTGGAGATCAATGGTTTACTTCTGGAAAACATATAACTGGAGGTATAGCTGGTTGTTCTATTGGTGTTTCAGACATTCAAAAATCAATGAAGTTATATGCTGATATAATGGGTTATGACAAGGTAGTTTATGACGAGACTTCTACTTTTTCTGACTGGAAAAATATTAATGGAGCTTCGGGAAAATATAGAAGAATATTACTAACCCAATCAAAACCTTCTGGCGGCGGATTTACGAAGCTAAGTGGAGAATCATACATTGAATTAGTTCAAGAGATGAGTGACAGAACTCCTGTCAAAATTTATGCTGATCGTATTTGGGGAGACATTGGATTTGTACACTTAGGATTTGACGTGAGAGGCATGCAAGACTTGGGAAAGAAATTAGAAGCTGAGGGATTTGGTTTTACTTGCGACACCAAAGATGTTTTAAGCATGGGAGAAAACACAAAAGTACATTGCACTTATATTGAAGATCCAGATGGAACGTGGATAGAGTTAATTGAAGTTTATAAAATTCCAATTATAGAGAAGTTAGGACTATTCTTAAATGTAGAAAAAAGACCAGCAAACCAGCCATTGCCTAACTGGATGTTAAAAGCATTAAAGTTTTCAAGGATTAAGGATTAAAAAAAAGGCTTACTTCACAACGAAGTAAGCCTTTTTCAGTTTGATAGCAGCTATAACTTATTATAACTTGATAATTCTCCTAAATCAATAACTGGGGCTCCTTTATTATCATTTTTTAAAATCTTTTTAAACTTAGCATTCCAAACGAATTCGTCTACTTTAAAAGAGGTTCTTGTATTTACTGACTGGTTGTAAGTCACATCAAAACCTTGTATTTGAATAAAGACCTCTGGATCTGATTTTATTAATGTGTTTTTACTCAATTCAAATAATGGACTTTCTTCGTTAATAGGGTGAACTAGGGTCCAACTTGTAGCTAACATATTAATTCTATCAATTTCTAATGGTAAATTAAAAAACTTTCTAGTTGCTTGTCCTTCATTAAAGTCTAAATAAGTAAAAATCACATCAGCCGTAACATCTATTATTTGACTATCTTTTGGGTTAGCTAACCTTATCATTAAGGCTTCTCCTTCTTTAAAAGGAGCAAACAATAAATTATCACTAAAAATTAACTTAGCTGTTGGTTTAGAAAACCTACCATACAAAAGTCCTGTAGCCATAGCAAAAGATAACAAGCCTACAAAAGACTCAACTGCTGCAACAAAACTAACGAGTGGGGTTTTTGGGTATAGTTGACCATAACCTACTGTTGTTAGTGACTGTGTACTAAAATAAAAAGACTTTAAAAAGCTAGATTTAAACGTTAACATTTCTATGCCCCCAATTCCTTTTATCCCTATCAATAAATAAATAAAAGCAAAAATGATATTAATTGCAATAAAACACAAAAACAAGCATAAAAAAAACACTCTCCAGTTCATAGAAGTCAAGGCATGATACATACTAAATCGTTCTACGAAACTTAGCCCTTCTTTCTTTACATTAGAAGTTCCATTCTTGTTTATTAACCTCTCTCCTTGTTTTCTTGGAATATGACTAAATCCTGAATCATTTAGTTCTCCTGAATTCATGATTAAAATAATTTATTTCAATTTAAAAACTGTCAATTCTGTTTTACGACTTAAACGTTGTTGCTCCTCATCTTGTTCCTCCTGTGTTCTTACTTCTCCATATGAAAAAGCTTTTATTCTAGACTGATGAATTCCATTAGTTGTAAAGTATTGAAGCACTTTTGCTTTTCTATTCAACGTTAACTCTTTATTATACTCTACAGACCCTTTTGAAGAAGCATAAGACTCTATACGAATTAATAAATCTTGATCTGCCTTTAACTCAGCTAATCTTTTTCCTAAAACTTTTTTATCATCGGCTGATAAAGCATACTCATTATTTTTATAATAAATAGCAACAGTATCCTGAATGATCGTTTGTTCAATCTGAATAACTTCAATATTCACAACAGAGTCTCCTAGATTAAAATCTTCTGATTTATTAAAAACATAAAAACCAATATCGTCTCTATTTAATATTGCAACAGTTTGGTGATACCTATTGGTAATGTTTAATATCGGTTCTTCTTTTAACTTACTTTCATCAGTAATTCTAAACTTATATTGATCGCTAACCTTAAGTCCTACTGCCATAAAGTCTCCTTCTTTTGTAGACTTCACTTTTTTTAATTGCACTTTTTGATCATGAACTTCTACCTCTAAATTTCCAACATCAGACTTAATTTTCTGGTAGATAAATTGTCCAGTTAAAGCAATTCTCTTCTCTAAAAACAACAAAGCATCTTCTTCTAATGCAAGGGAGTTATTGCTATTACTTTTTAACTTCCTGAAGACAAAATTCCCTTTTTTATCTTTTTTTAACCTTGCTAATAACTGATTCTTTTTATTAAAAACTAATAAATCAAAATCATCATCGTCTTCTGCTTTCAGGGTATAATTTCCATCTGAAGGAATGTTCTTAAATACAAAGTTACCATACTTATCTGTTTTAGTTTTCATAATGATATTTCCATCTTCATCTACCAAATAGACTTCCATACCTTCTGCCCCACTCGACTTTAATTTCTTAAAAACAAATTGACCTGATAGTTCTCCTTTCTTACTTAAAAGATCTAGATCTTCATCATCAATCAACGCAATTGTACCAACTTTATCAGACGATAACTTTCTATAAATAAAGTTTCCCTGACTGTCTGACACCAAAACGATGTCTTTATTTTCATCAAATAGAATTAACTCCATTTCTTCGTCCGAACCTATAGCTTTTAGCGTATAGTTGGTATTTGAAGGTAAGTTTTTAAAAGTGAATTTTCCGTCAGCTCCAACTTTAGCTCTTCCTATTAAATTTCCATCTTCATCATACATACCCATTTCAAGTCCTTCAGTGGTTTTACCTTTAAGGTGCCTATAGGTAAGCTTCCCACCTAAAGTAGGGTTTTCTACAACTGTTTTATCTATTTTATTGAAAGCATAAATATCATCTTTACCCATTCCATTAACTCGATTAGAACAAAAATATCCGCTTGTTTTATTTACGTTAAAGACCATTGAAAACTCATCAGCTGTAGTATTTATTGTTTTTCCAAGGTTCTTCGGTTCTGACCACTTGTCATCTTTTAGCTCTGAAACATACAGA
>JAGXIB010000067.1 GCA_024635865.1 Flavobacteriales bacterium
AACGTGGGCTGACCCTGAAAATGGCTTGGTTTATGTTTTCTTGTCTAATCGAGTTTACCCCGATGCTAGTAATAGAAAGATTATCTCTACAAGTGTTAGAACAAGAATTCAACAATTATTATATGATGCGATAGACTCAATTAAAGAGTAAGCTTTAATTATTATTTTTGGGCAACCTTAAAGTAATTCAAACGTTATATAAAATAAAACTTTGTCAAATTATTATGAAAACTATTAAACATCTACTATATCTATTATTACTAACTCCTACTCTATTGATTGCTCAAAACGATGAAGAACTTCATTTAAAAGAAGAGCACAAAAAACAAGTTTATTTTGAACAAAACTTAATAGATTTTAATGCAAAAATACATACGGTAATTATTTCAAGTTACAAAGAATTTGAAACGATAATGAAAGATAACAAAACTACCATTGACTTTGAAAAAGGAGTAGATGAAGTCATTTCTAATAAAGAAGGGGAAAAGTGTTTTTCTGTTGTTTATAGCACAAGTCAGGACGAGCTGCTTGCCATTGCTTTGCAAAAAGAATTAGTCAGTAGAATTTTAACGGTTTCTCCAAAAGGCTTTATTAAAACTGAAGCAATTATAGATGGTAAAAACATTATTACGATTCAATATACTAATGAGGATCAAGATAAAGCGAGTCATCAACCGATAACTAAAGTTATTTTAGAATATGCTAGTTCATCGGTAAAAATTAAAGTTATTGAGCCGAATAAAAAATAATGGAAATAGCATCTTTATTACTGAACATTCGAAAAGAAGTTAAACTAATTTTTGAAGGAGAGGGTTCAGGACATGATTGGTGGCACATATACAGAGTTACAGAAACAGCAAAATCAATTGCTCTCAAAGAAAATGCTAACTTATATCTAGTTGAATTAGCTGCATTATTGCATGATCTTGGAGATCACAAATTATTTAAAGAAGAGAATGCTCAAGAAGTGCTTATCTCTAAACTTTTAAATAAATATGATTGCTCACAAAATTTAATCACAAAAGTTTTACAAATTGTAAAAAGCGTTTCTTTTAAAGGAGCCAATGTGACTACTAATCCTATATTACTAGAAGGTAAAATAGTACAAGATGCAGATCGATTAGATGCTATTGGAGCAATAGGAATAGCAAGAGCTTTTGCCTTTGGTGGACACCACAATCGTTTACTCTACCACCCAGATGAGAAAGCAGAACTACACAACGATTTCGAAAGTTACAAAAAAAGTAAAGGAAATACCATTAATCACTTTTACGAAAAGTTACTATTACTAAAAGATAGAATGCAAACCACAACTGGAAAGGAGTTAGCAAAAGAAAGACACCTAGTTTTGGAAACTTTTCTCACTCAGTTTTATAAGGAGTGGGAAGGTAAAAGTTAATCTAGAAAACTAGTTAAAGGACTACTCGCTTTTGCGGTAATGTTTTGTGCTCCTAGCTTTGCTTCAAAAGCCATCCTTCCACTTTCTACTGCTAATTTAAATGCGATGGCCATCTTTATTGGATTATCAGATACAGCAATTGCTGTGTTCACTAAAACAGCATCTGCTCCTAACTCCATGGCGTAAGCTGCATGTGAAGGAGCTCCTATTCCTGCATCAACAATAACAGGCACATTCGATTGATCAATAATAATTTTAAGAAAATCACTTGTCAACAACCCTTTATTACTTCCTATTGGAGAACCTAAAGGCATTACTGCGGCAGTTCCAACCTCTTCTAAACGTTTACACAAAACTGGATCAGCATGGATATAGGGCAGAACAATAAACCCTTTTTTAACCAGCTCCTCTGTCGCTTTTAAAGTTTCAATAGGATCAGGCATTAAATACTTAGGATCTGGGTGAATTTCTAACTTTATGAAATTTGTTTCTAAAGCCTCTCTTGCTAGTTCAGCTGCGAAAACAGCTTCCTTTGCATTTCTAACACCAGATGTATTAGGTAATAAGTTGATGTGTCTATGCTTTAAATGAGATAATATTGAGTCCTTTTGGTCGTTTAAAGAAATTCTTTTTAAGGCAACAGTAACTAACTCTGACTCTGAAGCTAATAGCGCTCCTTCCATAATTTTTGATGAACTAAACTTACCTGTACCAGTAAAAAGTCTAGAATTAAAAGTCTTGTCGCCTATTTTTAAATGCTCCATCATATCAATATCATTTTTTTAGTCATTAAAAAGCCCGCTTAGAAAAAGCAGGCTTTATTCCACTATTTATTTCGATTGCACATATTTATTTAGACTTTCTTTTGTTGAACTAAAATCGAAGTCTTTATTAATTAAATAGTAATTATCGACATCATATGTTCTATCATAAGCATACTTAGCAAACTCTAACTTTTTATCCTCAAAATCAAAAGCAGTCATTATTTCTCTTACTTGACTAACTGTAATGCATCTATTTTTTGTTGCTTGTTTCGCTAAATTCATTTTATCACTAGAAAAACTTTCATCCTCTACAGAACTCTTAATAGAATTTACCGAAGATTCAGGAATTGGACAACCAATAGACCCAGTATAACCTGAAACATAAACAATTGGTTCAGGTGTTGCTATTTGACTTGAATTTTCGTTTGAACTTGTTCCAAAACCACTATTAGAAGTGGATGTAGTCGTGGTGGTTGTAGTGGTTGAAGAAGAATAGTCAAGACCACTTGAATTGGTCGTCGTTCCAACTGTACCATTCGTTTCATTAACATTGACATTCATATTTACACCAAGCCCACCAACATTAAGGCCCATATTTACATTCTCAGTATTCGTATTAACCGGAACAGAATTAACAGAACCTCCATTGGTAGAAGTATTTGTTGTAGTAACAACTTGTTCAGTTACTGTCAGTGTTTGATTAGAAGGTTCAACTACCACTGGCGTGGTTTCTTCAGTATGATAAGTAATAATAGACTGCTCTTGATTTTCAACTGAGTTATTAATGTCTATTTCACCAAAGTACCTTAGCTTGTAACCTTTTTTTGTATTTACAATTCTAAATGTTGCTTCCTTTCCCATATTCTCAAACCAGGTTGTTTTGTTCAAATCAGGAGTTCCATCAGAAAAAACAACTTTAATGCTAGAAGATGGATTAGTTAACCCAGTTATTTTAACATTTGTTTGAGGTTCTGAATTTTGTTTAATCCCATTCACAATGGCATAAAAAGGTTTAGGATCTTCTGCAAAAATCACAATGTTATTTGTCGACTGAGCAAAAAACCCGATAAATGATGATGCAGCAATAAAAGTACTAACTAATAATTGTTTCATAATGTATTTTTTTACTGACATAACTAAAACTATGCCAACCTACTTCATACAAAAAAACAAAAATTAACCCATTAATTCAAGCCCTAAAGAAAATAGATTTAAACAACTGTCAATTCAAGGTTCTTTTCCTTCACTAATTTTCTAAGGTTTATTAATGCGTAACGCATTCTTCCAAGAGCAGTATTAATTGAAATGTCTTTAGTGTCGGCAATATCTTTAAAGCTCATTCCCATAAAGTGCCTCATTTTAACTATTTCTAATTGGTCTTCAGGCAATAGCTCTACTAAATCTCTAACATCTTGAAAAATCTGTTCTGAAACAATTTCGTCTTCTATCGTTCCTTCTTCTAAATTTAAAATATCGAAGATATTAAATTCTTCATCTTCTTGATATTTTCTTTGTCCTACAAAGGTCATTTTTGAAGATTTTCTAAAATGGTCAATCGTTAAATTATGGGTAATTCTCATGACCCAAGGCAAAAACTTACCTTCATCATTATACTTTCCTTTTTTTAACGTCAAAATTACCTTTGTAAAAGCATCCTGGAATATGTCGTTTGCCAGTTCAGTATTTTTCACCATCATTAGAATATAGGAGAAAACCCTATTCTGATGTCTATTTAATAAAATTTCGAAAGCTTTTTCGTTACCTTTTTGATAAGCTGAAACCAGTTCTGCATCGGTTAATTTACTTAATACCATAATAATATCTCTTTTAATTAAGAATTTATTGTTTTAATAAATGTTTCAAAGTAGATATTATTCTATAGGCGTTTTGTTAGGTTTATATATGAGAAACTTTTAAAATAGTTAAAGGTTGCCTCACATCATTATTTATTTTTGTGGTTGCAAATATATATTATTTTTTTAACTCACTAATTATTAATACAGATTTGTGTTCATAAAGTTATAAGAAAGTGATAGAAGCAGTAAATAAAGAAGTAAACATAACAAATTCAATGATGGTTATTAACAAGTATTAACCCCATTGAGAAAAGAGAGTAACCAAATAACAAGAATAATTAGTAAAAGATTTGTAATTTTGTAAGATATATTCAATATTAAGAATAGACATAAAATGAAGGACTTAAAAAGCGTTTTAGAAAAGTATGAGCCTGTAATTGGGTTAGAAATTCATGCCCAGTTGAATACTAAGACCAAAGCATATAGTAGCGATATTAATGAATTTGGAGCAATTCCAAATACAAATGTAGGACCTGTTAGTCTTGGCCACCCTGGAACACTTCCCGTTTTTAATGAATCTACTTTGAAGTATGCTGTTCGACTAGGTTTAGCTTGTAAGTCTGAAATTACTAGAGACATGCACTTCGATAGAAAAAATTATTTCTATGCCGATTTACCTAAAGGCTATCAAATAACCCAAGATAAAACACCTATTTGTAGAGGGGGAGAAATCCTTATAAAAGGTGATGATGGAAAAGAAAAGTCTATTGAACTGACTCGCATACACATGGAGGAAGATTCTGGTAAAAGTATTCATGACATGGATCCTTTCGATACTTTAATCGATTTAAATAGAGCTGGAGTTCCGTTGGTAGAAATCGTAACGGAACCTGTTCTTAAATCAGCTAATGAAGCCTATAATTATTTAATAGAAGTTAGAAAACTGGTTCGTTACTTAGAGATATGTGATGGAAATATGGAGGAAGGAAGTATGCGTTGTGACGTAAACATCTCTATTATGCCAAAAGGTTCTAAAGAGTTTGGTCAACGAGTAGAAATAAAAAACATGAACTCTATTCGTAATGTTGCTAAAGCGATAGAGTTTGAAATAGTAAGACACGCTGAGTTACTTGAAAAAGGAGAGCCCATTTTTCAAGAGACAAGAAACTTTGATGCATCAACTAACTCTACTGTTGGAATGCGTAAAAAAGAAGATGCTCATGATTACAGGTATTTTCCTGAGCCTGACCTAACTCCTTTACATGTTTCTCAAGAATACATAGAAGAGCAAAGAAGTAGCCTCCCTCCCCTACCAAATGATTTGTTTAAGAAATATCAAAAAGAATTAAAACTTTCTAATTACGATGCTTCTAACCTTACAGACTCTAAGGGAATAGCGCTCTATTTTGAAGATTTAATAAAAGAAACTTCTAATTATAAAGTAGCAGCAAATTGGATGATGGGAAGCATTAAGTCTTATCTTAATCAGAATGCGCTTGGAATAGAAGAATTCCCTATTTCTGCAAAAAAAATTGCCGAATTGATTTCTGCTATTGAGGAAGGAAAAATCAACAATTCTGTTGCCACTCAAAAGGTTTTCCCTATTTTATTAGAAAACCCTTCTAAATCACCTTTAGAAATTGCAAAAGAAAATAATTGGATTACTCAAGACAATTCTGATGAATTAGAAAATATAGTTTTATCCATTTTTAAACAGAACCCTTCTGAAACAGAACGTTTCAAAAATGGAGAAAAAAAATTAACAGGCTTTTTTATGGGTAAAATAATGCAAGCAACTAAGGGGGCTGCAGATCCAAAAACAACAGCTCAAATTATTAATAAAGTTATTCAAAGTATATAGATAAAATAAACATTATGAAATTACTACAGTTATTACTAATCTCCATATTACTTATCACCATTAGCTCTTGTAATGGTGAAGAAAAAGAAAATGAAACTTCGACCCCTGAAACTAGTGATTCGAATATCACTTACGAAAATGCAATAGCAGAAGCTCCAGAAAACACCAATGCTACTAACTTTAAGGTAGAAGGAAATCTTACTGACGGAACTGATCAAAAAATATATCTATACCAATTTAAGGGTCAAAAACCAACGCCAATAGATAGCGCTATTATTGATGCTGAAGGAAATTACAGCTTGAAAGGTAAAGGAGAAGGATACCAGTTTTATGCAGTAGGTTCTTCCCCGAAAAAGTTTAGAGTCTTATTATTAAATAGTACAGAAAACGTATCTGTTGATGGAGATTATAACCTAATACAAGAATCAGAAGTTGAAGGGTCTAACGACTCGAAAATTTTAGATACTTACTCTAAAAAGCAAAAAGAGTTCTATATGAAAATGCAAGAGATTCAGAATACACTAAAAACTTTACCTCAAAATAGCACCGAAAGAACTGTTTTAATTCAGCAGTCTGAAAAATTAACAAAAGAGCATACTAAATATGCTGAAAATTTCATTGACAACAATTTAGTTTCCCCTGCAGTTTTATCTGCTTCAAATGATTTGTTTGATCCAAAAACTCAATTAGTCTATTTAAAAAAGATAGAAAATACATTATCTAAGACGATGAAGAATTCAATTTTTCATACCTCAATAAAAGGTAACATTGCTAAAGTTCAGCAACAGCAAACTCAACAACCCAAGCAAAATGGAGTTGTTCAAGTTGGACAACAAGCACCTGAATTAAATTTCACCTCTCCAAGTGGAAAAAGTATTACGCTAAGTAGTTTAAAAGGGAAAGTAGTTTTAATTGATTTTTGGGCGTCTTGGTGTAAGCCTTGTAGAATGGAGAATCCTAATGTAGTAAGACTTTATAACGAGTATAAAGATAAAGGCTTTACAATTTATAGCGTGTCTCTAGATAAAGACAAAGCAAGATGGGAAAGCGCAATTCAACAAGATGGGCTAATTTGGCCTAACCATGTGAGCGATTTAAAAGGATGGCAATCTGCTGCTTCTGCGCTCTATGGAGTAAATGGAATCCCATACACTGTTTTATTAGATAAAAATGGTAAAGTTATTGCAACAAGCTTGAGAGGAATGCAATTAGAACAAAAACTAAAAGAAATTTTAGGTTAAAAACAACA
>JAGXIB010000068.1 GCA_024635865.1 Flavobacteriales bacterium
AATGTATGCTGGTTATGAAGTTCAAGAAGAAACAATTTCTGTTACAGAAGATGAAGTTAGTGACTTTTCTCTAAAAAGAGATGCAAAGAAAAAAGAAAGAGTGTTAGCTGAAAAAACGTATGCTTTAGAAACAAGGTATATGGGAGGTGTTGCCTATTTAAGTAATAACAATATTCAAGTGAATAATATCGAAGCAGGAGAAGGATTAACATCAGGAGAGATTAATGATTTTGCTAAATGGAACTTATGGAATGATTACTTAAAAACAGAACTAGTAAAGTATCAGGAAACTTGGAAGTTAAACCCTCAACAACGTTTTACAGTGCAGGTTTTGAACAATGATAAAAAGCCTTTAGTTGGAGCAAAAATTAAATTGTTTAGCCAAACAAATAAATTAATTTGGGAGTCAGTTTCGGATAATACAGGGAAAGCAGAATTATGGGGGAGGCTAGATAGTATAGCGATAGAAGCAGGCAAAATTGAAGTCTCTTACCAAGGACTAACAGAAACAATAAAGCGTCCAAAGTTATTTAAAAAAGGAATTAACAGCTTAAAAATGAATGTTGATTGTGGTACAACCTCTAACGAAGTTGAAATTGCTTTTTTAATTGATGCTACAGGAAGCATGGGAGACGAAATAAACTTTATAAAAAGAGATTTGAATAAAGTAATGTACGAATCTCAAAACTTATTCAAGGAAGTAAACATTAAATATGGAAGTGTTTTTTATCGAGACAAAACCGAAGAGTACATGACAAAGCATCAAGACTTTACAAATGTGTTGTCTGAAGCGCTTGTTTTTATCGACGAACAGTTTGCAAAAGGAGGAGGAGATATGCCAGAAGCATTAGACGCTGGATTAGAAGTTGCGATTAATGAATTAAGCTGGAGTGATGATGTAAGAACAAAATTACTATTTGTTATTTTAGATGCTCCTGCTCATAGCGATGAAGAAACAATCAAACGATTAGATAAACTGGCTAGACAAGCCGCAAAAAAAGGAATTAAAATAGTGCCTATTACAGGAAGTGGAATTAATAAGTCTGGAGAATACCTAATGCGTTCTTTAGCTTTGTGTACCAACGGAACCTATTTATTTTTAACTGACCATAGTGGAATAGGGATTTCTCATATTAAGCCAACAGTTGATGAGTTTGATGTTCAATTATTGACAGATAGATTAACAAATGTGATTAAAACAGCTGTTTATTATCCTAAATGCGAAGAAATAACACCAGAATATGAATTGAACTATCCAGATAGCATAGTGAATTTTACTTTAGAGGAAGGTCAAATTTATTCTGATTCCAATGAAGTAGAACGGCCAGATAGAACGAATAGAGATACGACTAACAACAATCCAATTATAGAGGTAAATACAATAGAGTGGAAGTACTACCCAAACCCGACTAGAGATTACGTTTATGTAGAAGCTTCTGAAGCTATTGAATTTATTTACCTAACAGATTTGAGTGGCAAATTATTACAAAAAGTAGAATTTAATGGAGGTACAAAAGTTTCTCTCTACTTAGGTGATTACCCCGTTGGGATCTACTTACTAAGGTATCCTGTTGGTAAACAATGGGTAACAGGAAAAGTGGTTTTGGTTAGGTAGATTATTTCTTATAAATGTCTTCTAATGCTTGTTTTAATAAAGGGAATTGAAATTCAAAACCTGCTTTAATTAGTTTTTTAGCAGAGACATAGCTTCCTTTTAAGACGATATCTGATAGTTCGCCATAAATTGTTCTTAATACAAAGGCAGGAACCTTGGGAAGAAATAGGGGTTTGTTTAGAGTGGATGCTATTTCTTTAGTTACTTCTTCGTTATTTACTTGTTGTGGAGCTACAGCATTGTATATCCCATTATAAGTGTTGTCTAACAAAGTTTCTAAGTATAAGTTGGCAATGTCCTCTATATGAATCCAAGGCATGGCTTGTTTTCCTGTTCCAATTGGAGCTCCAATACCAAACTTAACCGTTTTATCCATTTTAGATAATGCTCCACTGTTTTTGTCTAATACCACTCCTGTCCTTAGTTTAACTACTCTAGAAGCAATGTCTGAAAATTGATCTGCACTTTTTTCCCAGTAGATACAACTCTTTGCAATGAAGTCATCGTGAGGTTGGTCTTCTTCTGTAAAAACTTTGTCGGTGGTTATCGCTCCATAATAACCAATTCCGGAAGCGGAGATGTATGAGTTTAGAGGATGGTTCAGTTTTTTTAACGATTCGAAAATAAGGTTAGCAGTTTCTACACGGCTTTTGATTATTTCGTGTTTACGTGACATCGTCCATGGTTTATCTGCAATGCCAGCTCCAGCTAAATGAATAATATCAGTTACTCCATTAAAGCAGTTCTCGTCTATTTCTTTTTTTTTCCAATCCCACTGATAGACTTTAATTCCAAATTTAGAACTAGGAGACCTTGACAAATGGACAACTTCTATGTTTTTCTCTTTTAATAACGTTGTTAAACGACTACCAATAAGACCAGATCCTCCTGTAATTAAAACCTTCATAATTCAAAATTTTTATTAATGTATATAAAAAAGACGATGTCTAAATTTACACATCGTCTTTTTAACTTTCTTTAACCTTAGCAATTAATTGTTTAATTACTTTGCAAAGCAATTTGCTTACATTTTCTTTGTAAATCTCCATGCGTGTCAGACTCTATACATTCTAAGGCTTTATGTACTTCTGCGAACATTAATTCTTTAGTGATGTCTTCTGCTAACTTACTTTTAAATAAAATATCTCTTACTGGTCCAGTAGCACCGGCTACAGCAAATAAAATATTTTTTTGACGTAATTCAGCGATTAAGTTTCTAAGCATTAAAACCGCACTAGAGTCAATATGATTTACAGGTTCAGCATTCCAAACAACTAATTTAAGCTGGTCGCCCTTGGCTTCCATCATTTTAAATAGTTGATCTTTAAAGTAATCAATGTTGGCAAAGTACAATTGACCATCTAGTCTAATAATTAAGACCTCAGGGTGCTGCGTTAAATTTTTAAAACGGTAGATGTTTTTATAGTAACTTGTTCCTTCAATTTGCTCGCATTGAGCTATGTGAGGCCTTGCGCTTCTGTAAATTAATAGAACTAAGGATAATAGAACTCCAACCAAAATACCTTCTTTTATCCCAACGGTTAATGTTACAATAAACGTTACTACCAACATTAACAAGTCATCTTTTTTATATACCCATAATTCTTTAGGGTATTTGACATCGATTAAGCCGTATACAGCGACTATTATAATTGCCGATAAAACACTCTTTGGTAAATAGTAAAATAAAGGAGTAAAAAATAATAAAGTTAATGCTACAACAATCGCAGATATAATAGCCGCCATATTTGTTTTAGCTCCAGACTCGTCATTTACTGCGGTTCTTCCGAACCCCCCAGAAGTTGGGTAGCTTTGAAAAAAGGAACCCACTATGTTACCTAAACCTAAAGCTATTAATTCTTGGTTTGGGTCTATTTTATAATCATCGTGTCGTTCTTCCACAGCTTTTGCAATCGAAATAGCTTCCATAAATGCAATTAAGGCTAATGTAGCCGATAGGGAAAGTAACTGAGAGAAAAACTCCATGTTTATGGTTGGAATACTAAAGTCTGGTATCCCTTCTGGAATATCCTTTACAATATTAACTCCATAATTATCTAATCTAAAAAACTGAACAACGAAGATTCCTATAATGACAACGATTAAAGCAGAGGGTATTTTTCTATTGATTTTTTTCATCCCTCCGATCATGATAATTGTTACTAGACCAATAAGTAGCGTAGGAATGTTTATTTCTGGGGTTTTCTGAATAACATGATATAATAAGGTGTGAATTTGGTTACTTTGCTCAATATCAGCCCCTAATAAATGTTTAAACTGGCTCAAACCAATAATAACAGCTGCAGCAGAGGTAAATCCGCTAATAACAGGCTTAGACAAAAAACTGACTAAAAAACCTAACCTAAAAACCCCTAATGTAAGTTGTATGATTCCCATCATAAATGCCAAAGCAATAGCCATAAAAACATACTGATCTTCTGGTACATTTGCTATTGCTGTTATTCCCGCTGCAACAATCAGAGAGTCCATTGCAACAGGGCCTACTGCTAACTGACGAGAAGTACCAAAAATAGCATAAATAACTTGGGGTAGCAAAGCGGCATATAACCCATAAATAGCAGGAAGCTTAGCAATAAGAGCGTAGGCTATGCCTTGTGGAATTAACATCACGCCAACCGTTAGTCCTGCAGGCAAATCAGACATGAAGTCCTTCAGCGTATAATTAGGTAGCCAAGTTAATATTGGAAGGTATTTTTTTAATGCTTTCATTTATGTTACAACTGTTTATTTTATACAAACAGTTTAAATCTTCAATTTAACTAATCGACTCTTTTTAAAAATTTAATACTTCTATTTTATTCCGAAAAAGATTAATCTTTCCTTCCTTTTCTAGTTTTTTTAATAGTCTTGAAATAACGACTCTTGAGGTATTTAGATTGTAAGCAATTTCTTGATGAGTGTTTTCTATAAAAGTTGATCCAATTAACTTTACTTTGTCTGTTAGAAACTTGTATAAACGCTCATCCATCTTCATAAATGCTAAGGTGTCTATCGTTTCTAACATTTCTTCTAGCCTTATGTTGTAACTTTCAAAAACGAAGTTTTTCCACGTTTGATATTTGCAAATCCACTCTTCCATTTTTTGAACGGGAATAAGCATCACTTCAGTATCCTCGACAACAACGGCTTTAACTTCACTTTTTTTATTTCCAATACAACAAGTTAAAGAAAAAGCGCAGGTGTCTCCTTTTTCAATAAAGTATAATAATAACTCACCTCCATCTTCGTCTTCTCTTACTATTTTAATAGATCCTTTTAAAACTAAAGGCATGGTTTTTATATAACTACCATATTCTATTAGCTTTTCTCCTCGTTTTAGAGATTGAAAAGAGCCAACTTCTGCAATTTCCTCAATTAGCTTTTCTTCAAAAAGAAAGCCATAATTATCTTTTAACTTCTCTAGCATTTTTTATCTCTTTTTGTTTTTCTTGAGCATATTCTTCTTCGTAATGAAAAAACAGATTTGCCCAAACTGTCTTAGATAGTGCGTAAATATAAGGCCCTAAAAGGATTAAAGAAATAAAAAGTAGAACAATCAGTTCTATTGGGGTGTAATTTGGGTAAAGGATTAATAATGCTACCCAAACAGAGACAAACATTGCAATACCTAAACCATACGAGACATACATAGCTCCATAATAAAAACCTGGTTCAGGGGAGTATTTTAACTTGCAGTGGGAACAAGATTCCTTAATGTTTCCGGCTTCTTTTAAGTTGTATGGATTTCTAGATTCAAAAAACTCGCCTCTATTACACCTGGGGCATTTATACTTAAATATACTATAAAGACTATTTTTTAGCATTGGTTTGGCTTTATTTTAAATACAAAAATAACAAATCAATTAAACATTTGGTGTAATGAAAGTAACAAAAGGACGTTAATTGATTTTAAAAAGATAATGCTTATTAATGGACTTGAATTACTATCTTTGAATATATTATAAAACTTTATGGCAAATATTACTTCGTTAGAATATAACACAGAACGTGCTTTGATGACTATTCCTGAATATGGAAGAAATGTTCAAAACATGATAAATCATTGTTTAACAATTGCAGACCAAGAAGAACGAAATAACTGTGCTAAAGCTATTATTATAGTAATGGAACAAGTTAACCCAGAGTTGAAAAACGTGGAAGATTATGACCATAAACTGTGGGATCACTTATTTATTATGTCTAATTTCGAATTAGATGTCGACTCACCTTACCCTAAGCCTTCAGCAGATTTTTTCGATAAAAAACCAGATAGTATTCCCTACCCTCAGCGTAGAATAAAGTATGGTCATTATGGAGCGATAATGGAGGACTTGATCGCTGCAGCAGTTAAGTTAGAAGATGGGGAAGAAAAAACCTTTTTAGTTAAAAGAATAGCAGATTTATTAAAAACATCTTACTTACTTTGGAATAGAGATACTGTTAATGATGAGGTTATTGTTAAACATTTAGAAGAATATTCTGGTGGTAAGTTGTCAATTTCTCCAGAAGAATTAACAGATACTAGAGAGATTTTAAGTCATTTTAAGAAAAACTACAATGTTAGTTCTCCTATTATTTCGTCAAATCAAAAGCGTCATAATAAAAGTAGAACAAACAATCAGAGAAAGCACAACAACAATAAGAATTATCGTAAGAAGTAAAACAAAGCAGGCTATATGGGATCTTTTGAAATACATGGAGGAAATAAACTAAAAGGAGAAATTACTCCTCAAGGAGCAAAGAATGAAGCATTACAGGTTTTAAACGCTGTATTATTAACTCCAGAAAAAGTAATCATTAGTAATTTACCTGACATTATTGATGTCAATAAGTTAATTAACTTATTACAAGCTCTAGGAGTAAAAGTAGAAAAACTAGAGAAAGGAAAATATAGTTTTCAAGCTGATGAAGTTGATGTTGACTATATGTTGACAGAAGAGTTTAAGGAAAAAGGTGGAGGGTTAAGAGGGTCTATAATGATTGTCGGGCCGCTTTTAGCTCGTTTTGGTAAAGGCTATATTCCTAAACCAGGAGGGGATAAAATTGGACGTAGAAGATTAGATACTCACTTTTTAGGATTTCAAAAGCTAGGAGCGAATTTCAATTACGACAGCAAAACAAACTTTTTTAAGGCAGAAGCTAGTAAATTAAAAGGTTGTTATATGTTACTAGATGAAGCCTCTGTAACAGGAACAGCTAATATCGTCATGACAGCTGTAATGGCGGAAGGAACAACTACCATTTATAACGCTGCATGCGAACCATATTTACAACAATTATGTAAAATGTTGAACAGTATGGGGGCCAAGATTACAGGTGTTGGGTCTAATTTATTAACAATTGAAGGGGTTAAAAAATTAAAAGGTTGTGAACACAGAGTTCTACCAGATATGATTGAGATTGGAAGTTTTATTGGCTTAGCTGCGATGACACAGTCTGAAATTACCATTAAAAATGTTTCTTACGATAATTTGGGTCAAATTCCATCTATATTTAGACGTTTAGGAATAAAGCTAGAGCGTAGAGGTGATGATATACACATTCCCGCTCAAGAACATTATGAAATCGAATCATTTATTGATGGTTCTGTAATGACAATTGCAGATGCTCCGTGGCCTGGATTTACTCCAGACTTACTGAGTATTATTTTAGTGGTTGCAACACAAGCAAAAGGAAGTGTCTTAATTCATCAAAAAATGTTTGAGAGCCGACTGTTCTTTACAGATAAGTTGATGGAAATGGGAGCGCAAGTTATTTTATGTGATCCGCATAGAGCAAATGTTATTGGGTTAGATAGAACAACTTCTTTAAGAGGCATTACAATGACTTCTCCAGATATTAGAGCAGGTGTTTCGTTATTAATTGCTGCTTTATCTGCTGAAGGTACAAGCATTATAAAAAATATTGAGCAAATAGATAGGGGTTACGAAGATATCGAATTACGTCTAAATAATTTAGGGGCAGATATTAGAAGAATCTAGTCTTGAGAATTAAATAACTGAGCCTTAATAATTGGAATAGTTTTTGTGTATTGAGTTCTGTCAATTAAAATAAATATAAAAGAACAGTCTATGAAAAAAATAGGTATAATAGCATTATTGGCTCTTATTTCTTTAGGAAGCTTTACATTTCCTTGGCCCCCAAAATGGATAAAGAATAAAAACATTGAAGAAGTAGCTGTAGGACTAAACATTGGAGACAAAGCTCCTGAGTTAGCTTTTGAAGATCCTAATGGGAAAGAAAGAAAGCTCTCTGATTTACAAGGTAAAATTGTGTTAATAGATTTTTGGGCTTCTTGGTGCGGACCATGTAGAAGGGAAAACCCTAATGTGGTTAAAGCTTATGAAAAGTATAGCAAAGCAAAGTTTACAAGTGCTAAAGGTTTTGAAGTCTATAGTGTTTCATTAGACCGAAATAAAGCGAATTGGGTGAATGCAATTGCTCAAGATGGATTAACTTGGGATAACCATGTGTCTGATCTTTTGTTTTGGAGTAGCAAAGCTGCTCAAATATATAAAGTGAATTCTATTCCTATGAGTTTTTTAATTGATGAGAATGGAATTATTATTGGAAAGAACTTAAGAGGAGATAACTTACATATTGCTATAGATAAATTAGTAAAATAAATAATATCAACTTATTATATAACTCAAAGGGCAATCATTAAATATGGTTGTCCTTTTTTCATATTGCAAAAAAAATGATCAAGTACAACCCTAAACTTTGGTTTAAACATATTTTTCAATTTCATAAAAGTGATACGTTACAAATTTTATGGAAAGAGTTAATTCTAGTAGGTATTTTAACTACTGCTTTGACTTATGTTGAATTAAATTACTTTGCTAAACATACTGTTTTTAAGGACTTAGTTTCTGTTTATTCTTTGGTGGGTTTTGTTCTTTCTTTATTGTTAGTGTTTAGAACAAACACAGCTTATGATAGATGGTGGGAAGGCAGAAAGAAATGGGGAGAGTTAATTAATAACTCAAGAAACTTATCAATTAAGGTTAATACCATTGTAAAAGATGAAGAAGCTAAAGTTTTTTTTAAAAGAATGATTCCTAATTTCGCCTCCTCTTTTAAAGAACATTTAAGAGATAATAAAAACTTAGAACTGTTAGATTTAAAAGATGAAGAGAAAAAAAAGATCACAAAACTTAATCACCACCCCAACTTTATTATTAATTCAATGTATAGACAGTTTAACGAGCTTAAGTTAGCGGGTAAAATAACTCAAGAAGAATTTTTAAGTTTTGATATCAATTTAAAAACTTTCTCTGATATACTAGGAGCTTGTGAGCGGATAAAAAATACTCCTATACCTTATTCTTATAGTTTGTTTTTAAAGAAGTTTATCTTTATTTACGTTACGACCCTTCCCTTAGGTTTTATTGCTAGTTTTGGTTATTATACTTCAGTTATTGCCGTTTTTATTTTTTACGTTTTAGTAAGTATTGAGGTTTTAGCTGAAGAAATTGAAGATCCTTTTGGGTCAGATGCAAATGATATAGATACGGATGGTTTAGCTCATAAAATCAAAGATAATGTAATAGAAATTTTTAGTTCTTAAAGCTTGATCATTAGGTAACTCCATTATCTGTGGCAAACCACAGATAGCCTTTTCAATCTTGAAAAGAAAAGTAAACCTCAGAGCTAGGAAGACCATCTTCTACTGTATAGTTTTTGTATATTTCGTTTTGAGCATAGGTATAGAAAGAAATAAATAAAAATGGAGCAGAAGTTTCATGCTTAATTTGAAGGAATTTTTATTTTTTGTCCACTATGTAATCGACTAGACATATTCCCATTAGCGGCTTTAATGTCGTTTACAGAAACCCCCCTATATTTTTGAGCAATATCCCATAAAGTATCACCTCTTCTTACGGTGTAAGTTGTTGTTGAACCAGAGCTTAAATTATTATTAGATTGAGATTGTTGAACTTCATGAATAGAAGTAGTCTCTTTGAAAACGATTAATTTCCTTCCTTTATATACTTTATTAGAAGTTCTGTTGTTCCATGCTTTAATATCTTCTGGCTTACAATTATAGTCTTTAGCGATAGACTCTAAAGTTTCCCCATACTTTATAATATGAGTGTGTTGTACTCTTTTTAGTTTGTTTTGAGCAATGTAACTTTTATACGCTGTAGAAGAGTACTTATAAATAGAATCTTCTAATTGAATAAAGTCACCAATTAAATCTGATGGTAAGTATAAATTGTAATATTCCTTTGTTGGTGGAATAACCATGTCTATAAACATCGGGTTTAAGTACTTTAGCTTATGTAGATCGTAGCCTAACCACTCTTCTAGCACATCAAACTCTATTCGTTTACACACATGAATGGTATCTATTTTAAAATCTAAAAACTGAATAGGGTTTGGTTCTATAGCATGATCTTTGTAATATTTCATCACATAGTTTACTGCTGTAAATGCAGGGACATAATTTCTAGTTTCTTTTGGTAATAAGTGCCTGATCTCCCAATAGGTTGTTGCACCTCCTTGCCTTCTTATTGCTTTGTTTACTGTTCCTAAGCCAGCATTATAACATGCTAAAACGATGTTCCAGTCTTCATAAATTTCATGAAGGAAACTTAAGTATTTACAAGCTGCTTCGGTTGCTAAATAAGGATCACAACGTTTATCAACATAAGAGGTAATAGTCAAGTCATACATTTGACCTGTTCTGGGCATAAATTGCCAAAGTCCGCCTGCTCCAGCCCTAGATCTTGCTCTTGGGTTTAGTGCTGATTCAACGATAGGTAAATATTTTAATTCTAACGGCAAGTCATATTTGATTAGCATTTCTTCGAATAGAGGAAAGTAAAGCTCTTTGTAAGAAAGCATTTTTGCAGTCAATCGTCTTCGCTTATTTGCATATAAGTTTACCATGGCAATTGTAGAAGCGTTGTACTGGAAATTGAAAGGGCTTTGTTCATTCAAGTGTTCAATCCTTTCTTTTATTATTGCTTCCGAAAGTGTATCAACTACCAGTTTGTTTGCTAGTTTTAATTCTCTCTCGTTTCTGAACCTCCAAAGTTCAGTAAAGTTTTCGACGAGTAAACTGTCATATCGGTCAACAAAAGACAAGTCTATGATAGTGTCTTTTGTTAATGCCGTTGAATCTTTTTGGGCAGAACAAGGAATATAAAATAAGCTCAAGAACAAAAGACCTAAAGTAAAATGCTTTAGGTCTTTTGTATTGATTATTTTAATTAAATCTAATCGGCTCAAAACTTAGTTTTTTGATTCATTAATTCACTTGAAAAAGCTAGCAGCTTAGCATCGTCAAACCTTTTAGCCATTAATTGCATTCCGTATGGTAACCCATTAGAGTGTTGACCTAATGGTAAAGATATTGCTGGTATTCCTGCTAAGTTTGCATGTACGGTAAATATATCTTGCAAGTACATCGTAATTGGATCCTTAATTTTCCCTCCTATATCAAATGCTGTTGTTGGAGCTGTTGGTAATAGGATAAAATCATAATCGTTGAAGATTTCTTCTGTCTTCGTTTTTATCATGTTTCTAACCCTAAGTCCCTTTGTGTAGTAGGCGTCGTAGTAGCCAGCACTCAAGACAAAAGTTCCAACCATGATTCTCTTCTTTACTTCCGCTCCAAAGCCTTCTGACCTAGAGTTTACATAAGTAGATTCTATTCCTTGGGACTTAGAGCTTCTATAGCCAAAATGAGCTCCGTCATAACGAGATAGGTTGGAGGATGCTTCTGCTGTTGTTAAAATATAATAATTTGGAACAACATAATCTAAGAGAGGAAAGTCAACCCCTCCAACGGTATGACCCTTTTTCTTCAGCTCTTCTATGAATTTATTTGTTCCACTTTTAATTTCATCATCTAAGCCTTTATTGGAAAGGCATTCTTTTAGGTAAGCTATTTTTAATTTTTTTCCTTTTGTAGCATCTAAAACTTGAGAGTAATTCTCTACTTCTTTCGAAGATGAGGTACTGTCGTACTTATCTTTTCCAGAAATTACTTCAGCGATTAACGCGGCGTCTTCTACATTATGGGTTAATGGACCTATTTGATCAAAACTAGAAGCGTATGCTAATAATCCATGTCTAGAAACGCGACCATATGTTGGTTTGTAACCAACAATATCACAAAATGAAGCTGGTTGGCGAATAGACCCTCCAGTATCTGAGCCCAAGGTTGCTAAACATAATCCTTCCTTTACAGCAGCTGCAGAACCTCCAGAAGAACCTCCAGGAACTTTAGTATGATCAATTGGGTTTAAAACATTTCCGTAAGCACTATTTTCATTTGAACCTCCCATTGCAAATTCATCGCAATTTAGGCGGCCAATAATAATAGCATCTTCTGCTAATAGTTTTTCTACTACCGTTGCACTGTAGATAGATTCGAAACCCTCTAATATTTTAGATGCTCCGGAAACCTTATGGCCTTTGTAACAAATGTTATCTTTTATTCCGATCACCATTCCTGCTAGTTTACCAGCAGTCTTGTTTTTTATTTTCTCATCGACTTTTTTTGCTTTTTCTAAAGCAGACTCCTCGAAAATTTCTAAAAAAGAGTTGGTTTTAGAAGCTCTTATTTTTTGAATGTAATCGTTGGTTAAGTCAATACAAGTAACTGTCCCGTTAGAAATATCTTCGTGAACAGATGAAAATGAAGTGTAATTTTTCATTGTTTTTTATGCAATAAATAGGTGGTTCGTAGTAATTGTTTACTTTCTGATGAAAAGGTTCTAATTAGCATTAGCTCAAATTGATTAAGGGTAGAAGCGGTATCTTTTTTTTGTTCTTGATAGTGGTTTTTAAAATAAAACACACGAACTGGCTAAAAAAAGAGATAGCGAATGACCTGATCTATTTGAGGTACTGCAAATAGGTAAATCCAAAAATTACTTTTCTAACTTATCTAGGTCCTCTTCTTCTTCAGCCTTTGTAGCGTTTTTAAATTCCTTCATTCCTTTCCCTAATCCTTTCATTAGTTCTGGAATTTTTTTTCCTCCGAATAATAATAATACTACCACAGCGATTAAAACCATTTGAGGCCAACCGATTACTGCTTGCATTGTATTTATTGTTGCTATTGTCATAACGTTGTATATAAAGTATGTCTATAATCTTACAAAGATAACAAAAAGAGTCAGGATAAACTAAATCTATTGTTAAGTATAAAAAAGACAGTAATTTTTATGACGTTTTGCATATTTATATCTAAATTGCTTCCACTTAGAACACAAAACTCTATGAAAAAAAGTTTATCGGTATTAATTCTTAGCCTTATGGCCTGTTGGTCATTTGCTCAGTCTAATATCCATTTTGGAGGTCGCTCTGCAGGAATGGCTCATGCATCCGTCACTTTATCAGATGTTTGGAGTACACATCATAATCAAGCAGGTTTAGCTTGGCTAGAAACTCCTTCTGTTGGAGTTTATTATCAAAATAAATTTTCCATATCAGAATTAAGCAATTTAGGACTGGCCTATGCTCAACCATTAAAGAAAGGTACGATTGGGTTACAGTGGAGTAACTTTGGTTATTCTTTGTATCAAGAAAATAAAGTTGGATTGGCTTATGCTTTACAATTAAGCGAAAAGTTATCAGGAGGAATTCAGTTAAATTACTTAAGTACAAGGCTAGGAGGGATTTATGGATCTAAATCTTCGTTAGCTGCAGAAGTAGGCTTACAAGCAAGGTTAACGTCTAAGCTTTCTATTGGAGCACATATCTTTAATCCTACGCGATCAAAATTAAATGATTATAACAATGAAGCGATTACAACAATAATGCGTTTGGGAGTTGATTATAAATTCTCGGAAAAAGTATTGGTTGTAATAGAAACAGAAAAAGATGTTGATCATGTTGCGATGCTAAAAACTGGAATAGAGTACAAAGCAAATGATAAATTTTATTTTAGAGGGGGAGTTGCTACTGGTCCTACTCTAGGCTCATTTGGCTTTGGATTAAATTTAGAGCAGTATAAATTAGATATTGCTACTTCTTATCACCAAACATTAGGGTTTTCTCCAGAGCTTTCATTTGTTTAACAATTTAAGAAGAAGTAAAATGAGGTCTACTTATTCCATAGCTCGAATTGGTCTAACGCTAGCGTTTATTCTGTTTCAGTTAGTTTTATTTTCTCAAGAAGGTAAATTGGTTGATGAAGCAGAAAAAAATGCATTAATTGAAAGAAGTATTGAAACTATAGCTGAGAATTTAGAAGACGAGGATATAGACTTCACGACACTTTTTGATTTACTAAGCTCTTATTACGAAAACCCAATAAATCTTAATGGAAAAGAAATAAAAGAAAGCTTAACTCAAATAAGGCTATTGACCGTTTTCCAAATAAATGATATCATTAATCACATCAACAAAAACGGAAAATTAATGTCTGTTTATGAGCTTCAGTCCATAGATGGTTTTGACAATCAAACGATTCAAAATATAATGCCTTTCGTAGCTGTTAATACAGAGTTATATTCTCCACATACTTCATTTAAAGATTTAGTAGATAATGCATCAAACGAGATGTTTTTAAGGTATACTAGAGTATTAGAAGAACAAAAAGGGTATAGAGAGGTTTCTGATGAGGATTGGACGGATAGTGAAAACACAAAATACTTAGGGAGTAGGGATAAACTTTATATGCGTTATCGTTTTAAGTACCTAAATAACGTTAGTATTGGTTTCACGATGGAAAAAGACGCAGGAGAGTCGTTTCTTGGCAATGATAGAGCAACGGAATTATTTGGCTTACAGCAACAAAAAGGATTTGATTATTATTCAGCACATTTTTATTTAAAAAACATTGGAAAAATCAAAGGGTTAGCTATAGGTGACTATCATATGCAACTGGGACAGGGGTTAACTTTTTGGACAGGTCTTGCTTTTGGTAAAACAGTTGACGTAATGAGCTTTAAGAGAAATGCTCAAGGGATTAGACCTTATGCCTCTGTTGATGAGAATAATTTCTTAAGAGGCGCTGCTGTTACTTTAGCACCAATTAAAAATTTAGAAGTGACAGCTTTTGGCTCTAGAAAACAAATAGATGCAAATTTACTAGTGTCCGGAGATACGACTGCTCAAGATATTGATAACGCGCTGAGTACTTTTACTTCGTTCCAAGCCACAGGGAACCATAATACCATTTCTTCTTTAAAAGACAAGGACTTGTTACAAGAAACCTACATTGGAGGAAACGTTAAGTATGTTACGAACAACTTTGAATTAGGAGTTTCGGGAGTTCATTCAAACTATGGAGGGAACATTGAAAGGTCATTACAGACCTATAGTCAGTTTCAGTTTAATAGTAGCTCAAATAATGTTATTGGAGCCGACTATAGCTACGTTTATAAAAACTTTAACGTTTATGGAGAAGTTTCTAGAAGTGAAAATGGAGGTACAGGACAATTACATGGACTATTAACTTCTTTAGATCCTAAACTTTCAGCATCTATTCTCTATAGAAACTACCAAAAAGACTACCAATCATTAAGAAGTACCGCCTTTGCTGAAAGTAGTACAAACACAAACGAAAAAGGGGTTATTTTTGGTTTGGAAGCAAAACCAAATTTAAAATGGACTATCAATGCATATATGGATCAGTTTAAGTTTCCTTGGTTAAGATTTTTGGCTGATAAACCGAATACTTTTGGACATGATGGGATGTTGCAAATAAAATATAAACATTCAAAAAAACTTGAAATGTACGGTAGAATTAGAAACAGGATAAAGCCAAAAAACACTGAACTTGATGTAGACGATATTACTCCAGTCGTAGATGAGAATAATTGGTACTATAGGTATAATATTTCTTATAAAATTTCAGAGACTATTCAATTAAAGAATAGAGTAGAATACAGAACTTATAAAAGAGGTGACAGTCCTCAAGAAAATGGCTACTTAGTATACCAAGACATTACTTACAAGCCTCTTTCTAGTCCAATGTCATTTACTTTTAGATATGCACTTTTCGAAACTGACTCATACAATGCGAGAATATATGCTTATGAGAGTAATGTGCTTTATGCTTATTCTATTCCGGCATACTTTAATAGAGGAACTAGAACACAACTGACATTAAGGTATAGGGTAAGAAAAGGAATTGATATTTGGCTCCGTTGGGCACAATGGCACTATAATGATGTTGAAAGTATTGGTAGTGGGTTAGATGAAATTACAGGGAATAACAAAACAGAGGTTAAAGTTCAGGTTAGGTTTAAGTTTTAGTAATTAGCAGGTATTTTCTCGCTCTTTTCTGATTCGTATATTCTTTTTGGAGTAGTTACCGTTTAGTCTTTATTTACGCTTTTTTTTAACGCTATTTTTATTATTTATTGCGCCAATGGTTTTCTTAGTTTGTATTGTCTAAGTTTTTAATATTTCCTGATTCTAACCCTATTGAAGTTCATTTTCCAAATGAGCTCAGAATAAAATCAATATTTCTTAGACCAACCAAGAGTAGGACATGTGTTTTGTTAAAGGTTTTTTTACTTTTTAAATGATTAGTTCTGCAAGACTATTCTTTACCTAGAAATAATAAAGTGAGACAATAAGCCATTAAAAAAGATTAACCCCACTTGTTAATATAGCTCTTCAGACCTTCCTGCATCTAATCGAAGTAGAATAAAAATCATAACCGAAAAGCTTAGAATAGAGGATCCTCCTTTGCTAAAAAAAGGTAACGGAATTCCTATAACTGGAGCTAATCCAATGACCATAGCAATATTAATTAAAAAGTGAAAAAAGAGAATGCTGGCCACGCTATATCCAAAGATCCGATTATACTTACTCCGCTGTCGTTCAGCAATCATTACAATCCGTATTAAGAAAGAGACATATAGTAGAATTAAAACAGTATTTCCTATAAAACCCCATTCCTCAGACCATGAACAGAAGATAAAGTCGGTGCTTTGTTCAGGAACGTGTTTATATTTTTCGTTACTTAATGTTCCTTTTAAAAAGCCTTTCCCTGTAACTTCTCCAGATCCAATAGCAGATAATGCTTGGTAAATATTATATCCATCTCCTCTTCGATCTTCTTTTACTCCAAACATGATTTGAAAACGAGAACGATGTCTTGTTTTAAAAACATGATCGTAACTCCAATTAATGGCTATAACGATTAGTATTGCACCAACTGTACTAATTATAACAGCTGGATAATAAGACTTTCTATAACGTGGTAATACAAAGAAGCGAACTAATAATGTTGAGATTCCACCAACAATGAATAGTCCAATAGCTAGCGTATAGTTGTTAGAGTAGAACCCTGCGCCTCTAGCAATTTCTTTATACCTAGAAGCAGAGTATGAGCCTTGCGCAATTAATTCATTGATATTAGCTTCATTTACCTCCGCTGTCTCAAATGAGGAAACATAAACACCTAAAACACTTATGACTAGCCCAAGTAATGCGATTAGTAGGATGTTCCCAGAAATTCCTTCTCTATACATAACAAAGATAAAGGAGAAGAAAACTAAGAGTGTTCCAGCGTCAGGTTGTAAAAGGATTAGCCCTCCAGGTATAGCAATGATCATTATAAGTGTTGCTTTTGTTCGGATATCTTGCAGTTTTACATTAATCCGACTCATATAGAACGCAATAGCCATAGCTGTTGCAAATTTTGAAAACTCTGAAGGCTGTAAAGAAAAGCTTCCTAACTTAAACCATGATCTTGCTCCATTAATTGGAGGCATTACTAACACGACCATTAGCATTAATAATACGAAGCCATAGACGAAATAGGAGGATTTTTTAATTAAGCTACTGTCCATCAGTAAAATAATACCCCCAATAGCTGCAGAAACAAAAAGCCAGAATAATTGCTTTCCATAAGGTTTTGTCCAGGTGTAGATCGCAGGATAATTTTCATCATAGCTAGAAGAATAAATGGTCAACAAGCCCATAAATGCTAATGCAAAATACATGAGTAATAGTGGGAGGTCTATTTTTTTTAATATGTTTTGTTCTCTAGCCATTAATGTTTAAAATCCGAGTTTTTATCTAAGATGATAGCTTCTAGTATTCTTTTTTCTTTTCTTTTCCCTTTTTCAGACAAAACACCTTTCAAGTACTTTTCAATCATTACACTCGCAATTGGAGCAGCCCAAGTCCCCCCCCAAGTTCCATATTCCACATAAACAGCAATCGCTATTTTTGGGTCGTCTTTGGGAGCAAATGCAATGAAGACTGAATGGTCATTAAAGCTTTTATTTTCTACTGTTCCTGTTTTACCACAGACGGCAACACTATCTACTTGAGCTTGTCTTGCAGTTCCACTTAATACAACCTGTTCCATAGCTTCTCTAACCGGCGTATAATAAGAGGAGTCAACCATTGTGTAATGTCTTTCTTTGAATGATAGTTTTTTATCGCCGTCTTCTCCAATTTTCTTTACTAAATGCGGGGTGTAATAATAGCCTTTGTTTGCAAGTATTGCAGCAAGGTTAGCCATCTGTAATGGAGAAACCCCAATTTCGCCTTCTCCAATACTATTAGAGTATATTGTACTAAACGCCCATCTATTTTTTCCATACCACTTGTCATAAAACGTTGTGTCAGGTATGTTGCCTTTTTTTACCCCAGGAATATCTGAGTTAAATTTTACTCCTAGCCCAAAACTAGCGACTGCTTCTTTCCACTTAGTTAGTCCGATTCTACTATCTATAAAGATAGAGTTGGACTCTCCACGTAGAATTAATTTTTTATAAACCTGAAAAAAATAGGGATTGCAGGAGTGTTTAATAGCTGTTCTAATGTTAGAAGGAGACTCATGATTATGACAGCCAATTAACGATTTGTTGCAAGGAAAGCCAGTGCTTTCAGAAATAACGCCCTCTTCCATGGCGATTAACGCTTGTACTAATTTAAAAATAGATCCAGGTCTGTAGTTTGAGTTATAGACACTTCGGTTGAGCAATGGTTTTAATGAATCATTTTTACTTAGGGCGGACCAAGTTTTTGCAAAGTCTCTTCCGACTAATCCTGTAGGAGAGTAAGTTGGAGCAGAAACCATTGATAGAATTTCACCAGTTGCTGGTTCAATTGCGACGATACATCCAATTTTGTTATTCATTAACCGCTCTCCATATTCCTGAAGATTTAAATCAATACTACTATAAATCTTTTTTCCTTCTTGGGCATAATTGGTGCTTAGTTCAGTGGCTTCATTTCCTAAACGATCCCTCAAGTATTCTAATGCTCCTCTTTTTCCTCTCAATTCTTTCTCATAAGTTCTCTCTAAACCTGTTATTCCAATATAATCATCCATTAAATAATACGGTTCTTCTTTTAGCTTGTCCTTAGCATATTGCTCTGCACTAATCTTTCTAATGTAACCTAGAATATGTGCAGCGATGTCATGTGGGTATCCTCGTTGTGTATTCTTTTTAGTTTCAAACCCTTTATAGTGCTTTAGTTTTGTAATAATCGAGCCATAATCCTCTTGAGAAATTCCTTCTATAAAAACAGAGGCTTTATAAGGGGCGTAGTTTCTAGCTTTTTTTAAACGTTTATCAAAGTCAGCTTTAGTAATACCTAACACTTCACAAAGCTCTAGGGTATCAACCTCACCAATATCTTTAGGTGTTGTCCAGATGTCATAGACTTGTTTAGCTATTACTAAAAGCTCTCCATTTCTGTCATAAATTAACCCTCTAGAAGGTTTAATTATTTTTCTGCTATGCGTAATGCTTTGTGCTCTGTCTATCCATTTGCTATCGATTACCTGGATGTAAAAAAGCCTTGAGAGAAAGATGACTCCTATAAAAAGAATAATTAGAATGATTACCCAACGTCTGCTCTGATATGGATCCATTTTATTGCTTTTTAATCGTGAGGTATTGATACAATAGAGAAAGAAATAAGGCTACTATCGTAGAAAGTACCGTTTTTAATAAAATAATTAATACGGTGCTTGAATTTAGACTCTCTAAAAAGAAATAAGTTAGATGATAACAAAGAAAAAGAATAGAGGCATAAATAGAATACTTCCCAATTTTTAGATTAAGAACAGTTGGCTCTACAAACGATTCAAAACCCTCTCTAGGAGAAACTATTTTAAGTATTAAAGGTCTTAGAAAGGCAAGCAATAAAAGCGCAGAAGTATTTATTCCTAGTGTATTGTGAAAAGAATCTAATAGAATACCAACAAAAAAGGCAATTAGTAAAAGTCTATTGGAAGACCATCCAGCTGGTAAAATTATTATTCCTGTACCTATTATTATGGGAGAAATATAGGTGTTCAAACTTCCAAAACTAATTTGATCGATTACCAAAATTTGGATTAAAATTAAGCCAATTAAGTGAATGATATGTTTAATTATACTATTCATTTATTTGAGTTGAATCTTTTAGGTTTTCTAACTCTGATTGAGTAATGTTTTTAATAGCAAAAGCACTATGAACGTTTCCATAGTTCTCAATTAATTTTACCGTGATTAATTGTGTTCCCTTTCCTGGAATATCTTCTACCTTTTTTATTTTACCAACTAGCTCTCCTTCTGGAAAGAATCCGTCTCCACCAGTAGTTTCTATAGTATCTCCAATTTCTAGAGGAATAAAGTCTGAAATGTCATTTAATGTAGCTGTTTCCCAATTGTTAGCTGTTTCCCAAGTCAGCAGTCCTAAAGATTTTGTTTTCTTATGCCTTACAGATAAAATGAACTTAGGGTGTATAACAGGTAAAATGGTAGAGTAGTGGTCAGAACTAGCGATAACATAGCCTAAAATTCCTTTTGTTCCAATGACTCCAACATTTTTTTTAATGCCATTAGTACTTCCTCTGTTTATGGTTAAGTAGTTGTACCCTTTGTCTTTTGATGATTGAATAATAGATACAGCTTGATGGTAATATTGCTGCATATATAGGGTGTCAGACTTCAATGAAAAATAGTCTCCTATTATTAATCGATTTCTTTTAGAATTATCTAGTAATATTTGGTTTTGAATTCTCAATAATTCATTTTCTTCACTCAAATGAAAATAAGCTCTAATATTATTACTTGTGTTATATATTTCCCCAATAAAATGATTTGAGGAGTTAGCAAATTTTGAATGCTGATAAGGGTTGTTTTTAGAGAAAATAAAAACCATGCAAACAAGCTGTAGTATCACAAAGATAAAAACAGTACCATATTTCTGGAAAAAACGAAATATATTTTGCATTTAGATCACGTTATCGTTTTGCTTAGTTAATGCTTTACATGGAAAAAGCCGTAGTAAATACAGCTTTTAGTTTTTTTATTTTGACAATTATTATTGTTTAATCAAGAATTGGTATTTGTCTATGTTTTTTAAGGCAATACCGGTTCCTCTTGCTACAGCTCTTAACGGGTCTTCTGCGATATGAACAGGTAGCTTAGTTTTGTCAGAAATACGTTTGTCTAAACCTCTTAACATGGATCCGCCTCCAGCAAGGTATATTCCAGTTTTAAAGATGTCTGCAGATAGCTCTGGCGGAGTCATTTCTAAAGCATTCATTATTGCTTCCTCAATTTTAGCAATAGACTTATCTAAGCAATGTGCTATCTCCTGATAAGTAACATATATTTCTTTTGGAATCCCAGTCATTAAATCTCTACCACGAACGGGGTAGTCTTCAGGAGGGTTTTCTAATTCTGTAACAGCTGCTCCCACTTCAATCTTAATTTGTTCAGCAGTCCGCTCTCCAATTAAAATATTATGTTGACGTCTCATGTATTCTTCAATATCTCCCGTAAAGTCATCCCCAGCTACACGAATAGACTTGTCACATAC
>JAGXIB010000069.1 GCA_024635865.1 Flavobacteriales bacterium
ACTTCTAAACTTTTTTCAATCTTATTAAGGTTAGCGTTCATTTGAGACATTAAAGAATCAGTCGTGTTTAAATCTTTTTCCCAATCTTGTTGAACAATATTATTAATCTTTTCTTTCTCTTCAATAAGTTGTTTACGTTCAACCTCTAGTGCATCAACAGCATTATTTAAACTACTAGCAGCGGTTTCATTGGAAGAGTTTTTAGATGATTTATTAATTGCTTTAATTTGCTTGTCAATACCACTAACTCTTTTCTCAACTTTTTTTATCTCCGTTTTCTTGTAATCTATTGTTAATTGCTTTCTAGCATTTATCGCTTCTTTTGTTTTTTCCAAGGCTTTTGAATTTGCTTTTTCTGCTTTTACTACTTTTTTGTTAACATCTTCTATTGTTAGTGTTGACGAACAGCTGATGATTAAGTTTAAGCAAATAATAGGAATGATTAGTTTTATAATTTTCATAATGTTTTATTTATTTTATAGTAATGAGAAAATCATACCTAAAAAATTAGCAGTCTAAGTATTTGTTGTTTAGATGGGTAGGTATTTCAATTAGATTTTTAATAGGTGTAACATGATAGAAATACCATCAAGATGTGGATTTTTTACTCACTTAAAGGAATGTCTAAACGTGTTTTTTAACTGCCCATGCTTTTAAGGATAAGCTTATGCTCCTTTTTTACCTTTAATATAATCTACCGTTACTCTTAAGTCTACGACATTGAATTGATAATAAAAACGTAACGTCAACTTATAAATTTAAAAATAATCACAGCCTTTAACATCAAGTGTTTATATTTGCTAGAAATCTTAAAGTAGATGTTGCAAAAAAGTTCATCCAATTTTAAATTGGGTATTATGTCTGGAGGGCAATTAGGTAAAATGTTGACTCAAGTAGCAAGTGTTTTTGATATTCAGGTCTATGTCATGGATCAGTCTAATGAAGCGCCAGCTGCTCAAATTTGTCATCAGTTTTTTCAAGGAGACCAAACCAATTTTGACGATGTTTACTCTTTTGGAAAAAAAGTAGATTTATTAACTTTTGAAATAGAACATATAAATATAGAAGCCCTCCGTAAATTAAAAAAAGAAGGGTTAACGATTTATCCTGATCCAGAAACTTTACACGTTATTAAAGATAAAGGACTACAGAAAGAGTTTTATAATAATCACCATATTCCTACGTCAAACTTTCAACTTTTTAACTCAAAAGAAGAAGTTTTAAAAGCAGTTCAAGCTGGAGTAGTTAATTATCCTTTTGTCCAGAAATTAAGAACAGATGGTTATGACGGAAAAGGAGTAGCTGTTGTAACAGAAGCTTCTAAGTTAAACAGATTGATAGATGCTCCATGCGTTATAGAAGACGCTGTGGATATTGATAAAGAATTATCCGTAATTGTCGCTAGAAATCCTTCTGGAGAAATAAAATGTTTTCCTATAGTAGAGATGGAGTTTAATGAGGAGGCTAATTTAGTGGAAACATTAATTTGTCCAGCAAACGTTTCTAAAGAGGTAGAGCAAGAGTCAATTAGGATAGCAGTTGAAGTAGCTGAAGCTTTTAATCTTGTTGGATTATTAGCAGTAGAACTTTTTTTAGACAAAAAGGGAAATATTTTAGTGAATGAATCGGCTCCAAGAACTCACAATAGTGGACATCATACCATAGAAGCAAATATCACTTCACAATACGAACAACAATTAAGAGCAATATTTGATTGGCCTTTAGGCGATACAAGTATTCTTTCTCCGTCAGTAATGTTAAATGTTTTAGGAGAGCCTGGTTATATTGGGAAAGTGAAATATGAAGGGTTAGAATCTATCCTAAAAGTACCGGGTGTAAAACCTCATATTTATGGTAAAAAGATAACAAAACCCAACAGGAAAATGGGACATGTTACTGTATTGGGTAAGACAATAGAAGAGGCACAAGAAAGAGCAGAATTAGTTAAAAACACATTAAAAGTAAAGACATATGAGTCAGCCAAAAATTAGTATTATCATGGGGTCAGATTCTGACTTGAAAATTATGAATGCAGCAGCAGAAATAATAGAAGAGTTTGGCGTAGTATATGAATTAACAATTGTTTCTGCACATCGAACTCCAGATCGTTTGTTTGGTTTTGCAAAAAAAGCTCACTCAAGAGGAATCGAAGTGGTAATTGCAGGGGCTGGTGGAGCTGCTCATTTACCAGGGATGGTCGCTGCCATTTCTCCATTGCCAGTTATAGGAGTTCCGATTAAATCTTCTAACTCTATTGATGGATGGGATTCTATTCTCTCTATATTACAAATGCCAGGCGGTGTTCCTGTAGCGACAGTTGCTTTAGATGGGGCAAAAAATGCTGGGTTATTAGCGCTACAAATTTTATCTGTGGGAAATAAGTCTATTCAACAAAAAATGATTGATTATAAGCAAGGCTTGACTGACTCCGTAATGCAGAAAGTAGAAAAGTTCTCTAGGTAACTAAAACCAAATTTTGTACTGAACAATTGGAAGTAACCCTGTCTGGTATCTTGTTACAATACTTTTAGTAGCATTAGAATAACCTTCTGTAAATACATTTTTTCTATTGGTTAAATTCTGAATGTTAATTGACCACTCTTGAGTTATTTTGGCTCCATTTTTCTTGAATCCAATTTTAAAGTCCATTCTCAAATAATCAGGGTAGCGATTAGCAAATGCTTGGTTATAATCATAAACTGTTTGTCCCACTGCTTTACTCGATTCTATATCTATTGGCACATAGCGCTGACCACCATTTAAAGTTCCTTTTAAGTCAATTAGTAAAGAAGACTTAGAAACTTTACCTTCTTTTGGCTTAAAGAAAAACTCTTTTCCAATTAGCGCATTAAAAGTATAATTACCATTAAATACTGTATTTCTTTCCACTCCGTCGCTTCCTTTGTAAGTCGATTGATAAAGTGATGTCGTAAACAAGTAATAGAACCCACGATTCAAAAACCGTTCTAGTGTAATCTCTACGCCATAATTTGTTCCACTACCATCATTGACCAGTGTATCGGGAAATGATAGGTCAAAATTTGCTCCAAAGTTTAAAACAGAATAAGTGTTGGTGTTAACATCCACAGGAACATTGGAAAGAAGTTGATAGTAGACTTCAGTTTTTATTCTGGTATGTTTCCCTATATTTCTATCATAACCTGCAACAAAGTGTTGACTTTGAATCATTTCTAGGTTTTTATTAGGAATAACTTTTGTCCCGTCTGGGGCTTCGACTTCTCTAAAGAATAAGCGTGTAGTTGGTAATTGGTTATGGAGTCCATAAGCTAAACTAAAGATGTTTTTGGCGTTAGCTTCCCATTTTAGACCAACTCGTGGCTCAACAGCATACTGGTTGTTGTAAGTAAAAAACTGACTATGAATACCAGTGTTAAAAGTTAGTTTTTCATTTGCCCTAAATTGCCACTGAATAAAAGGTTGAATAAAATATGTCGCTCCTTTAAAATCAGTTAAAGTAACCCATCGTTCAGGTGTAACTTTGTAAGTAGATGGTGCAATTTGAATCGAGTCTTTTTTAATGTTAACACTATCCGAAAGGTTAAAGAAACGTCTATAATTGTATGAGCCAACTTTAATTAAATGCCTTGAGGAAATTTTATAATTGTAAATAATGTTTAATGATTGTTTTCCTTCTGTAGAAGTGTTTCTATAGTTTGGATCATAGTTTTTAGTAGTCGTATCTAAATAGTTTCTAGCTAACTGATTAAAAGTTGCATCCATAGAAAGGGTTGTTTTCAAATAAGACTTTTCATTAAAACGATAGGTGTTTGACAGTCCTGTTACACCAATTTTAGAATTAAAAAAGAGGTCTTCTCCACCTTCCTGAAATAAATTTCCACCCTCCTGTTCTGAGTCTAAAAAAGCAACATTACTTACGCCTCCTAATCCCCAAAAATCGGTCTTTCCTTTTTCATTAGGGAAGCTTAATTTAAAGAAGCCATCTGAGTAATCAGGAACTGCAGTACCCGTTCCGAAATTTAATCCTAGTAATTGAAATAACTTTAAGGTAGAGTATCTATAATCAACCAAATAAGAGGAGTATTTCTCTTTGTTAATAGGGCCTTCTGCCATTAATTCGATTCCATTAAACCCAAACTGACCTAAAAACTCGTGGTTTTGATTATTTCCAGAACGTAATTTTAAATCAAACACACCAGCCAAAGCATTTCCATATTCTGCAGGAAAAGCACCAGTCATAAAGTCAGAATTGTCTAGAACATTATTGTTTAAAATACTTACTGGCCCCCCTGTTGTACCGTTCAGTGCAAAATGATTGGGGTTAGGAATGTCAACATCTTCTAGTCGGTATAAAACTCCTGTAGGAGAGTTTCCTCTAATCACAATGTCATTTCTACTATCATCAGCACCTTGTACTCCGGCAAAGTTTTGAGCCATACGAGATACGTCATTTAAGCTTCCTGCATAACGCATAGATTCTTCAATAGAAAATGTTCTAGCACTCACTGAAGCCATTTTATTTATCGTTTTATCTTTTTCCTGTCGTGCTTCTACTATAACTTCATCCATTAAGATAGACTCTTGGAGTTCTATGTTTAAAATGAGCTCTTTTCCAGCTGTAATTTCTTGATTAGAGAGTGTCTGTGTTTCATAACCTATGTAAGAAACCTTTATGGAGTGTCGACCTAAGGGAACATTTTCTACCTTAAAACGGCCATCGAAATCTGTGGCAGCTCCAATAATTGGTGTAATATCTGTAACGATTACATTTGCGCCAACTAAAGGGAATTGAGAGTCTTTATCTAGCACAATGCCTCTTATGCTTTGCTCTTGACCAATAATAGTTTGTATAAAGAGAATTGTTATAGTGAAAATTACTAACCTCATTGATTTTGTTTTATTCACTCACAAAATTAAGTTTTATTTCTTCGATTTCTTAAACTTCTTTCATTTTTGAGGGTTTCTTTAAATTAGACTCTGTCACTTTTTTGTAAGAATAGTTAAGAATAGTCTCACATGGCTTTTGATATCAGTCTAGAGGTATTACCTTTACACATCAAAAATCAGATCAATGAAAATTAAAAGTATTTTAAGTGTTGCAATGCTCTCTTCATTATTAATGAGTTGTGGAGGTGAAAGTCAAGGCGATGAAAATAAAGGTAAAAGCCATGGAGAGAAAAAAGAGCATGGAGAGAAAGCAGATCATTGGTCTGGAGCAACTGTATCTGATAAAATTCATTACAAGGAAGAAAAACACTTAACTAATATAAAGCAAATAACTTTTGGTGGAGACAATGCCGAAGCTTATTGGAGTTTTGATGACACTAAGTTAGTTTCGCAAGTGACCAACCCAGCTTGGGGAATAGAGTGTGATCAAATATTTATAATTGACCCAACAAAAACATACCGACACGATACTGCTCAAATGGTGAGTACTGGGAAAGGAAGAACAACATGTTCTTATTTTATGCCTGGAGACACCACTATCTTGTACGCTAGTACACATTTAGGAGACGAAGCTTGTCCTCCAAAACCTGAGAAAAGAGAAGATGGAAAGTATGTATGGCCAATCTACCCTGATTTCGATATTTTTGTAGCTGATTTAAAGGGGGATATTGTTAAGCAATTGACAAATGAAGAAGGGTATGATGCAGAAGGTACCGTTTCTCCAAATGGAGATAAAATCGTCTTTACTTCTACTAGAACAGGAGATTTAGAGCTTTTTACAATGGACATTGATGGTTCAAATGTAAAACAAATAACATTTGATTTAGGTTATGATGGTGGAGCATTTTTCTCGCCAGATGGAACTAAATTAATTTTTAGATCTTCAAGACCTAAAACAGAAGAAGACATAAAAGAATACAAAGATTTACTAGCTCAAGGATTAGTAAAACCAACTGATATGGAATTGTATGTTTGTAATGTTGACGGTAGCGAATTAAGACAAATTACAAGTTTAGGTGGAGCTAATTGGGCTCCTTTTTATCATCCATCTGGAGAAAAAATTATTTTCTCTTCTAACCATAATACAGAAAAAGGGTATCCTTTTAATTTATTCATGGTAAATGAAGATGGAACAGGAGAAGTAGAACAAATTACTTATGATGGTGTATTCGATTCTTTCCCAATGTTTAGTTATGACGGGAAGAAGTTAATTTTCTCTAGTAACAGAAACAATAAAGGAGGTCATGATACGAACTTATTTGTTGCTGATTGGGTAGATTAATTTGATTTAGGAAGAGACTTAAAACGCACGACTAGTAAATTAGCCGTGCGTTTTTTGTTATAGTTAATTGTAACTTTTTAGCTCCCTTAATTGTTTTACTTATGTAGTTGAACTAAAACAAATCAAATTTTCTTGGTAAGTCTTTTTAGGATGGAACATCTAATTAAATTTTGATTATTTTTGGTATATGAAGTTTATATCAATAATATTCTTTGTTATTTTTTTGCCTTCTTATTTAATAGGACAATCTATTTCTGGTAGTTATCGAACTAGGTTTCTTCAAAATACTTATCAAGTACATGAGATTGGGGTTTTATACATAAAACAAAGTTTTAAATTCTCTTCTCCCTATTCTCTTAAAGTACACCCGACAGGCAATTACCAATCTTTTTCTTTTCATCAGGCTATCCCTAAAAAAATAGTTTTAAATGATAGTTTAGGGGGTAATTTAAGTGGATATAATATTAGTTATATGATTGGTAGAGACTTTATGTACCCTATAAGAGATCTATTTAATGTAAATGATAATGGACATTTTCAATGTTTTACATCTATTGGTTTTGATTTAGGGAGGTTGCGCATGTATAACAACCCTTTACTAAGGGAAAAAAATGGTTATTTTGCTCCTAAAATAGAAATCCGACCAATATTTTATAGTAGCAAAAGCAGAAGTGGTATTAATTTTGGAGCTTCATTTGATTATCGTTATGACATCTCTAATCCCAATTGGAAAAACACTTTATTTAGTAAAGACAAAAGTTACTCATTAGACAAACTAAGGCAAAGTGGATTTTCTTGGCAAGTCTTTTTAGGATGGAGTATTAATTAGGGTTAACTTTAACACAATGAAACTAAAACTTACGATATTAATATTGGCTTTAATTATAGCTTTTAGCTTCATTCAATCTAAAAGTATTAATCAAATCGTTATTCAAGCTACCAAAAAAATTAATTACGAAACAGATGTTAAACCCATCATAAAGGCTAACTGTCTAAGCTGTCATGCTGGTAAAAGACCTAGAGCTAAATTAGATTTATCCAATGCTACTAACCTAAAAGAAGCGATAGAAAATAAAGGGTTATTAGCGCGTATTAATAATCCAAAAAAACCTATGCCTAAGGAAGGTTTAATGCCTAAAAGCGAACGTTTGATAATTTTAAAATGGGTTGAAAATAATTATCTAAAAACAGGAGAAGCGCTAAACAAAAACTAAACAATTTTTATTTTTAACTATTCTAAATGACACTCAAAAGGGTGTTGCATTATTACTCTTAACTTAAAAAGTGTATTTTTGTGTTAATTATTAACACTTAAAACAAGTATAGCATGCAACTGTACAACAAATTGAGTGCAAAACAACGCGCTGAATTAATAGACAAAGCGGGAAAAGAACGCTTAACAATTTCTTTTTACCAATACCACAACATTCAAGATCCTCAACAGTTTAGAGACGAGTTGTTTATCGCTTGGGATGCTTTAGATGTGCTTGGTCGAACTTACGTATCTAACGAGGGTATTAATGCTCAGATTTCTGCTCCTGCAGAAAATTTTTTGGATCTAAAAGCTCAATTAGATAGTATTAGTTTCCTTAAGGGTATCCGATTAAATGTTGCGATAGAGCAGGACAATAAATCGTTCTTAAAACTTAAAATAAAGGTCAGAGAAAAGATCGTTGCAGACGGACTAAATGACGAGACATTCGACGTTACAGATATTGGCGTGCATTTAACTGCTGAAAAGTTCAATGAACTAATGGAGGATCCAGATACTATTTTGGTAGATATGCGTAACCATTACGAGAGTGAAATCGGACACTTTAAAGGAGCGATAACACCAGATGTAGACACCTTTAGAGACTCCTTGCCAATTATTGAAGATGATTTAAAAGCCAATAAGGAAGATAAAAATCTTCTTATGTATTGTACTGGTGGAATTCGATGTGAAAAAGCTAGTGCTTATTTTAAACACAAAGGATTTAAAAATGTTTTTCAATTAGAAGGAGGAATTATAGAGTATACAAGACAAACAAAAGAGAAAGATCTTGAAAATAAGTTTATTGGAAAGAACTTTGTTTTTGACCATAGAAGGGCTGAAAAAATCACCGATGATGTAATTTCTAATTGTCATCAATGTGGAGAGCCTTGCAATGTTCATGTGAACTGTGAAAATCAAGCCTGTCATTTGTTATTTATACAATGCGAATCTTGCAGAACTAAAATGGATACTTGTTGTAGTGCTGCATGTCAAGAAATAAACAGCTTACCTTACGAAGAGCAAAAAGAGTTGAGAAGAGGAAAAGAAAGTAGCAATATGATCTTTAAAAAAGGTCGCTCAGAAGTTTTAAAATATAAAAAGTAAGTCATTGATTCATCAAGCGAAATCTTATCTAAACTATCGAAAAAATGCGGTCGGAAGACATGGTGTTCATTCTCCGTTTGTTTATGATTTATTACGTCAAGTGCTAGATAAAGGAGACTGTTTCTATGCATTCAAAGCAATAGAGTTGATTAGAGAAAGCTTAAAAATGAACAATGAAGAGGTAGTTGTTGAGGACTTAGGAGCTGGTTCTAAAAACAACAACTCAAACAAACGAACAGTAAGAGAAATTATAAAATCTTCTGCAAAAGCACCTAAGTATGGGCAACTTTTGTTTCGGTTAGCTAATTACTTTGAAGTAAATAATGTTATTGAACTGGGGACCTCTTTGGGGATTTCAACCGCTTACTTAGGTAAAGCAAGAAAAACTTCTTCTATTTATACTTTAGAAGGAGCTCCTAATATTGCTAAACTGGCGAAACAAAACTTTAAAAAATTAAAGTTGTCAAACATTAAAATTATAGAAGGAAACTTTGACAAAACCTTACCCCATTTATTAAACCAGTTAGAAAAAGTTGATTTTGTTTTCTTTGATGGTAACCATAAAGAAGAAGCTACGTTAAACTATTTTAATCAATGCATAGAAAAGACACATAATAATACCATATTTGTGTTTGATGATATTTATTGGTCTGAAGGAATGACAACAGCTTGGGAAAAGATCAAGGAAAATGATCAAGTAACAGTAACAATTGATGTCTTTGAGATGGGGATTGTTTTTTTTAGAAAAGAACTTCCTAAGCAAGATTTTGTAATTAAATATTAATTTTTGAGACTAACTTAGTATATGAGAGCATTAGTAATATCTGGGGGAGGAAGTAAGGGAGCTTTTGCTGGAGGTATGGCAGAACACTTCATCAATGATTTAGGTATTGACTATGACGTCTTCACAGGTTCTTCGACTGGAAGTTTGTTAATCCCTTTATTAGCTTCCAATAACGTAAAAAAAGCAAAAGAGGTCTATACTTCTATTACCGAAAAAGATATTTTTACACTTAACCCCTATAAGATTGTTGTAAAAAGAGGAGTGGTGAAAATCAAAATGAACCATTTAAATATTCTTCGTTCATTTTGGAGAGGAAATAAAACATTAGGTAGTTCTAAAAAGTTAAGAAAATCTATAGGGAAGTTCTTTACAGAAGTTGAGTTTGAATGGATAAAAAGAAGTCATCGAGACGTCATTGTTACCGTTTCTAACTTATCGTTAAACACGGTAGAGTATAAAGCTTTAAAAGATTGCGAATACGAAGATTTTTGTGATTGGATTTGGGCATCTGCTAATTTCTTACCTTTTATGAGTTTATTAACTAAAAATGGAATGGAGTATGGAGATGGAGGCTTTGGAAATAATATTCCTATCCAATCTGCAATTAATGCTGGAGCAACAGAAATAGATGTTATTGTGCTAGACCCTATCGAGTCCGTTTCTAACAGAATGAAGTCAGCCAATGCAATAGATCTATTATTTAATGTTTTTGATTTCTTATTAGATCAAACAACAAGTAGTAAGTTAGAGCTTTCTAAACTAAGGAGTTCAATAAATAAAGTAAAGATAAACGTCTATCATACGCCTAGTAAACTAACAGAAAACTCTTTAATATTTAATCAAAAAAGAATGCAAAGGTGGTGGATGGAAGGGAGAGCTTATGCAAGAAAAGTAAGGTCAGAATCAACTATTATTCAGCCAGAGAAATAATATGCAAGCTTTAGAATCATTAGACACCATTTGTGCCTTGTCTACTCCTCATGGGGTAAGTGCTATTGCAGTTATTCGTTTAACAGGAAAAGATTCCATTGCAACAGTAAACAAGTGTTTTTCTAAAGATATCAGCCACTCAAAAGGCTATACGGTACATTATGGCTCGATCAAAGAAGAAGAAAAAATAATAGACGATGTCATTGTCACTGTTTTTAGAGGTCCAAATTCTTTTACAGGAGAAAATACGGTAGAGATTGCTTGCCATGGATCATTATTTATTCAACAACGAATTATAGAAGTCTTACTTCAATGTGGGTCAAGATTAGCAGAAGCTGGAGAGTTCTCTAAGCGAGCCTTTTTTAATGGTAAGTTTGATTTATCACAGACAGAAGCCATTGCAGATTTAATTCATTCTCAAAGTGAAGCGGCCCATAAAATCGCCTTTCAACAAATGAGAGGGGGGTTCTCTAACGATTTAAAACAACTAAGAGACCAATTAATACATTTTGCCTCTTTAATAGAGTTAGAGTTAGACTTTGCAGAAGAAGATGTTGAGTTTGCAGATCGTACAGCATTAGTAAACCTAGTTACAACTGTTTCTGAGTTAGTAACAAGACTTGCCCAATCATTTAAATTAGGGAATGCCATTAAAAATGGAGTAAACACCGCTATTGTGGGAAGGCCAAATGCAGGAAAGTCAACGTTATTAAATGTTTTATTGAACGAAGAAAGAGCAATTGTTTCGGACATTGCGGGTACAACCAGAGATACCATTGAAGAAATACTGGTTTTAGAAGGAGTAGAGTTTCGTTTTATAGATACTGCTGGCTTAAGACAAACGACCGATACGATTGAAAAACTTGGGGTTAAAAGAGCGCTTGAAGAAGTACAAAAATCTACGGTATACATTTACTTATTTGATTTAAATGAGTTGACTTTAGCGGAAGTAAAAAAAGACCTTTCTGAATTGCCAAATGAAATTGCGCACCTAGTTGTAGCAAACAAAACCGATTTAGCCACTGATAGTCAAATAGAAGCGTTTGCAACTAGTGATTTAAATCCTGTTTTTATTTCGGCTAAGAACAACAACGCCATCAATGAGCTACAAGAACAGTTATTAAAAACAATAGATGTTTCTTCGCTGACAGCTAACCAAACAATTGTAACAAATATTAGACATTTTGAAGCTTTAAAAAGAGCTGAAGAAGATTTACTAAAAGTAACAGAAGGATTACAAAATGGTCTACCTAGTGACTTTATTGCCATGGATATTCGCCAAGCTTTACACCACTTAGGAACCATTACGGGAGAAGTATCTACCGATGATCTTTTAGGGAATATCTTCGCAAATTTCTGTATTGGCAAATAAGAATAAACTATCTTTGATGCTATCAAATGATACTATCAAGAGATATGAAGCCACCTTATACTATAACTGAAAGCATATTACAATTAGTTGTTTCTATCTCAGAGAAGTTAGGAGAGGTTAACGCAACTCACTTGCATAAACCAACTACTGAGCTTAGAAAGAAGAATCGTATTAAAACAATTCAAGCATCTTTAGAGATAGAGGGAAATACACTTACCGAAGAACAGATAACAGCTTTGTTAAACAACAAAAGAGTATTAGCTCCTCAAAAGGATATCCTTGAAGTAAACAATGCGGTTAAAGTTTATGAGCAGTTAAATAACTTAAATCCTACTAAACTAAAAGACTTAAAGAAGGCGCATAGTCTCCTAATGAAGGGGCTTATAGAAAATGCAGGAACATTAAGGACTAAAAATGTAGGAGTAGTAAAAGGCAATAAAGTAGAACACCTTGCACCAAGTGGAACTATGATTACGGGGTTAATGAATGACTTGTTTACTTATCTAAAAGACGATAAAGACATTCTACTAATTAAGAGTTGTGTTTTTCATTACGAGTTTGAATTTATACACCCCTTTATTGATGGTAATGGTAGGATGGGTCGATTATGGCAAACGCTAATTCTAATGCGACAATATCCTGTATTTGAATACTTAACAGGTGAAACCCTAATTGAAGAGAACCAAAAAGAATATTATGAGGCGTTGGGAAAGTCAGATAAAATAGGGCACTCAACGCCCTTTATTGAATTTATGCTTGGATTTATATTGCAAGCATTAGAAGAACTATTTAAAAATCAAAATAGAACCATTACAGCCACAGATAGAATAGAGTTGTTTAAAGATAAAGTAAACGATATTGAATTTAGCCGTAAAGACTATCTACAACACTTTAAAGAAATTTCACAAGCTACAGCAAGTAGGGATTTAAAGAGAGCGGTTGAAGAGAATATTTTAATTAAAATTGGAGAGAATCGGATGACAAGATATAAATTTACTTCTGAGGCAATTAAAAAATGAAGTGTTCTTACTGTCTAAACAAGGGTGTTCTAAGATTCAATGAATTAATAAAATCTTCACAACATGAGCATTGGTTTTATGATACAGTAAAAACCCTAAAGAGATTGTTAATTATCAATTTTATGATAAGACAAGTCAATTCTATAGTCATAATATAGAAGTTGAAACATCTAAAATTATAGGTACTTAACATCACTCTTATTATAATATCATGTGGATTGAAATGCTCGGGTGCTTAAAAAGAAACAAAGGATTGAACTATCAAGAAGGTTATGATATGGTTATTCAAGGATATGAGGGAATAAAATTATGTAAATATGGTGATGAATATATAGTTGTTGAAGATAATCATAGGAGTTGTTATGCTAAATTTTTAGGTATGAAAACTATGAAAGTTGATACTGTCACTGAATATCATATTAATGATTTTTATTATATGTTCAATAAAGAGCTTACGAATAGAGGTCTGTTTATTTCAGAATGGAATAACACAAGGTATATTATCAAACTAAATAAAAAGCAAATAAAACATGTGTTTAACCAAATAAATTATTGCTTTATACAAATAATTTAAGCACTTAATTAAAAAAAAGTGTTCAATCTAATGGTTCAAATAAATTTATACTATATATTTGTAGTGTGATTAAGTAAAACTAATAACAAAAAAAAGCCAACTACTGCTGGTAACAGTAATTGGCTATAACTTCAAACTAGTATATATTTGCTAGTATGGTTTTCCAGAGCAAATGAAGCTCTTTCAGTTGTAAATGAACAACCCTAAGAAGTTTGTTTTTAAAAGAACTACTATGTGATATAGTGGTTCTTTCTGCTTTAGGCAAATATAAGCCTTTAAAAACATTCAATACAAGCCTAAACAATTCACATTCCTGTTAGTTATTAACAAGATTTATTAAGTAACTGATAATCAGTTTAAACTTTAATATACAAACATAAACACTTGATTTTCTTTGCTTTAGTAAATATACGAAAGCCCCTTAAAAAAGTCAATTTTTAAGGGGCTTGGTTATGCACATCTAAGTGTAACTAACTACGCTACTAGCGATTAAATAACTTGTTGTAGAAGGTAAATAAATTTGAGTTAAAGATAGAAGCGTTTGTTTGAAATCCTTTTTGATTAGAAAATATTGAGTGCGGAAAGCTTGTTGCTTTAGCAAACTCCCAAACAGAAATCACACGCTAATAATATCCCTAGAAAAATGCATCCAGAAATCTTAAAAAAAAAGCTAAACGTAAAAAAACATCTAGCCTATCATTGTGTTAAAAGTCAACAAAGCAACAAAAATGATTGTATTTGAAAGCTTTTCACCATCAATAGCACATTGAACACCTTTAATTAGGTACAGACAAAGAAGAGCTATTGCACCAAGGTTTTGAGCTGCTAAATCAACTTGATAAGAAAGTTTAATACCGTTAAATTTCTGAAGGAATAAGTAGGCATGTAGTCAAGGGGCTTGTCTAAAAAACAGGAAGGAAAATAAAAACTGGAATTTACTTTTCTTCAAACTTGAGTTAGAAGTAATACGATATACTTTATTATATCATAAAATTGTATTTGTTTCATTTTTGTTACCTTTAAGTTTTATTAAAAATTTTATTAAATGAAATTAATACTTACCCTAATTACTCTTCTACCATTATTTTTTTTCGGTCAAGAAAAAACAAGGCGAATTCCGATTTTATTAGAGAATGGGCTAAAAGCAGTTGTAGAAGTCGATAATACGAATAAAAAAATTAAGCCTAAAGCTGAGTATACTTATTTTTGGTTTAAGTCTAAAAGTATTTTAAGCACAGAAGGAGCATACCAAGGAGATCTATTGCATGGAGTTTATCAAGAGAACTACCTTTCTAAGCAATTAAAAACAAAAGGGTCATTTAAATACGGGTTAAAAAATGGTATATGGAGGTATTGGAATGAGAAAGGAGAATTACTAAAACAAGAAAAATGGAAAAAGGGAACCGAAAAGATTGAAAAAGTTAAGCCAATTAAAGAAAAGAAGAAAAAAGATAAAGAGAAAACAAAAGAAAAAGTTGCGAAAGTAGAACAAGAAAAGGCTCCAAAAGAAAAGAAAGAAACTAAAGGAAAAGAGAAAAAAGAGAAAAAGCAATCAACCAATTAATTAATGAAAAAAGTAAATGGTGGAGCATTAATTTATTCTTTGTTTATCGTATTGGTAATAGGGACAGTGGTTACTTTAATTTTAATGATAGCTCAATACTCTTCTCAAAATGTAGTTGGATTTCAACAATCCATTCAAAAAACAAAAGACATTGATTCTGGTATAGAATTATTGTTGAGTTCAGATGAATTTCAGAAGTTAAATACTGAAAAAGAGATCAACTTATTTTCTGACAAGAATAATAAAGTCATTACCAAACGCATGCAGTGGGGTATTTATGAACTAATAGGAGTAAAGCAAGTTGGTAATTCTTATTCAAAATATGGGATATTGGGATATCAATCCGAGACAAAAACAAGCCTTTACTTAACCAACTCCAATCAATCATTAAAAGTTGCAGGAAACACAAGACTAGAAGGAACTTGTTATCTACCCGAAAAAGGAATAGAACGAGCGAATATTTCTGGGAGTCCTTATAATGGCAGCAAACTAATTTATGGTACTAAGCAAGAAAGTAAAAAGTCTTTACCAGAATTGAATAAAACTTTAATCACTACTTTTATGCAAAAAGAAAGTCCTTTAGACTCTGTCATTTTATGGAATGACTACTTAGATTCAATAAATCAATCTTTTGGGGATAAAACATTGCATTTTATCTCTTCAAATGCTGTTATTCTTAATCATCAAAAAATTAGAGGAAATGTTATCATAGAGTCTTCAAAAGAAATAGTTGTTTCTGCTAATTCAACCCTTGGAAATATTATACTTAAGGCACCTTATATTTTTATAGAAAATCAATACAATGGAGCATTACAATTACAAGCAACAGATAGTATTGTAATAGGCGATCAAGTTCAGTTAGACTACCCAAGTAGCATCATGCTATACGATACAAAGTCCGTAAAAGACACCACAGGATATATAAAAATAGGGAAAAGAGCTACTATTATTGGAGAACTATTGGCAATACAAAAAGAGTATAACTATAGAGATAAAATTAGTATAAAAATAGCTCAAGAATCAATTATTACAGGTAATGTTTATGTAAATGGAGTGATCGACATAAAAGCAGCTAAAGTAAATGGAAGTATTTATTGTGAGCAGTTTTATCTTAAGTCAGGAGGAAGCGTTCAGCAAAACACGCTATTGGATGTGACAATTTCTAATAAAAACAGACCAGAATCTTATTTAGGAGCAAATTTATTTAGTGAAACTAAATTAAAACATAAAAACATCATAAATTGGGTGGAGTAAGTGAATTTTAAAAATTACATAACACATAAACTACCTGGTGGTATTCTATTAGAGCCTCTTGTTGCACTAGTTATTATTAGCGCAGTAATGACTTATGCTTCATTTTCGATCAATAATGTGTTTATGGGTAAAAACAGTTACCTCAAATTCAAAGGATTGGTCCAGTTAGAGGAGCTAATGCTTATAAATAAAGACACAGAAGATGAGACTTATAGCTTCAAGACTTATGCTATAACAAAAGAAACAGCCTCTTCTGACTTGGCATTTGATTTAGTAGAAATTACATGGCAAATTAAAGAAGAGAAAACAAGTCGGATACTAGGAACAATTAAAGAATTAAAAAGAAAAAATGAGTACTAAAGTAAACGGTTTTACATTACTGGAGGCAATGGTTAGTATCTTATTGTCTAGTCTTTTAGTGACCTTTACTTTCTCTATTTATAAGAATTTTAATCAATACTATTTTATTTATTCCGAGCAAACAGACCGGCTGAATACTATTTTACACTTCAAGCGCA
>JAGXIB010000070.1 GCA_024635865.1 Flavobacteriales bacterium
GTGTATAAGAGACAGATGAACGACTTTAAACCTCAAGTTGAAAATTCCAATAATTACCATGCTATTCGAAACAGAATAAAGAAAGAATTAATTTTATTTGTTTATTTAAAACAAATAGAAACTGACTCTACCAAAGAAAGTGAAATATTAAATGAAGTCAACTTCTGTCGTTTCCTGTTCAATAACAACTTAGAAAAAGAAGCATGGAGCTATTTATTAAAAGTAGAAAAGAAGGTCGCTAAAATTAAAAGCTATAAAAACAGTTACGCAATCTATCTCTTAATGTTAGAGTTCTCTCATACAGATAACACTATAAATATTCAGGGGTTAATTGAACAAAAAAACGAAGCAAAGTCCTATTTAGATCGAGAAGAAAAGCTAATTGATATGCTTGCAATAGCAAGAAATAAAATACAACTATTCAAAACAACTGCACAAACTCAATCATTAGTTTCGCTACTAAAAGAAATAAAAAAAGAAATAAACACCAGTCATCCATCCTTCTACTTACACCCAAAACAGGTAGCTAACTATTTGGACTTAATTAGAGGTTCGTTATTATATAATAGAGACATTAGAGAGTTAGAACCTATTGCTATTGACCTTTATAATCGAACAAAAGAACAAGGAAGTTTTTCAGTCTATACCCTAGAACATCAATTAAGAATACTTTACGTTCTCTCACATTCATTGTATAGAAATCAAAAGTTAGAAGCTTGCTTAGTTTATGTTAAGGAAACTGAAGCGCTGTTAAATAAATCTGGACAAGCTCGGTATCATCATTATTTCGCAAAAACAACAGCATTAAAATCCTCTATTTACTTTCTAAAAAATCAAATAAAAAAAGCAATTACCCTTATTGAAGAATTTCTAAATAGTCCCCTCAATATAACAAAGGAAGATGAATTAAACTTAAAGTTAAATCTTCTTACTTATTATGCCTACGATAAGCAATACCGGTCTGCCAATCGTTTATTAATCCAGATGCATCATTCGGACGGTTGGTATATAAAGTTAATGGGGCAAGAATGGGTCTTTAAAAAGAACTCCATAGAAATGTTGTTGCATTTTGAAATGGGTAAAGATGATATTGCATTAAGTAGGATTAATAGCATAATTAAAGCTAACAATGAACTTACAAAACTTTCCCAATACAAAGACATTGTTTATTTCTTAAAACTTTTTAAAAAATACATAGAAGACCCTACAACTGTTATTGAAAATGACTTGTTAACGATTACTAATAAATCGAATGTAGTAAGTGTAGATAATGAAATTAAAAAGACTGCTTTCTATTCATGGTTTTTAGCTAAAGTAAAAAATGAAGACCCTTATGAATGTTTATTAAATACGATAAAAAACATTGACTTTTAAATTAGGTGAATTGTTTAAATCTTTCTCTGTTTGATAATTAAAAGCCATTTCACGCTATTCATTTCTTTGTACTTTTGTAAAAAATCATCGAAATGAATGTTTTAATTATTGGTTCTGGAGGAAGAGAACATGCTATTGCTTGGAAATTAAATCAAAGTTCTCAGTTAGAGCAACTTTTTATTGCTCCGGGGAATGCTGGCACTGAGAAGGAAGGAATCAATGTAGACTTGGACATTACCAATTTTGAACAAATTGGGGATTTCTGTCTAGAAAAAAGCATTGAAGTTGTTGTTGTTGGTCCAGAGGCTCCTTTGGTAAATGGTATTCATGATTTTTTTGAATCAAATGAGAAGTTAAACTCAATTTGTGTCGTCGGCCCTAAAAAAGCCGGAGCTCAGCTAGAAGGTAGTAAAAGTTTTTCGAAAGCTTTTATGAAGCGACACAACATCCCAACTGCAAAATATTTTTCGGCAACTAAAGAAAATATAAATGATGGTATCGCTTTTTTAATGAAACTAAAAGGACCTTATGTATTAAAAGCAGATGGTTTAGCGGCTGGTAAAGGCGTTCTAATTCTAGAGCGTCTAGAAGAAGCTATGGTTGAGTTAAAATCAATGTTAAATGGAAAGTTTGGTGAAGCTAGTAAATCAGTAGTCATAGAAGAGTTTTTGGATGGAAAGGAAGTGAGTGTATTTGTTATTACTGATGGAACTTCTTATAAAATTTTACCTGAGGCTAAAGACTATAAAAGAATTGGAGAAAAAGATACGGGTCTAAATACTGGCGGAATGGGAGCCGTTTCTCCTGTAACTTTTGCAAATAAAGATTTCTTAGACAAGGTTGACAACCAAGTAATTATTCCAACGATTAAAGGCTTAAAAAAAGAAGGGATTGATTATTCAGGTTTTATCTTTTTTGGAATTATAAATGTAAAAAAAGATCCTTACGTTATAGAGTATAACTGTAGGTTAGGAGACCCTGAGACAGAAGTTGTCATGTTACGATTAAAATCTGACTTGTTAGAATTATTTGATGGACTTGCTTCTGGAACTCTATCTGAAAGAAATGTAGAAATTGACCCAAGAACTGCCACAACCATTATGATGGTTTCCGAAGGTTACCCTGAAGCTTATGAGAAAGGAAAATCCATTACTGGGTTAGAAAATGTAGTGGATAGTACTGTTTTTCATGCTGGAACGACAAAAAATAAAGAATATAATTTAGTGACAAATGGTGGCCGAGTAATGGCTGTATCTTCTTTTGGAAAAGATGTCCCCACTGCATTAGCGAAGTCTTATAACTCTGTAAATAAAATTGAGTTTGAAGGTAAAAATTATAGAAAAGATATAGGTTTTGATTTAATTAAAGAATAGCTTTTTTAATCTTCTCATATTCTATTTTAGGTTCTAAACTATTCCAAATAGAACCTAAAACCCCTATTCCATTAAACCTACATTCTTGTATTTTTTTAATGTTAGAAGATGACACACCTCCAAGTGCAACTATTTTATAAGTATTCGTCTTTAGTACTTTTGTTACCTCTTTTAAATCAAATTTTGAATGATAGTCCTTTTTAGAAATACTATCAAAAAATGGACTTAAAAAAACATAATTAAAACCTGAGATAGCAGTTAGCTCTTCTAAAGAATGACAACTTTTAGAAAAGCTTTTATTTGGGTATCTTTCTTTAAGTTCTAAAATGCTTTTACCAGATTTTGATAAGAAATCTCTTGTACAGTGAAAACCTTTTAGATTATACTCACTTAATAAATGAATGGATTGATGTATGATTAATTGGGAATGATATTTCTCATGAATCTTTGCTAAAAACAGCCTTAAATCATCATCAGAAAAATTTGGTTTTCTGACATGGAGAGTTAAAAAATTGTCTTGTAAAAAAAAATTTAAGAGCTCTGCTTCTCCTTTAAAATTTTTTGGTGCTGTAAAAACAATTAAGTCCATTAAAAGCCTAAATTATCGCAAAAGGATTATACTCAGTAAATTTAAAAGGTATTTTAACCATGAATGCAAAATCTTGCCCTACTTCTAACATGTCGTCTTCATCCTCATGGTAAAACCACTCTAAATTAACCTTATACCCTTTCTCTATTAATTCATTTAACTTGTATAGAATATAAAGGATACGCTTAGAAGAAACAATGTTAAAATAGTCTAACTTTAGAGAAACTACTGTATTTTCATGAGGGTTTTCTACATACTCATCTAACCAGTTCAAAATAGTTTGATAAAACTCATGTGCATTTTCAGGCACCGACTTTCCTTCTAGTAAAAAGACTCCTGTCTCACTATTAAAATTTACATAAGGGGTTGAATCTGTTGCCTTAATATAAAGATTTTCCATACTTCACTTATTAATTTTATACTTTCAAACTATTCGAAAATAATAATACTTTTTACCTAATAGAAGTGTAAGTTCCAAAAAAATAATCAAATAAAACAACTTTTATCTCAATACTTTACATTAAGTACAACTTATTAACAGATAGAAGGTTTGATTAATATTGTATATTTGTTAGCTTAGATAATAACTTTTTTATAAAAATTACGTAGAGAAAATAGAGTGCAAAACATAAATCAACTCATACAAAAACTAGATGCTTTTATTAAAAAGTATTATAAGAACCGTCTTATTAAAGGAGGAATCTATAGTATTACTTTACTTGTTGCTTTTTTTGTTCTATTTATCTTGGTAGAATATGTTTCTCAGTTTGATATTTTAGGTCGTTCTGTTTTGTTTTATACCTACCTTACTTTAGCCCTAGGAGTTCTAATCTATTACATTTTAATTCCATTATTTAATTTATATAAAATTGGTAATGCTATTTCTTATGAACAAGCTGCTAATATTGTAGGAAATCATTTTGGTGACGTAAAAGATAAACTATTAAACACTTTACAACTTTCACAAAACTCAGAAAACATTCCAACAAGCCAATTGCACTTAATTAATGCAAGTATAGAGCAAAGAATAAGCCAACTAGATCCAGTTCCTTTTAATGCAGCAGTAGATTTTTCTGAAAATAAAAAGTACCTAAAATACCTAATTATTCCCTTACTAATTTTTGGTGTTATTGCCTTTTGGAATATAAAAATTATTACCTCAAGTACAGATCGGTTGATAAACCATAGTCAAGAAATTTTAGTTCCAGCCCCTTTTGATTTTTTTATTCTGAATAAAAAATTAGAAGTCATACAACAGGAAGATTTTGAACTAAAAGTAAAGGTAAAAGGAGATTATATTCCAAGTACAATTTTTTTGAGCGTAAACGGAATACAGCAAAAATTAACCAAAATAAATAATACTGAGTTTTCTTACACGTTTAGAACAATTCAGGAGGATAAAAATTTTAAATTCAATGCGGAAGGTTTTGAATCTAAATCATACACATTAACCACTATTCCCAATCCTTCATTGATGAACTTTAATGTTCAGTTAGATTTCCCTTCTTATACGCAAGAACAAGATAAAACGATAGAAAATGTTGGTGATTTAATTATTCCTGAAGGAACTAAAGTAAAGTGGAATTTTAATACTAAAAACACTGATCATCTCTCTCTTCGTTTTCCCGATTCACTCATAGAGTTAAACCCATTGAATAGTAACGATTTTCATTTTTACACTCCATTATTTAAGAATACAAACTATACCGTGATTACAAAAAATAAGTACACCATTGGTAAAGACTCCATTGCATATTATATTACTACAATTAAAGATCAAATCCCTACTATAAAACTACAAGAAACAAAAGATTCTGTTAATCCATTTATAAGCTATTTTAATGGTACTATTGCTGATGATTATGGTTTTTCTAGGTTACAGTTTAAGTATAGAATTGTAAACGAAAATAAAACTTCTGACTATGTCACTCAAAACTTAGCGGTTAGTAAATCCTACAATAAAGAAGAGTATTTTCACTTTTTTGACTTTACTACCTTAACACTAGAACCTGGAAGTAAAATTGAATACTATTTTCAGGTTTGGGATAACGATGCTGTAAATGGCTCTAAATCTTCGAGAACACAAACTAAAATCTATAACGTTCCAACTAA
>JAGXIB010000071.1 GCA_024635865.1 Flavobacteriales bacterium
ATGTGTATAAGAGACAGAACCAGTTCCATCTGCAAAAATATCTACACCTGGTATTACACCAGCAACATCAATAACCCCATATACAATTGGGTCTGCAACTGTTCCAAACTCAACTTCGTCATAGAGGTCAGTCTGTGTAATATCATCATCGACTTCTAGGTAGATACCTAAATTTAACCAGTAAGATGTCCCTCTACCTCTCTTACTGTATGCCATCACTTTATCTTTGTTAATTAGCGCACTCTCTCTTAATTTACTAAATTGAACATCTACATTATGCCAACCTGAAAAGTCATTTCCATTAGGTATTGGGTCATTTGTATTATATAATGATTTTATAATTAAAAGTTCATCTACTAATAATGTTGCATTGGTTAAATGAAGATTACTGTTATCATAATTTATCCAGTTTTTTAACTCATTCAAGGCGTCGATACGACTCATATTATTGAAAACTACTTGGTCGTATACTCTTTTATAAAAAGACATTGAATATGGATCTAATGATCCATTGTAAATACAAACATCGGCATATTGATTGGCTTTTGTTTTGCTATTTTTGTAGCTAGTAATAATGTCAGATTCAAAATAGTAGGCTTTGGCAACAAAAGGAAATTCTGCTACATCAGGTAAGTTAATATCATCAATATTAGAATTGATTACATTACTAAATCCATCTAAGCTTTCAAAAGCTACATGAATATGATATGGCTTTTTTAAATATCTATATGCTAATTGCATACTTTCTAAAGCTGACCATTGGTTATCTGTTGTAGAGTTTGTCCAACCTGTTCCCATATAACTAGGGTCGCTAATAGCATAGCTGTATCCACTACAAGTAATATTTTCGTTGCTAAACCCAAGAAAAGATTGATTTTCATAAGAATTACTATTTATTAAATGTAGAATAACAGTTTTGTTTGAAAAATCACTTTCGTTTACTAGATTCATGGCTAAGCTATTTAAAGCTTCTTTAGAGTAAAGCGCATCTGCTTGACTAGATTTAAAAATAATAACTATGGGGACATAATAGTCTCTTAATTCTCTTAAGTACTTTTGTTTTTCTACAAAAACTTTAAATTCTTTGTTATTACTTACCAAATCTGTACTAGGGTAGTTTAGATATCTAGTCACTAACGAAGTATTATTAACAACCTCTGTCATCTTAGCTTTAATAGCTGAGAAATCATCTTGTAGATAGGTTGATATTACGTCAAAATCAGGATTGTCGCAAAGCATACTGCTAGGTACTGAAGATGGACAAGGGTATTCTGTTTTAATCAGAGTAGAAGTTACAGGTTCAAAGCCAGTAGTTAGCATCAAAGTCCCATTGTTTGTAATATTACATATAAATTCTATTTCTTCAAAATCTTCATTTAAATTATCTAGTACAGTTATATATTCATTATTTGATAGAACAAGTTTGTAACTCCTTTTATTATTGCAGGCTTCAGATTGACATAAAAAGTTGACTCGCTTAAATTCATTTACCATTTCAAATCCTGCTGTACTTTGAGTTGAATATTCTATTTGGCAACTATTAAGTGAAGGAGCGTATGGCTCATTGTCAATAGTGAGTTTTTCTATAATTCCACTATTATTTAAATGGATAATTTGAATGTTATCTAAGTTACTCTGTGAGAACTTAAAATATAAACCGTTTTCTAATTTAAAAATATTTTCAGAAGAAACTGAGCTAGCAGGAATATCGGTTAGAATATTACTTGTTGCGTCACTTATGGTATAAAAAAATGTATTGGTCAAAGCCCCATCCTCTTCACTATCCATAAAACTCAATCGAGGCGACCAGTTATGAATTTTCTCCCATTGGTATTTGTTTAGTTTGGCGTTGTTAGAATAATCCAATAAGTTATTGGTACTTCCTTGTGGTGGGGTAGGGAAGGTGTGGTATAGACCAAAAGCTCCATGTCCTAGTTCGTGGGCAATAGTTTTTACATCTGGGTTCGAAGCTAAAAAACCTAATCCTTTTCCACGAACCATATAGCCTTGTGTACTGCTGCTTTCAAAGTTTGAAACAACAAATAAAAGTGTTTTCTTTTTGTCAAAGTCTGGATGTATATCTAAATAGGCATCTCTCAATGCTCGCATTTCGCTACTGTACTTTGTCATTAATGTTGCATCGGCATTAGCTAAAGTTCCGTCGTTGTTAGCATCCCAAGTAGTGTTAGTAAAGTTAGAATCTATGGTAACCGACCAGTTTACAGCTGCTTGTTTGTATTTTTGATTCAAAAGGGTTGTTATGTTTGCTTGATCTCCAATTGTTGCTCCGTTTACAGGAACAAGTACCACTTCTTTTTCTAATGTTTCATAAGCTCTTACATTTAGTTTTCCCATTTTGTTTCCTCTCCAAAAAGCATAAACGGCTTCTTCTTCGGTATCAAATTGGTCTAACGTAATTTTATAAGTACTGTCGTTTAGTTTTTCGTGAGTTAATGCTCTCCCGTCTAAACAGTTAAAGCTAATGCTATCTAACGTTAAACCTGCTTTAGAACGTACAATTGCCAAAACGTGGTCGGTATCATTTTCTAAAATGGATTTGTAGGGGACAAAATAATTTGTGCCGTCGCTTAAGTTTATCGTTTCGTAACTTTCTACCCAAAGTCCATTTTCAAAGGCATCAAAACCATACTTTTCTTGAGTATAACGTTTAAATACTATATGCAACGAATCGGAAGCAGTCAAATTATCTTCGCTTATTGTACCTTCAAATTCAGGGATAATTGTCCCATCTTCAAAAACATAATAAACATTCCCAGCGTTGTCATAAATCGCAGCAGGAAACGAGTCGATAATAAATTGTTGGTCTCCAAATTGAACTAATGCTGTAGAATCATTAATAAAGTAAACCGAATCTATGGATCCATCTATATGTGTTGGATTTAACTTTGCTTTATCAATGTCAATAGCTTCTAACCAATTGTCAATTCCTTTTGTAATTGTTTCTACTTTTCCAGAGCGTACTGCAAGATTTTCGTCTACCAAAATATCTTCAAAACTAACGTTAAGGTTGGTAAGCATAAAAGGAATGGTTATTTTTCCAGCACCAACATAGTGTCCATCTTCTTGTAAAGGAGTAATGCTAGTCACCATCATATCGAACTGGCCAACAGTAAACACCATGCCTTTTATCGCATTTTTATAAGGAATTATAGTGTTTTGAGTCGCAGGAAGAACAGTTGTTCCACAAGCATAATTGGTAGCGGGCTGTGTTGTAAACAGAACAGTTTCACTCCAGTCGGAAGAGTCTGTACCAACCACACCACGAACTCTAGATTCGTACTCGGTTTCTGGTTCTAATGAATTTATTTTTGTGTTGGGGTTACTAGATTTGTAAGGGAACCATCTATAACTATTATTACCTGTTTTACGAACTTCCAGAACATAGTTGTTAAAAAGGCCATTAGGAGCCCACCAAGCATAACCTTGTCTTACCCCTGTACCGTTGGCTTGTAGGTTGAATTCTACTCCTTCGAATAAATCGGCCGCTAAATTCCCATAGGTAAATGTACATACTTGGCTTAAACCTTGGTTTTTAAAGTAATCTCTACCCGAGTTGTCTCTTACTTGCACTCTCCAAACATATTGTTTCCCAATTTGTAATTGAGGTTCTGTTATTCCATAGTTTACAAAAGGCTGATTAGTGATTTGCATAAAAATTGGAAGCGTACTATTTACCACTACATTTGGATCAGCCTCTACAGGTCGTTTTTCAAATAACTCAAAAACGTATTCAGTAGAGTTTATCGAAAAAGTAGAATTCATATTCAAAGGAGTCCAACTAAATACCAATTGTTGAGGCGTAGAAGTCATTACTTCAGAACCACAAAAAGGCGTATTTAAGTAGGGAGGGTCATACATAGAGAACCACACATTCGTACAAGAAGGATTACTCAGTGGAGTTAAATTAGGACTGTTATAGTCATATAATTCAACGCAAATATTACATGGTCCTTCTGGCAATACTTTTCTGTTTTCATAATCTTGTGCATTAACACCAGAGAAAACTAGATTTTGTGTACTTAAATAACTAGCTAAAGCTGCTCCACTTAGTTCGTAAGGTACTCCAGGAGTAATGGTAATAGGAGGGAGGTTAAGAAAAGTAGGGTTTTCTATCGAATAACCATTTCCTTGCAGCTTAAAACGAACTTTTACATCGTAAGCAGGAACAGTTAAATCGGTTAGTGTTATAAAAACTTTTAATTTTTCACTTGTAGGGTCGGCGTAGTCTGGTAAATAACTCGTATGTGGGGGAGATACTTGCAAAAATACTTGCACAGGGTAGTTTTGGGCGATTGTTCCTGCCCAAAATAGAAGTGCGATTAATGTATGTATTATTTTTGTTGTCAATGTTTGCTTTTTAACTATTTAATATTAAATTGGTTATTGTTATTCAGACCATCCGTATTTTTTAGCGTTAATGTCATATCTTAATTTATAATCATTAGCCATAGCTAAAAATTGGTTTAAATATAATCTTTGTATTGCCTTATTATCAATTTCTTTCAGTTTTTTAATGGTTTCGATTACTTTTTCATGGTCATTTAAAATAAACTTAGCCCAAAGCCAATTTTTAGTAATTCCATAAAACTGGTCTTCATTCAAATTCCCATCATTACCCATTGCATCTAACTTCTCTTCTTCTTTTAGTCTTTTTCTCCAAATTTCTTCACACTCCATTGCTAACTTTTGAATTGCTGGAGAATGCCAGTTCTCTTTATTTTTTAATTTATTATTCGCTTCAGTCAACGCTTCTATTTCTCTCATTTTTTCGAAGGCAAGCGTAAGGTCAGTATATCGTTCTTTTTTATCTTTAATATAAAAAAGGGTAGGAGGATATGCTTTTCTAGATTCACTATAATTAGATACAATCATGCCTAAACTTTGCTTAATCCATTGTTTGAGTATGAGTTCTTTTACTTGATTCATAAAGACAGTTCTAAATTTTAAATAGTTTTGCTCTAATTCTCCTGTTGTAAGATATCCAGGTGGTATAATTAAGTTTTTATTTTTATAATCTCTAGGGAAATTATATTTAAAGGTGGTTTTTCTAGTTAAATCATCGTTTCTTAGACGTTCTTTGTTCATACTTTCAAAAAATACGAAAGAACGATCCAATGTAAAGATGAAATCGTAGCTAAGTGCAGTTGCAGCAGAAGGCACATTGCTTATTTTTTCTTTTCTATTAATGTTTTTTTTTACAATGTTTAGTGGCTGAACTTCAATTTTTATGTTAGAGAAAGGACCAATTAGACCTCCTATAGCTGTATCTTTAGTAATGGTGTCTTTATAAACGAAAAAACCTCTATCATTAAGATAATAGATGTCATATTTATTTCTAGTGGGCAACGAGTTTTTCTTACAAGTAAATTGAGGGATGCGATCTAACAATCGACTGTAAAACTTATTAATAAAATCATAGTCAGCAGATTTACTGGTAGCAATATGACATTTTAAGTTCCCTTTGTCATCAATTCTTCTATCGGCTACAGACCACACAAAGTTTTTATTTATAGTTGTTGTACTCGTTGGTGGTGCTATGTAAGGGAAATAGAAACCTTTACTTTTTAATTTTTGCCCATAAATAAAGCTATTAACTACGATAAATAGCGCAATTAAAATTAGATGTATTGTTTTGTTTTTCATGCTTAAAATCTATAACCTAGGTTTGCAAAAATATTTAATTCGTTAAATTTTGTTTCGGAAGCAACAGTAGGAAGTTTAGTCATCCAGTTGCCATTCAACGAAAAGTTCATACTTCCTTGTTTTTCGTTTTTCATTTTTAAGGCATAACTAGCACTGACTCTATGATTAAAAACATTACTAACTAAAGTGGTGTTTTTGTACTGTCTATTATAAGTACTCCCTCCACTTAAACTAATTTTTTTCTTTAATTTCTTTTGCAAAGTTAATGATGGTCCAATAAATAATGAGTTTTGATCTAGAAAAATCGTTTGATTTACATTAGAACCAATTGTAGCACTTAAATTCTCTTTCTTAAAGTTGCTTGTATATGCTAGGTTACCAGAATGAACATAAGAGGGAACACCTTCTGCATTAACATTAATTCCAAAAGCAGAAGCGTTTTGTATAGCCCCGTTTACACTACTACTTTCCTGAAAGTTGTATAAAGCTTGAATACTTCCTGAATTATTTTTATCTTTTTTTCCCGTTTGGAGCATGATGCTAGCGGAAGCATTTTGAGATAACTGATAAAAATTTAATGTATCTGCAATAGCATAATAAAAAGGATCAGAAGTAGGTCTGTTTCGAGTAAAGGTACTAAAGTTAGAGTAGGAAGCATTTAAAGCTATTTTTTGAACAGGAACATAGCTGATGTTAGTACTACCAATCCAGCGTTTAGTTGTTGCAGCTTTATCTGCAGCTAAATTGTTTTTTTGAAACCCTCCATTCAAGCCTAAATTCATTTTTCCTTTTAATAATTTAAAAGAAGGAGCTAATGTATAATTTTCTAAGTCATTATTAAAAAAATAGCCTCCAAGCGTTTTATAATTCGGGTCGATGTGTTCAAAGTTAAATGCTACACTTGCTGCTTTCATTTGATAACTAATAGAGGTTTTATAGGCTTTATAAAAGTCAGTTGTTTCGTTTCCGTTAATCAGTGGATGAATAAAGCCAGCATTTTGAGTTCCTTCATAAGAATTTAAATTCAACGTGCTTTGAGTTAAGCCAGAAAGAGCAAATTCACCATTTATAGTTAAGTTTTTTACAATAGTTGTTTTACCCCCTAAGCTAAAAACAAGATTATCTTGTGGTTTTATTTCTGTATTCGTTGGTATTAAATTTAAAGAGTTGGAAACATCTGTTGCCTTAAATAAAATAGCGTTTAAACTATATTTTTTTTCAGTAAACTCTGTTTTAATACCATATCCATAACGCTTATAGGTAATATCGTTTATGTTGTTGAGTATAGGATCATAATCTACAGCTTTGTTTAATCTGCCTCCCATTAGGCTGATTTTAAACTTTCCTTTATTTATATCTAAACCACCACCGGCAAAAGTATGTCCAGAAAGGGTATATGGAGAGAAACTCATACTTGTTATTCCAAAGTGTCCTTGGATACTTTTATATTTAGGGTGAAAAGCAACTTGATTGTAGGGTTGAGTGAATTTTCCAACGCGATTGGAGAAGGTGTAGGTAAAAGGTAAAGATATATCTAAAATAGAAATATTTACATTTCCAGAAGCAAACCAAGTAAAAGGATCCCTACCAGCATAACTTGTTCCATTAGAAGCATAAGTGATAGTGTTTAAATTCATTCCTCCAGATACTTTTACCATGTCTTTTTTACCAACCTTATCTAAATTCTGAGCAGATAAAAATAAAGGCATAAAAAGGATCAATAAAATATAAGGGTTTTTAGTATATTTCATTTCTTTTTATTGGGTAATGATAAAAGTAATGTAACGACTATCAAATTCTGAAACAATTTTTAAAATGTAAGTTCCATTGATAGCATTTGTTAAAGAAATGTATTCGTTAATTTCATCAACTTCTCCATATTGAGAAAAGAAGTAACCATTACCACTCACATCTTGAATGGTAATAGCTGCTTGTTGTTTTTTAAAGAATTCAATTTCTATATTAAAGTTTCCAGTATTTGGGTTAGGGTAGAGTTGCATAGATTTTATTCCATTGGCATTACTAGAAGTTGCAAAAGTAGAATCATAATCTATAGCATAGACAGTTTTTGTAATATCAACATTACAAGCGCCATAATACCCTTTCATAGTAACGTCAAAGCTGCCAGTATCTGGTAACACTATTACGGGCGCTAAACTATTATAGTCTATTACCTGAATCCCTGACGGGAAAATCCAAGAGCTACTGTCTGTTGGTGGCGAACTCACATCTACCAATATCACAGTATCAGAACTAAAGTTATAGGTCTGAACTAAAAACAATGGAGTTGGTAAGTTACTATTCTCATTAATAGCGGTAGAGAAGTCATAAATACAATTTAATGAATCTTGTACCGTTATAATATAGTTTCCATAAGCTAAATTATTAAATACTCCCGAATTCTGAAAATTAACTCCATTATCAATCGAGTACGTGAATGGTGTCCATCCACTTGTGGGAGTAACTACTATTTGTCCATCGGTACCAGCTCCACAAGGCTTAAAACTACTAATTGAGACCTCTGGAGTAGGAGGTATTGTTAAAACTAAAGTATCTGTTCCATAACAAGAATTATCTCCTGTTAATTCAAGGATTATTAATGAGTCTATTCCAGCTGTGTAGGATGCTGTAGTATTAACTGATCCATTATTCCAACTGTAATTTAATCCTGTTATATTAGCTCCAATATAAGATGAACTTATCATAACACTTTCTTGGTTACAAGCAACAGTATCGTTCCCAATAGAAACTAAAATTTTAGGGTTGTATTCAATCGTTATACTATCAATATTTGTACATCCATTATTTATATCATTTACATTTATATAGTAAGTTCCTGGGGTATTAATAATAGCCGAATTAGGAGCAACATAATTATTAGGCCCTGTCCAATGCGAATTTGTACTGGAACTAGGACTGCCTCCAATTAATGTTAGCGAATCTAGGGAGCAGCTCAATTCTGTAAATGTCATTGGAGTAATTGAAGTTAAAGGTTTTATAGTGTCAATATCTATAATGATGCTTTTATAAGCTGGACATCCATTGTCTGTATTAATAGCTTTAATGTAATAAGTTCCTGCTTCAGTAATTTCAAGTTGCGACCCATATAATTGCGAACTATCTGCACTGGTCCAATTGATAACAGTATTAGGAGTTGATGTCACTGTTATTAGGTTTAATGTATCGTTGCTACATGTTATAGTTTCTATAGAGCCTATCGTTGAATATATATTTGGATAACCCTGTATTTGAATATTTGGAGGGTTGGAACTATCATTTAGCATTACATTTTGAGAACTATCAGCACATCCATTTATTTTATTCAAAGCTATTAGGTGATAAGTTCCACCAGGTTGAGAAGCTGTAATAGGATTGCTAAAGTAGTTAGTGTCTAATCTCCAATAAATAGAATCAGTACTAGCTGGATTAACCGTGGTCCCAGTAAAAACTCTTGAACTAATTGCACAAGTAATAAAATCAGGCTCTGTAATCGGATTAGCAACTGGAGCAATGGTGTCCATTGTTACTAAAACAGTATCGTAGTTAGTACAACCTATTGAATCTTTTACTTCAAAAATATACTCTCCATTGTTAGTAATAGTGTCGTTAGTCCCTATAGTTGATGGAAAGCTAAAAGGATTCCATTTGTAAGTAACATTTGAGGTAATTGAAGAACCAATTAAAATTACAGTATCTCGTACACAGTTTAAAGTAGTATCTAATCCAGCATAAACTTGAGGCAAAGGGTTCGATATTATATTTACAGAGTATGGCTTAGAAGGTTCTCCACATTCACTTAATGCAGTTATTTTTAAAGTTCCTGGTGTAAAATCAGATCCAAATTTCACATAAATAGAATCTCCAGTTATGTGTGAACTTGTTGGTGTTAAAGTATCTAAAGGTTGTGTTCCACTATTTTGATGTATAATCATTCCTGTTCCACTATATTCCCATTTGAAACTAGTCGCAAACCCTACAGAATCAACAGCGTATAATATGCTATCTTGACCAGCGCAAACAGTAGTATCAAAATCTGAAAGAAACTCAACATCCATAGGTTCTAAACAAAATATAGCTAAGCCATTAACTTTTGTATTATTAATAGAATCTGCGTCTGTTATCAAAAACATTTTGTTCTCTATAATGTTGATTTTACCATTTGGGATATAAGAGTGTTTATAAGAAGCAAAAAAAACGTCATTGGAATCGTTTATATTTCGAGACCACAATTTTTTATTTGAATTTAAATTATTGGTTTGAGTTAAAAAGTACTCACCAAAAAAATATAAGTTATTTTTATATTTTGGAGACATACTAATCATATAAGGATTCCATTGATTATCATTATACCAAATACTGTTTGATATTGATTGACCATTTAATTTTCTTACTTCTGCTAAATTACGACCTACAAGCGAGGGGGTATTTCCGTAATTAGCATAGTTTACTATGTAAGTAGAGTCTGTAAAGTTAGAAATGTTAAATTGTTGTTGTTCTAAAGGGTATGGGATAGATACAGGAGTGAAGTTATTAAAAGAAATAATATTTCTATTAATGCTTCCAGAACCAACATAATTATTACTGATAATATTGTTATTTACATTTTTTATTTCAATCGGATCCAAGGTCGAAGAATTTAAATTTGAGTTATAAACTAGACCAAAATCTGAACCAGTAAAAGTAGCTAGGTCAAACACAGCAAAACTATTTAAGCCGTTAGGATCATAAGTACCATTCTCGGTCCAAAAAAAATGACCACTTATGAATAAGGAATCGTTTTTAATTACAGAACTATTAACATTGAAGTTTGCATTCCAACCTAAATCAGCATCCCAACTATCTAACAAAAATGAACTGTTATTGATACTTTTAAACAAGCATAGACCTACATGTATGTTTCCCTCCACTTCTTGAAAAGTACCACAAATAAAAATGTATTCTACTGTGTCTAAACCACCTCCGTTGTTTGAAATTGTTTTTTTATAATATTGAGCTGTTTTAATTTCAGAACCTTGTGTAAAGTTGGCACTTAAAACAGAATCAAACCTTGGTGGTGCAGTAACTTGATAATCATCTTTTCTAATAAAAGCTAACCCATTCGAAGAATTGCCATTTACAGAAGTAAAGTCCCCAACAATTAAATAAGTTTGTTCATTTATATCATTTGCATAAACGTTAGCAATGTCATTTATTTTTGCACCAGGAGTTGGAGTGAAATTTGTATGAAATAATACTTGGGAGTATAAATTTTGAGTAATTCCAATAATTAAAAGTAGATAATAAAGGGGTTTTATTATATTTGGCATAAATTTAAGAGTAGATGAGTAGTCTGACTATCCCCAAAAATAGTAATTTTAATCAAATAAGAAAGTTTTTCATACTTTTTGTATTGGTAAATTTATTTTTAAGCAATCCAATTCTTTCTCAAGAATCGGACTTAATAAGTAAGATTTATGCTTTAAATGAGTCTGTAAGTGATCCTAGTAAGCAAGTAGGGAATTTAAATCCAGATAGTTTGCCTAGTCTACCAATTGGTTTAGTAAAAGAAATAGGAGGTAGAAAGTATATCATAGCAATAGATAGTGCAGAGTTTACTCCAGAAGGGGCATACTTTGATGCTTATATGGCTATGGAATTACCCGATTCTGATGAGAAAATAGCTTTTGCTGCAAAACATATAAAATTTAATCCTAAAGGAGTTTTGGGAGGTGAACAAGCAAAACTCCAGTTGGTAAGTGATCACCACATTTCTATGGGGCCTAATACTGAGTTATTCCTTCCTGGAAGTAATGGTAAGAACTATGTAGAATGGGGGTGTAATGGCTTTGAATCTGTTAACTTGAATGGAATCTTTAATTTTTCAGATGGAATCTTAGTTCCAGACAGTTCTTCAACAGATAGTTTAGTTACCGCTGAGTTTGAAGTACATGTCAATGATGTTCAGAATATTATGGCTGAGGTTAATTTTTCTCCATTTCAAATAAGAGGAGGAAAAGGATTCGTTTTTACAATTGATCAAGCTTATGTGGACTTAAGTGACTTTAATAACCCTCCTTCCATGGTAATTCCCGTTGGGTATGATGGAGCTAATACTCCCGATTGGAGAGGGTTTTATTTGAAAAGTTTTACTGTTAAGTTACCTTCTGAATTAGAAAAAGGAGGGCAACCTACAAGTATTTACGCTCAAGATATGTTAATCGATGATGCAGGAGTATCAGGTCGGTTTGGGGCATTAAATTTATACACAACTAAAGAAAGTGATATTAATGGTTGGGGGTTTTCTATTAATAAGTTAGAGGTGCAGTTAACAGTAAACCAAATAACAGGAGGACAGTTGAAAGGCGGGGTTGATATTCCGGCATTAGATGAAACAACTCTAATGTATGATGCTTTGGTTACCTCAAGTGAAACATCAGAAGAAGTAAATTATAATTTTACTATTTCTGCTGATGAGTCAGTTACCATGAACTGTTTTAAATCTACTTTAGAATTATATCCTTCATCAAATATAAATGTTCAAAAAATAGAAGGAGAATTTAAACCTACTTTAACGTTAAACGGAAATTTAGAATTAACTGAATCTGTATTTAAACTAAAAGGAGTAGGTTTTGAGCAAGTTACATTAGTAACAGAGGCTCCATATATTACAAATGGGTTATTTTCTTTAACATCTGATGATGCTTCAAATAATTTATCTAAGTTTCCTATCTCAGTATCTAATATTTTATTTGGTATAGATCAAGGTCAAGTTGTTTTAGGAGCGGACGTAGCTCTGAATTTATCAGGACAGAATAGTACAAGTGGAGATGGTAATTCTTTTTCTTGTGGAACAAGTTTAAGGGTTTACTCTAAAACAACTTCTGAAGTTCAATATGATTTATATGGGAGTGCAATGCCTCAAAAATTAAGATTTGAGTTTGATAAATTAACTGTAAATACGATTCATTTAGAGGTTCATACTAATGCTTTTGAATTAGATGGTATGATTTCATTAAATAAGAATGATCCTGTATATGGTAATGGATTTTATGGTCAATTATCATTTAGAATAGAAGATGTAATAGATCCTCCTTTGTATTTAGGTTGTGCATTTGGGAAAAAGGATGACTATAAGTATTTTTTTGTTGATGCTTCTGTTCCTGTTAATATACCTTGTGGTCAAGTAGCACTAACGAGTTTGATGGGGGGTATTTCTAAACACATGGTAGGGCAAACTTCTACCAGTCAAATGATAACTCAAATATCAAATGGAACAGCTACTTTAGATGGGAGTTCACAAGTTTATATTCCAGATGCTAATACAGGCTTAGCTTTTAGAGCAGGCGTAGGGTTGAAATATATCACAAATGAGAAAGCATTTAATGGAGATGTATTATTTAGTATAGTATTTAATGCTAATGGAGGGTTAAGTGAGATTGCCCTTATTGGAGATGCTTATATGATGGTTAAAAGAAATGAACGAAAAAATGCAAGTAAATATGTAAAAGGAACTGTCTCTATTCTATATGATAATGTCGAAAAGATATTAGATGCACAAGCTAGTTGTATTGCTCAATTTTCAGGTACATTATCTGGAAGTTTATGGTCTCAAATTTATATTAGTCCAGAAGAGTGGTTTATAAAATTAGGCACACCTACCAACCCTGCAAGTCTAAATGTAGCTAATTTGGCAACAGTAAATGCTTATTTGATGTTAGGACAAAATTTACCTCCTATGCCTGCTCCTCCTTATCAAGTTCAACAAATTTTTCAAAATGCAAATTTAGGAAGTCAAAGAGACGATGCTGCTATTGTTTTAGGAGATGGTATAGCTACTGGTATGAATTTTAATGTTTCATTTGATAAAAGAATAGGCATTAATGACGATAAATATTCTGTTTATGGAATGGGTAGTGCAGGAGCAGGTTTTGATATGACGTTATTTAATTATGGACCAAATGCACATTGTTCAGGAAGTTCAGATCAGATAGGGTTAAAAGGTTGGTATTTGAATGGTCAATTATATTCTTACTTTATGCTAAATATGGGCGTAACAGGTAGAGCTTTTGGTAATGATTTTGACATTAAACTGTTGGAAGCTAGTGCAGCTTTATTATTACAAGGAAAGTTACCTAAACCAACTTTTGTTAATGGAGCCGTAGCTTTAAGAGCAAGAGTACTAAGCCTTTTTAATGTAAACTTGAACTTTGATTTTGAATTTGGAAATGATTGCACAATAATACAAGGATGATGAAGAAAAGTTTAGTATTAATTTTTGTATTGCTAATTTCAGTATTTGTTAACGCTCAAAGCGCTAAAAGTGAAAGTTTAGCTTTCCTTTCTTTTGTTAAAAAAGATACTGTTTTACTCCGTTGGGCTCCAATGACACCAAGATTGTTAAAAAAAGGATTAAAGTATGGTTATACCATTGAAAGAACTGATGGTTCAGGAAATTTAGAGACATTCGTAGTTAAGCCTTTTGATAAGTCCATTACTTTAGAAAATAAGGAGTCACAAAATTTTCAACAAATGATAGATGGTTATATTTCGTCGTCCTCATTAAGTACATCGGAAGATAATTATACGTTTGGAGTGCTATTATTAGCTAGCAGTAGTAACAAAGTACTTTCTAAGTTGTTAAACCTGAGTTTTATAGATACTAAGATAAAGAAAGGTACGGAATATAAATATCGTTTAAAACTAAATTATAAAGGTGTTAAATCACTTAGTTTAAGTATTAATTCTGATAAATTAAGTCGCTCGAAAGAATTAACTAATTTAGAAGGAGAGGCGGATCATAAAAGAAAAACAGCATATTTAAAATGGGAGGCAGAAACATTAGAGATAGATTATTCTGCCTATTGGATAGAGCGTTCAGAAGATTCAATCAATTATAAGAGAATTACAGAAACACCTTATATTTTCTTTAAATCATCAGATGAACCAGATAAAAAGGAGATAGATTATATAGATCAAACTGTAGAAGAAGGAAATACTTATTGGTATAGAGTAAAAGGAATAAATCATTTTGCGGAAATTGGAGAAACGAGTAATACTTTAAAAATATCCATGAAGCATATTTTAAAGGGGATAGTAAAAATAGACACCATTTATGCTAATAAATTTGAAAGAATAGTAACTGGTAAATATGAAGTGACATCAATTTCGGATATTAAGTATCTAAAAAGTTTTGTCTTATTAAAGTCTAAGAAAATGCATGAAGATTTTAAAGAAGTTGGAGTTTCAAAGGCGGAATCAAATAGTTATAACTTTTCATTACAAAGCGAATTGTCTAGTGGAGACAGAAACTACTATAAGGTTGGAGCTATCTCTATAGAGAATGATACTGTTTATTCGTTTACAAGGTACTTTTTTACTTTAGATCAAATACCTCCAGCTCAACCTCAAAACCTTTCTGGAATTGTAGATAGCAATGGAGTTGTAACATTAGACTGGGATAAAAACACTGAAGATGATATCAGAGGGTATAGAGTTTTTAAAAGTAATTCGATGAAAGAAGAGTTTGTAGAAGTGACCAAGTATTTTGCAGACACTAATTTATATTTAGATACTATTCCTTTGAACAATTTAACTTCTTCTATTTATTACAGAGTTGCAGCTGTAGATTTAAATTACAACAATTCTATTCATAGTAAAGAAGTTAAGTTAATAAAGCCAGACACTATTCCTCCTGTAGCTTGTTTGTTTAATTTGTATGAATCAAAAGCTAATGGAATGTTATTAGGATGGATAAATTCAACTAGTGAAGATATAAAAAGTAGTCAATTAATTGCAAGAGACAACTTAGGTAATGAGAGAAATATAACTAATTGGAATGATACAACTAGCTACTTTACTGATTCTTTAGCTTTACTTGGTCAAAAAACTACTTATTATATTAAAACATTAGACGACAGTAAGAATGATATTCTCTCTAATGAGATAACTGTAATATATGAAACTGGAAAA
>JAGXIB010000072.1 GCA_024635865.1 Flavobacteriales bacterium
ACCGAAAACAATAGAATCTACGGCACTTGGAGCTGCTTTTATGGCTGGAATAAACACAGGATTCTGGACGTTCGACGAATTAAAGACATTAAAAAAAGTAGACAAAACATTTACACAAGCAATGCCACAAGAAAAAGTAGAGAAGAAGTATAAACTGTGGCAAAAAGCAGTTAAACGTTCAATGAATTGGGTAGAGAATGATGAGTCAATCAGTGAATAAGATAGTAAACCTATTAATCAGGTTTAAAAATATAATTTAGCTATAATAGCTTATCGGCCAACTCTAAAATTGGCTAATCAAATTAACAAATGGAAGGATTAAAACATAATAAGTTCAATTACTCTAAAAGAGAAGAAATAAAAACGACTTTAAAAACAAAGGAGTTTGACATCATAGTAATAGGAGGAGGAATAACTGGAGCAGGAATTGCATTAGACGCTGCTAGTAGAGGTCTAAGTGTTGCTGTAATTGAAAAACAAGATTATGCAGCCGGAACGAGTAGTCGATCTACCAAGCTAATACACGGTGGTTTACGCTACTTAAAACAGCTAGAGATAAAACTAGTAAGTGATGTTGGTAAAGAGCGTGCTATTGCATACAAAAATGCACCTCACTTAGTTGTTCCTGAAAAAATGTTACTCCCATTGATAAAGGGAGGAAGCTTAGGTAAGTTTTCGACTAATATTGCTTTATGGTTTTACGATCGTTTGGCAGGTGTAAAAGGAAAAGATAAACGTAAAATGCTTTCAAAAGAAACAACTTTAGCGAAAGAACCATTATTGAGAAATGACATCTTATTGGGTGGTGGTTATTATGCTGAATACCGAACAGATGATGCTCGACTTACTCTTGAAGTTTTAAAAACAGCATATTCTTATGGTGCTCTTTCTTTAAACTATTGTGAAGTTTCTGAGTTGACTTATGAAGACGATAAGAATAGTGGGGTCATTTGTAATGATTTATTAAATGAAGAAGTTTTTGAGGTCAAAGCTAAAAAGATAGTGAATGCTGCTGGACCATGGTGTGACATTATACGAAAAAAAGACAAGTCGTTAACGGAAAAACGTTTACACTTAACAAAAGGAGTTCATTTAGTTTTTCCAAAAAAGAAATTTCCTTTAAACCAAAGTACTTATTTTGATGTTGCAGGCGGTAGAATGATTTTTGCTATCCCGCGTTTAGGGGTTACTTATGTAGGAACTACAGATACAAATTACAACGCAAAACTAGAGGAACCTAATGTTACTTTAGAGGATGTTGATTACTTATTAAAAGCAATTAACAATCTATTCCCTAAGGTAGACTTAACGGTTAATGATGTGATCTCTTCTTGGTCAGGCTTACGACCATTAATACATGAAGAAGGTAAAGATCCTTCTGAATTATCGAGGAAGGATGAAGTTTTTATTTCTGACTCTGGATTAATCACCATTACAGGGGGTAAACTGACAGGTTACCGACTAATGGCTAAGAAGATTGTTGATTTAGTTAGTAAAGAAATTGGTGCTAAAAACCCTTGTAAAACAGACACCATTGTAATCAACGGAGGTGATTTTAAAAATCCTGAAGAAGTTTTTCAGTACATTAATAATGTGAAGACTAAATTAAGAACAGCAAAAATTGACGAAGCTAAAGCTGAATATTTAGTCCGTAATTATGGAAAACAAACTGAAGTCATTCTAGATAATTTTGTTTCTAAAAAGAAAGCTAACATAGTAGAGTCTGAAATGTGGTTTGCTCTAAATTATGAAGGAATTTGTACCCTAGAAGATTTCTTTAACCGACGAACTGGAAAGCTAAATTTCGATCCATTGTGCGTCCTTACAGAGTTAGACCTTGTTTTACCCATAGCAACGAAGTATTTTAAGTGGAATAAAGAAGAGGTAGATAACCAAGTTAAGGTACTGAAGAATAAACTAGCTAAGAAGACAGATTTTGTTTAACCTAAGAAGAATTATAACTTAAACTGTATTTCTTTAAACTGAAAGCTTTCTAGTTTATGGTTAATTTCCATCTCTAATAAGCCATTATTAAGAACGTTTTTTATGGTTCCTTGTATAGAGTTGTTTTCAATTAAGTATTCTCCTATTTGTTTGTAATTCATCAAACTAGCTAAGTAATTCTCTTCTAATTCTTGAGGTTTAGACCATTTTAGGTTCAAATAATAATACTCAAAACGTTGAAGAATTGAATTTAGAATTTGTTTTACCTTGAACTGGTTACTTGTCAATAGTCTAAGACTCGTTGCATTCGAGTTTTCAAAGTTAGTTTGATTTACGTTCAACCCTAAACCAATTACAGCTTGTTTAACTGAGTTTCCTTTAAATTGATTTTCAATCAAAATTCCTCCTATTTTTTTTCGGTTGACATAAATATCATTAGGCCATTTTACTTCTACCGAATCAGTAATACAAATTTCTTCTACTACTTCTTTTATTGCGATAGCAATTGCTTTACTCAGCAAGAAAAAGTTATCTCCGCTTAAGAAGTTTGGTAATGCAAAAATAGAACACATCAAATTTTCACCAGGAGAAGACTCCCAAGTAGATGCTCTTTGTCCTTTTCCATTTGTTTGAAAGTGAGCAAATACAACCTTCCCTTCAAAAACACGTTCTCTTTTTGACTTTTCTATTAAATAGTTGTTGGTAGAATCAACAACATCTAACTCTTCGATTGTATGACCAAATACAAGCATTATTTATATATAATCAGGGCAAACTCTATGTTGAACTCTTTTAAACGGAGTTTTATTTATAATGTAAATAACGGCTAACTCTAGTCCTCCTCTTCTCCGACTTGCAGTCACTAAAGATGACGTATTAATATCATAACTTAACCCTACTTTCCAATTGTCATAATCCATCCCTGCAGTTACAAATCCAGCATCCTGATTACGATAATACATTCCTAACCAAACAGTACGATACAATCCAATAAAATCAGTCAAAATGTACTTGGCAGACCCACCAAAATTAAACTCTGAATATTTTCCTTGTCTCATATACAAAAGGCTTGGTAAAACATTTATTTTATCACTTACTTTCCATTCTGCATTCGCATGAACAACTAGTCTTCTATCTAACTTTACATCAGCTTCATTATAAAAACTTTGATCAGGTTTAGTAATGTTAAACAGTCCTATTCCAGCACTAATAGACTTTCTCTTTTCTATTTGATTGAAATAAGCAACTCCAGTATTTAAGTTTACATAAGTCTTACTACTTTGTGCAAAGTTCTCTTGTGTTGGTAAATTAGGATCAAAAACATAACCATCGTATTGAACATCAAAAGATAAAGGGTCGTATGCAATGCTTTTATTCGTTACTCCTGTTTGTAAACCAAAAGATAAGTTTTGGGAAGAATCTTCAGTAATTGGCATTAAGTAAGAACCTGAAACATTCGCTTGAAAAGTTTTAAAACGAGAATCTCCTGCTATATCTTGATTAATTTGTATTCCTCCACCATAATTCTTTTGAGGTAAGAAATTACGTGCATCGGCTCCAAAACTAAAAGTATTGTAAGGAACAGTTACAGAAGACCATTGTGTTCTGTAATTCCCAATAAATCGGTAATCGCCAACAAACTGACCAGTTAAAGCTGGGTTTAAGTTAATTGGTGATAAATCGAATTGTGAAAAGTGAATGTCTTGAGCAGAGACAGAAAAGGAAAATAGAATTCCTAATCCAATAATTATATTTCTAATGCCCGAATTCATCTCGTAGTAAATGTAAAACAAATAATTTTGAATTACGAATATATCAGGTTTCAATCCCTTTTACCGTCATCTCTATTAGAAATAATAAAGAGTAGACTTACATAATGATGTAAAAAGCATTTGTCAATTCAATGTAATCTTCTGTATAATCATGGCGTTTACCTGTTTCTACAATCAGTTCATTTTCTAAAGGATTTTGTACACCCTCATTTGTCAGTTCGAAAACAATACGGTGAGCTGGTTTATGAGGAACAGGTTTGACCCATGTCTTTCTTTTTAGGCTTAACCCATAATTGACACTTTCTAAGAGACATTGCTCTGCATTTTCTACAGGTAAAATCATTGCTACAATTCCATTTGGGTTTAAATGAGTTTGAGCAAATTCTAATATATCAGTATAATGTAATGAATCGGTGTGTCTGGCGTTATTTCTATTCGTTGAATTTGAACGTAAACTATTCTCAAAAAATGGTGGATTTGAGACGATCACATCATATTTTTTTTCTGTTTTAAACGCTTGTAAAGAAGTGTTTTTTAACCCTACTCTTTCTGACCATGGAGACTTTTGAATATTAAACGATGCGTCTATAATTGCATCTTCATTTATTTCAATAGCTGTGACTATAGCCTCTTGGTTTCGTTGAGCAGTCATAAGGGCTATGACTCCAGTTCCTGTTCCAATATCTAATATTTCATTTGCCTTTTTAACATCAACCCAAGCTCCTAATAGAGTACCATCGGTACCTATTTTCATTGCTGTATTGTCTTGTCGAATATTAAATTGTTTGAAACGAAAAACTCCCATCACTTTTCTATTAACAAAAAAAAAGCTTAAAGCAGATCTGCTTTAAGCTTTTTTATCTATTTATAATATTAATTAGTTAGGCCAAATAATAGTCTCTTCATCTTCCCAATTTGGACTCCATTGGATTTCTGATAACTCTCCATCTTCAAACCAAAAGTTGATACTTTCTTCTTCTAAAACAGCAACATGGTGATTAGGAATATCTTCAGTAGATAAATCTTCTAATACTGCATTCTCAAACCCTTTATTTTTCAATAAATTCATTAAAGAGTCAACATCTAAATCGATTACTTTCTCTCCTCCAAAAGTTGTCACAGGAGAACTAGAAGCAATTGTACCTAAACGCCATTCATCATCTTTATCAAATGAAAAAGAGACTTCTAATTCATCGTAATGCCAGGCTTCTGTATCAATATCTCCTTCTTCACCTTCATAAGAAAAACCATCTTTTTCGTCCGGCTGCCCTAATATTTCAGCTAACTGATCTCTAGTGATTCCAAATTTAATTTCTCCTAAGCCTTCTCCAGTTTTTACTTCTGTATGTTTCATTAGTTTAATTTTTTACAAATTTATATTAAATTATTCAGCTAATAGAGTTTAACCAAGAAATTATATTTTAATTTCTGGTTACTAAAACTGGTTACAGTCTTATAGTAATCTAACTAAAATAGGGATTTCTATAGTACATCTATCTTATAATAGGTTCTAAATGTAAGATTACTCCCCTTTATTTATATAGGCCGCTAAATCTTCTAGTTGTTGATGACTTAAACGTTCGAGGGTATAGTTTGGCATATATGGGCGATAGCCTGGCAAAGCATAAGTTCCTTTCCTAATTATATTGTATAATGAGAAGTGATTATGCCCCTTCATGTTTCTACGCAAATGTTTTAAATCTATTTTATCTTGCTCTAAGGTATAATTTGTAACTCTCCCAGGTGCATGACACTGCATACAACTTATTTCATAAATTAACTTCCCATTTTCTGCATTCCCGTTTACGCCATAACCTCTTTTATCTTCGGGTAAAGGATCTAAAAAAGTAGCTGGTGAATATTGTAAGTAGAATGTCTTTATCCACGTTATTAACTCTTCATTTTTTTCTCCAGTTTTAAACGAGTTTAACTTATCATAATCTTCTTGAGTTAATTTTAAGTCTTCTAATTTATATTCAATACTATATAAATAAGCCATTACAGCTTTTAATTCCCATTCATCAAAAGCTCTACCCTGAGAACATTCTACTGTACACAAGTGAATAGCATTAACTAAAGTGTCTTTAGCCGGTTTTACCAAATCTCCATATTTAACTTGATAATCATCATTGTACCAATGTTCTCGATTCACCATACCATAAAAAGTAGTTCCTGATAAAAATGGAATATTATTTTTAGAAGCATATTCTAGTCTTGCATCCGGGTCGCTTTTTCTTAAATCTGGATCTTCGATCATTACATTATGGCAATCGACACAAGTAAAATACTTTGATTGTAAACTAGACTTATTTCCTTCAGGGTCAATCGTTCTTCCTAATGTTACAATTTCTAACCCTTGTTGAATCAATTCAGGACTCTTTTCATTTGTATAATGAATTGGTTTTTGATCTCCTAAAAGAATTAACACTTCTGTTAAAGAAGATTTTTCTGAAAATTTAGTTTCGCCTTCTTCATTAGGAATAAAATATATTCCTGAAAAAATTGATGCGATTAGTATTACAAGTAATTTCATTAAAGTTTTTATTAGTCTTGTTAATTTAACAAATTCTCATCCACAATATTTGGTAAAGTTACTTTTAAATTAGGATTTCTATCCATTTCTCTTTTAATGGCAAAAATTGCTTCGTCATTCCTGGCCCAACTTCTTCTAGCAATACCATTATTAACATCCCAAAACAACATTGACTTTAATCTTCTATCAGCATCTCTTGAGCCGTCTAGCGTCATTCCGAAACCTCCATTTATGACTTCTCCCCATCCTACTCCTCCTCCATTATGTATACTTACCCAAGTAGCTCCTCTAAAAGAATCACCAATAACGTTATGAATTGCCATGTCTGCAGTAAATGAAGATCCATCGTAGATATTACTTGTCTCCCGATAAGGAGAATCTGTTCCACTTACATCGTGATGATCTCTACCTAAAATTATTGGTGAGGCTAGCTTTCCATCGGCAACAGCATTATTAAACGCTTCTGCTATTTTCATTCTACCTTCTGCATCAGCATATAAAATTCTTGCTTGGGAACCAACCACTAATTTATTTTCTTGCGCTCCTTTTATCCATTGAATATTATCTTTCATTTGCTGTTGAATTTCTTTCGGAGATGTTTTAATCATCTCCTCTAGCACTTCACAAGCAATAGCATCTGTAATTACTAAATCTTCTGGTTTACCTGAAGAACATACCCACCTAAAAGGTCCAAAGCCATAGTCAAAACACATTGGCCCTAGAATATCTTGTACATAAGATGGATACCTAAATGTACCTTCTTCTTTACTTTTGAAAACATCTGCTCCAGACCTTGAAGCTTCTAATAAAAAGGCATTCCCATAGTCAAAAAAGTAAGTTCCTTTTGCTGTATGCTTATTAATAGAATCCGCCTGTCTTTTTAATGAGTCTTTTACTTTCTCAGCAAACAACTCAGGGTTATTAGCCATCATTTCATTAGACTCTTCAAAAGTTAACCCTACAGGGTAATATCCTCCAGCCCAGGGATTGTGTAATGATGTTTGATCAGAACCTAAATCTATGTATATGTTTTCTTTATCAAATTTTTCCCAAACGTCAACTATATTTCCATCATAAGCAATGGAGACTATTTCTTTGTTGGCTTTAGCTTCAGCCACTCGCTCACACAATTGATCTAAATCGGCAATCACTTCGTCAACCCAACCTTGCTCATGCCTTTTGTAAGTTGCTGCGGGGTTTACTTCTGCCGTCACAGAAACTACTCCAGCTATATTACCTGCTTTTGGTTGTGCTCCACTCATTCCCCCTAAACCAGCGGTTAAAAATAATTTTCCAGCAGTTCCTTGATCATCTATTTTTCGACAAGCATTTAACACTGTAATTGTGGTTCCATGAACGATTCCTTGAGGACCTATATACATGTATGAACCAGCAGTCATTTGACCATACTGTGTTACTCCTAATGCATTAAACTTTTCCCAATCGTCTGGTTTAGAATAATTAGGTATCATCATTCCGTTAGTAACGACTACTCTTGGAGCATCTTTATGTGAAGGAAATAACCCCATAGGATGACCACTATACATCACCAATGTTTGCTCATCATTCATCTCAGACAAATACTTCATTGTTAATGTATACTGTGCCCAGTTAGAAAAGACACCTCCGTTTCCGCCATAAGTAATCAACTCCTCTGGGTGTTGTGCCACTGCAGGGTCTAAATTATTCTGAATCATCAGCATAATTGACTTAGCCTGCACAGATATCCCTGGGTATTCGTCTATCGGCCTAGCATAAATTTCATAATTAGGACGAAATCTATACATGTAAATTCTACCGTACTTTTCTAACTCATCTGAAAACTCTTTTACCAATGTTGGATGATCCTTTTCATCAAAGTACCTCAACGCATTTTTTAAAGCCAACTTACGTTCATTTTCTGAAAGTATTTGCTTCCTTTTAGGAGCATGACTAATCGAGTTATTTAAAGGTAATAACTCTGGTAATTGAGATGGTAGACCTTGCTTGATCGAATCCTTAAAATTGAGCATCTAGAATAATTTTTAGACTCTAAAAATCGTCATTTTCTATAAGATATACAAACTCATGAATGTATTATGTTCGATGAAATTTGTATTATCGTTATTAAAGAATTGAAAAGAGAAGGAAATATGGAATTGAAGAAGGATGTTAGCAGTAATTAGCCTACCTCTTTTATCAAAAATTTTCTTCCATTAAAAGTAACCTCCTCACCTTGTTTATGATTTAATAATGCTTGTCCAATGGGAGAAACTGCTGAAACTCCAAAGTAAATTTGAGAATCTAATAGCATTTTACCTATACTAACAGAAATGAAATAATTACCATTATTAGTGACCACTAAAGCTCCTAACTCTACCTTGTCAAATTGCTTTTTAGGATTTATTAATCCGATAACATGCCTTAGCTTATTTGCTTCAGCTAACTGTACTCCATTTTTTTCAGTTTCTAGCTGAGCCATTGCTCTACCTGTTTCATGCTTGTCTCCTGCGCTACTTTTTACCTCGGTATTCG
>JAGXIB010000073.1 GCA_024635865.1 Flavobacteriales bacterium
AAGCAGACCAGTGCAGCATGAGTTCTTTGAAAGACAATATCAGGAACAGAATCAATTACATCCTTCAAAATGAAAAAGATGAGAAAGTTCTTTGGAAAGCTTAAAGACAATAGTTTTCAAACGTTTAGAAATAAATATAAGAATAAAGCATTAGAGGATTTTGTAACGAATGCAAATACGTTAAACTTTACAGATGAAAACAATTCTAATGTAATCCAAAAAACAGATCCAATCTATTTAGATCCTTACGATTATGATTATTTTAAGTCTCACTTTTATTCACCAAGGAAAAAAATATTTGGAACTTACTTAGATACATTCGTTGCTAATGTAATTGTTATTTGGTTGATGATATTTGGATTAATATTTACGCTTTATATTGATGCATTAAAAAAGCTATTAGATGGTCTTGGTAAAATCCAATTGTCAACTATTTTTGCTAAGAAAAAATAAAAGTTATTTATTGAATAATTAGCTTGTTTTCATTTGCTTCATAAAATTTAAAAACATGGGATGGAAAAATATTTTTTCAAAAGAAAAAAAGAAAGACTTAGATGAAGGGTTAGAGAAAACTCAGAAAAGTTTCTTAAATAAAATTGCTACATCAATTGCAGGTAAAAACACCGTAGATGAAGAGGTTTTAGATAATCTGGAAGAAGTATTAGTTTCATCTGATGTAAGTGTTGCAACAACATTAAAAATAATTACTAGGATTGAAGAAAGGGTAAAGGAAGAAAGTTATGTTACTACTAAGCAACTTTATAAAGTTCTAAAAGAAGAAATAGCTTTATTGTTAGAAGAAAATAATACGGAAGATGCAGTTGATTTTTCTATTCCAAAAACATCTACTGGAGATCCATATGTTATTATGGTTGTTGGTGTTAATGGTGTTGGAAAGACAACAACAATTGGTAAATTGGCACATCAACTTAAGGAAAAGGGGTATAATGTAGTATTAGGAGCCGCAGATACCTTTAGAGCTGCAGCGGTTGATCAATTAAAAATATGGGCTGAAAGAGTAGGAGTGTCAATTGTAGAACAAGGGATGGGAGCTGATCCAGCTTCTGTGGCTTTTGATACGTTGCAGAGTGCTAAAGCAAAAGGAGCAGACGTCGTAATTATCGATACAGCTGGTAGGTTACATAATAAGGTTAACTTAATGAATGAGTTGTCTAAAATAAAAAATGTAATGAAAAAAGTTATTCCAGATGCTCCTCATGATGTAATGCTTGTTTTAGATGGTTCTACAGGTCAAAATGCAATAGAGCAAGCAACTCAGTTTACCAAAGCAACAGAAGTTACCTCTTTAGCTTTAACTAAGTTAGATGGTACTGCGAAAGGAGGAGTTGTAATTGGTATTTCAGATCAATTTAAAATACCTGTAAAATATATTGGTGTTGGAGAAGGAATTAATCATTTACAAGTATTCAATAAACATGAGTTTGTAGATTCTTTATTCAACAATACAGAATTAGAATAACATTATTTCATTTTCTAAACCCATATTATCTTTATTATTTATTGCAATTAACTTATTTGCTTTTCCTCAAGACGATTCAATAAAAGAAAAGGTACATGTTAAATTATTATTAGGATTAGACGCCAATCGTTCTTTTGTTTTAAAAAATAGAACAAAATTTTGGGGACTTAGAATTGGTGCAGAAATAAATGAACGCCATAGGGTTGGTATTGGTTTGTATGGTATGCAAAATCCTGTAATATTAGATCGAAAACTGAATGAAGAAGTATACCCTAATGCCAATGACTCTGTTTTTTTTAATTTTAGGTATAACAGTTTATTTTATGAATATGTTTGGTTTCAAAGTAAACGTTGGGAATTTTCATCTGCTTTACATTTAGGAGGAGGAGATGTAGATTTATCTTATCGAGATACTTTAGAGAATATACGAGTTACACTATTTAACGGAAAAACTAATATATTTCTTGGGTCAGGATCAGTTGAATATAAATTAACAAGATGGTTAGCTTTAGGAACTGGAGCTGGCTACCGATTTGTATTCTCAAGAGATGAAAACTTAATAAAAGGGTTAAATGCTCCTATCTACGTATACCGTCTTAAGTTATTAATGGGAGAACTCTTAAAGATGTGGTTTAAGAAAGATTACGTTAATGAAGACTGGGATTAGTTTATCTTAACAAGTTAACGTGTCCTATATACTCTTTTTTCTTATTTTTAATGTCATCTGAAACTTGAATTTTCCAGATATAAGTATCTGTTTTTACAGGAGTTCCATTAAAAGTCCCATCCCATCCTTCGTCTATACTTTCTGTTTCAAATAATATCTCTCCCCAACGATCAAAAATTATAAAGGTATAACTACCTTCTTTAGCTCCAGACAAAATAGGCTTGAAAATATCATTTACAGCATTGTTATTTGGTGAAAATGAGTTTGGAATATATAATATTAAGTCATCTACAATTGTTATTGTTTTACAAAGTTTATCTGCACATCCGTTTATGTTTTCTGCAATTAAACAAACTTCATAATCCCCCCCCTTATCCGATGGAAAAGAATAGGTTATGTCTTCAGAAATATAACTTACTGTGTCAGATTGATCAATAATTTTCCATTCATAAAATGCCGCACCAGAAGTTGAATTTATAAAAATTACCTCAGGATCTAAAGTTGTTGGCTTTTGAGGGGTGAAACTAAAGTCTATTATTGGTGGTTGATCGACACAGATATAATCTATAAGCTCTTCATTATAAATACAACCTTCGGGCGAAGTTATTGTTAATGTCGTTGTCCAGCAACCTGGAGCATTATAATTATGTGTATTATTAGATGAAGTGGTATTACTTTCACCAAAATTCCATAGTTCAGTAAATCCACTCGGTACCCCATTAGAGGTAAAGTTTACTGTCAAAGGTGGACATCCTCCAGTTTGATCTGCCTGAAATGAGTAGACAGGAGGTTGTAGTACAGTAACTGTTATATTGTTAGATTGACTTGGAGTTTCACAACCATCTGTCACAGTAACATCATATGTTGTTGTTGTGATTGGACTAACCATATTATTTGATGAGTTTCCTAAGGAGTTATTCCAACTGTAGTTGTAAGGTGATCCAATCCCTCCAGATGCAGTAGCGGTTACTGAAGCCATATCACCTAAGCAAATTGTAGTGTCATTTGAAACTACAAGTGCAATAGTTGGGTTCAATGAAATTTCTATGCATTGAGAGCCAGAAGAACAACCATTTGCATCTGTAACTGTTATACAATTAGTTTCACTTACGCTTGGATTAGAAATTATAGATGGAGTAGTTTCTCCATTATCCCATAAGTAATTTAATGGAGCAGTTCCGCCAGATATAATCGGTGAAAGTGTAGCAGTTCCTCCTATACAAATTGTAGTATCTATTGTTTCAACAGAAATCCCTCCAAATGGACCTCCACTAAAATTATTTACACATCCATTGTCATCACTAATTTCAAAAGTATAATTATCGCCAGAAAGTAACCCTGTTATATTCACTGATGATCCATTAGCTATGGTACTTGATGATAGAGTTATATTTGCAGGAGTAGGACTGGATAAAGTAAAGTTAGAAGCATTATTGTTAGGGTAGCCACCAGATATTGTAACCTCAGAGGTACTATTTATACAGGATTCAATGGTAGTAGTAGCGATTGATTCTAAATAGGTAATTAAAACAGGAGTTCCAACGGAGAAACAAGCTAAATCATATGCTTGATTTACATCATTGTAGAGCGTTACTGGTGCAATATAAATTGTTTTATCAGTTATGGTTACTCCATTAGCGATTAAACTATTAAGTAGAGGGGATGTTCCATTTGTATTTGTTTCATTAAAATTATCAATTGTTCCTGTAAAGAATCCAGAGAAACAAGGATCATTGATAGGAGCTGTATTTGGGGTAGGAAGACAGGTATAAACAGCAAAACCTAATCCAGGGGAGTAACTGGCACCATTTATTATTCCTTGGTCTAGAGGAGGAGAATTGTCATTATTTGATTGAATAGAAATTTCATCACCATCACATAGAATATAATTATTCACTCCACTTCCATTAATTGTTGTGGTAATTGTTCCTGCATCTGCGTTACACATGCATGATGATGGAGAATTATAACTGACGGTAAGAGTACAAGTAATATCATCAGTAAAATAAGCTTCAATAGAACAGCTTGCTCCATTAGAGTTCAACCCAGTAAAACTATAGTTTTGAGAGGTTGTAAAAGGAGCATTAAAGGTTTGTTGTGTTCCTGAACAATCTTTTATAACCAACTGACCAGTTGAAGGTGCATCTGTAAATGAAACACTCCCGTTTATACTGTATTGATTATTGCTTGCGTCACAAGTGGAAACAGTTTTTGTAATAGAGCTAATATCACAAGGGTTTACAATAGCACAATTTGTGCCGCCCGATCCACCAGTTTGCTGAGCGCTAATGTCCGTAGCATTTCCAGAGAAATTCGTAATCATTAGGATATAATAATCTCCAACTTGTGCGTTAGGTATATTAACTACTTCTGTAGCTTGAGGATCAAAACTACAATCAACAGTATTTCCACATGGGTAGTTCGAGACCGGTGTAAAAAGACCTCCGTCACCACAAGCACCTTGAAATAAACCAGGATTACCATCATCGTATGTAAGTTGAGCTGTACAGGCAGAAGTGGGAGAAGAAAATGGCCCCCAGCAGGTGAAGTCAATGTCTTCGTTCTGAGAATTAGTTAATGTTATTTCTATACTTCCAGAGATTCCAATTTGTAAATGATACCATGCGGGGTTAGGTTGAGAATTAAGACAACTATAATCTGGTCCATTTTGAGCTGTAGTATTCGTAGAAGCAGGAAAAGTATAAGACTGGTCGGAGCAAAATGGCTGTGAGCCTAAACAGTTTGTTCCTTGAGAATAAGAAAAACCAATTAGAAAAATAAATAAAAGAGTAAGAAGGTTACTTTTCATTTTCTTTTATTAGTTTGAGTTCCTTTTCTGCTTTTTTTATTTCAGTATCAATCTTAAGATACCAATTTTCTTGTATTGCTTTTATGTTGTAAAGGGAGTCTGCTTTTACAGTCTCTTTTTTAACTTCTAAAGCATTAATAAAGTTTAAATAATAGGCTTCACCTTTAACTAGATAGGTTTTAGTCACTAAATTTTCAAGAACAGTTGGAGATGTTTTATTTTCAATAACTTGCTCAGCCGAATTCACCTCAATTGGTCGAACAATATTAGCTTCTTGCGAATAGTATTTTCCAATACTTACAAAGCACAATAGCGGGATAAAGATTTTGATCATATTTTTTAACTTTACTATAATTATAATAACGTTGTTTAACAATAATGGTTGCTAAGTTGTTTACTTAATCATCTTTTTAGCAATTATACTGCCATCATTATTATAAACATTAAAGAAGTAAACTCCTTTTTCAAGATCACTGGTATTGATTGAAATATTTTTTGAGGTTAAGTTACTTATAGATTTTATTTTTCTTCCATTAACATCAAATACTTCAACTTTATTGATGACTGAATACGATTCAATAAATAGTTCATTATTAAAAGGGTTAGGGTAGGTCTTTATATTCTCTTTAGTTAAATTTTCTATATTAGAAAATCCACCATATTTAACATCAAGTATAGCTTGCTGTTCTGTATTTACTGTATTATAGAAGGTGAAATTATTTCCAGGATTAACATTGTTATACTTTAGTCTAAATTGTGTTGTTCCATTTTTATTAATAAAAGGTAAAAGTGAGTAAGGTACGTCTACTCTAAACCAAGAATTATTTTCATTAACAGTTCCATAAGTACAAGCAAATGAGGAAGTGTCAGAAGGAGCATTAAAGTCATCTACTTCTAATTGTAACGTAGCTCCAAAGTAACCTGATTTTATCTCTATGTATAAGTCTTCCGCTATTAAGTTAGCGCCATTTAAGTTAGAACGCTTTAAAAAAATAGAAGCATCAGCAATGCTTTGAAGAGGATCAAGATTAGTTGTATTAAAAGACAAAATGCTTGTTTCACTTCCAATTGCTAATGAGTCAGAAGTAACCGTAGTTGACGTTACTGTTCCGTTTAAGGTATTGTCATTAGCAAAAATGGTTGCATCAGCATTTCTTAGTGCATTCCAATAGTATTCCTTAAAGTGTCGTTTAATAAAATGTTCATAACCAGCATTGCTTAAGTGAAATGAGTCAATTCCTCCAAAATTTAATGCTTGAGTTGGAGAAGGATAGTCTGGCATGCCTCCTGGAACTGTTAAAGATCCAGCTGCGTAAGTCCCACCAGGGGCAATTGATAATGGTGTATTTTGTCCATAGGTGTTTTGCATTAAACCAAGGTTATTTACAAAGGCTACATTATTCCAAGCAGCAGCAGAATCTGCAAATATAGCTGTAACCTCTATTAAAATAGCATTCAATTGAGAAAAGCTAGGCTGTCCCATGCCATCCCATTGACCATAAAAAGGATGTTGATTTGGAACTGGAAAATTCAGAATAGTCTCTTCAAAATTAGGGTAATCATATCCTGCTAATAGTATTTTTAAGTTAGGATTAATATTATGAACAATATCGATCCCAGCTTTAATGTATGTCATTAAAGTATTATAATCCTGCTGATTTTGGCTGACTGAATTTGCAACATTGTAGGTACCTAAAATATCATTCCCTCCTAAACTAAAATGAATATACTCTATGGTAGGGTTATCGTTAAGCGCGTCTGTTAACTCCTGAACCCTTTCAGGTGTAAAATAATTATCGGCTTGTGTTCCATTTACACTTAGAGTAGCTGTGCTATATGCTTTATAATCAGTCAGACCAAAGCGATCCATGTTCTCATTGTATGAATCATTAGACCAACTAAAAAAGGCCCAACTATCTCCAAGAACTAACATTTTCTGTTGTTCAGGTTTACATTGAGAATATAAAATATTATTAAGAAAAAGGAATAGAATAGAAAGTAGTAGTGTTGTTTTCATAAAAAAATCTTTCTACAATTTACGAAATTCTAATAACTAACAAGAGTTAAACTTTTGTTTTTTACTTAAAAGACCTTTAATGCTTCTTTGTTGACCCAAGCAATTTGTCCTTTGTCAAAAGATATTTCATACCACTTTTTATTTTCTGAAAGTAACTTTACTTTTGTCCCTTCATGTAAAATAAATGCAGAATTAGCATTTTCAGAAGGTTCGGTTTTTAATTCTACCGAAGGTTTAAATATTATGCCATATTCATAATTGTTAAGCTTGTTATGCTGTAATGATGATAAGTAGATACTTACTATCCCTATAATAAAGGTAGCTATTGAAAGGTAAAAACTCATTTTTTTGAGGCGCATCTTTTTTACAACTAGAAACATGAGGATAGAAAGCCCACTAACTAGCATAATAATAATTGAAGATATGGCCCAAAAGTTTACAGATGATTTTATGTATGAATAAATAACATCCTTGATTCTCCTAGAGGTTTTTATGGTGTTTTTATCAGCAATCCTTTTATTAGCTAAATTTAAATTATGAATAATCTCCTGATTGCCTGGAGATAGTTTTAAAGCTTTCTCATAATAATAAACAGTTTCGGGTATCTTACCTATTTTATAATTTGTATTCCCTAAATTATAAAAAAGTTCAATAGAATAATAACCTCTAGCTTCTATTGATGAATACAATGAATCTGCCTTTTGATATTCTTTAGCATTATAAGCAGCATTAGCATCAGTGAAAACAGCATTGAAATCTGTTGTTGCATGACTACTCAAGCTCAAGATAATAGATATTACGAAAAGGATTAATGTTTTATTTCTTGACATCTTTCTCTATTTGATTAATAATTATATTTGAGTCGCTTAAAGTTTGTTCAGCTCCAGCTTGAGTAACAGGACTAAAACGTGCCATTTCGCACTCGTCCAATACTTTTATTAGGTTAGCTATAGTAGAGTCTGAAACATTGTTCTTTCGCAACTTCTCAGAAATTATCTCCTTATTTAAAATAGAATTTGGAATACTTAGCTTGTGAGAACAATAACTTGTCATGGCATTATATAACTCTTCGTAGAACTCTATGTGTTTATTTTGATTTAATAGCTCAGCTGCTTTTTTAAGTTTACTAGTTGCCTTTTTACTTGCATTTTTAGTTTTATATGTAGCTTCATCTTTAATCATATTTCTTTTTATAATGATATAGATGTAAAGTAATAAGGCAATAATGAATGGTATAATAATCAAACTCCAATAGAGCTTTGTGTTAAAAATCGAATCTTTTTTTGCATATAAAGTTGTGGTTTCATTTATATGTCTTATGTCGGTGTTTAATATTTCAACGTTTTGTTTTGCAACTGATGTTGTTGTATTGGTGGTTTCAATTTCATTCTCACCTTTTTCAACATGAATCGTTTGTGCTGGATGTTTTAATGTTTTGTACTGCTTTGACTTGATATCAAAATAAGTAAACTCATAATCCGGAATTTCAAATGTACCTCTGTATCTTGGTATCACTAAATAATTAAATGATTTAGTTCCTGAGATTCCAGAGCTACTAATTTTAACATTGTCTTTTACTTCAGGGTCGAAAACTTCAAAATCTTGCGGAAAGTTTAATACAGGAGTGGTCAACTGTTTTAAGTTTCCTCTTCCTTCGATCGATACTTTAACATCTAACGGATCATTTGTTTTTAAGTTTTTAGTAGAGTAAGTAACATTTAGTTTATAATTACTTCCAACTTGATTAGAAAAGTTTGTTGGAGTAGGAGAGGGAAGCTCTTTAACAGTTATAGTAGGAGAGTTACTATTAATACTTTTCTGTTGGCCTCTATTAAAAAAAGTTCGGCCGATCAAGGCTGTAATATTTATTGGTTCTAATTTTATTTCTCCCGTTTTTTGAGGGATTATAACTTCTTTTTTCAAAGTAAGTACATAATAGTTTTTTCCATTTACTGTTTGGGTAGTTTGTGGCCACCCATTACCAGGAGCTTTTATTTCTTCTTTCCAAAGTCCATTAGTCATGGGCATGTCATAGTCTTCTATTGCAAAACCATTATAGCGAGTATAAACTTTATAACTAACATTTATGACTTCTCCTTTGTAGCTATTTCTTTTATTCACTTCTATTCGAGCAAAAAGATTAGGGTCAGAGGTTTGAATTTTAGCATTGGGATTTCCTGTTCCTACATTTATTGTAAATACACCAGAAGTCGTCTCATCACCATTCATCGTAAATGTTAATGGACTAATTTCAAAAGTTCCTTTTTTCTTAGCTTGTAGAATAAAAGAGTATTTAGAAATTTCCATGTCCCTATTCCCAAAACCAAAACTTGTTGATTCATTACCTTCTTGAGTAACTACAAATCCTTCAGTAAAACTTGGTTTTTTGACTTTTATACCATTGTGAGATATAGAAGCAACTCCTCCATCCATTTTTAATTTCAAGATATAAGAAACCTTAAATTTATCACCGACACCTGGAGATGGGTTAGTAGTCTTAATGTCTACATACATCTTCTGTCCCATTAGCGATAATGAGTAGATAATTGACAAGATGATTATTAAACTTTTTTTCATAATATGAATATAATACTAGATGATTTATAACATCAAATACTACCAGTCTTTTGAAGATGAATTTTGTGCTTTTTCTGTTCCTTTTTTACGGTTTACTTTCATTAATATTTTTTGTTCGTCATTATTCATAGCATCTAAATCCTTTGTAGCCTGGATACGAGAAATTTGACCTTTCATTTCTTCTTCTTTCATTTCTTGATCACCTTCTTTTCCTTGACTTCCTTCTTGTTGATCTTTTTTATCTCCTTCTTTTTCTTCATCTGGTTTCCCTTCTTCTCCATCTTTCTCCTCGTCCCCATTCTCTCCTTTGTCTTTTTGATCTCCTTTCTCTCCGTCTTCTTTATTTTCTCCGTCTTTATTACCTTGGCCTTCTTTGTTCTCGTCGTTCTTGTTTTCTTTATTTTCGCTTTCTCCGTCTTTGTTCTCATCATTCTCCCCTTCATTTTGATCTTGATTTTCGCTAGCAGGAGGAAGTTTACTCATTGCTAAACTTAAATTGTGTCTAGCATCACTGTCTTTTGGATTGTTTCTTAGTGCTTTTTTATATGATTCAATACTTTCTTTTAATGCTTTAACAGATTCTTTGCTTTTTTCTGGGTTAGATGTTAATTGCTCGTATTCTTTATATTGAACGTTCCCTAAGTTATAATACCCTTTACTTTTAGCCATCTTACTTTCATTAGCAGAAACATATTCTGCAAATAAATTTTTAGCAGTCGTTAAGCTGTCATTCAAAAATGCAGCGTTTGCAGCATTAAAAAGTGCGGCATTATAATCACCATTCTTTGAATAACCTAGGTTAAAGTAGTCCAAAGCTTTAGTGTACTGTTTGTTGTTAAATGCTTCTACTCCTTTATTAAGCAATACTTTTTCTTCTGTCTGTCCTTTAATAAGAGAAACAAAGAGTAAAAACGATATGAGTATTATTAATTTATTCATGATTTTTAAATAAATTGAATTTTTCATTTAGTTTATTTCTTTTGTCTGAGATAAAGAAGTCTACCAATAATAATAGAATACCTATTAATAAGTAGGGTTGAAATTGATCATCGTAGCCTGTATATTTTTCTTGACTCATCGTTGTTTTTTCAATAGAATTTAGTTGATTTACGATTCCATCAATGCCAACATTCAGTCCATTTGCTCTTGTATAAGAACCTCCTCCATTTTCAGATATATCAATTAAATAATTTTCGTTTAATTTGGTTAGTACTGTATTCCCATCTTGATCTTTTTTTGTGCCGGTTTTAATCCCATTTCTATAAATAGGGATTGGAACTCCAGATTTGGTTCCCATACCAATAGTATAGACTTTTATGCCTTTTTCGGCAGCTTCTTTAGCAGCATTAATTCCTTCCATTTCATGATCTTCTCCATCACTAAAAATAATAATTGCTTTGTTACTTGCGTCTTCTAAATTAAAAGAAGAGACACATTTTTCTAATGCCAAACCAATGTTTGTTCCCTGTGAAGAAATCATTCCAGTAGAAATGTTCTTTAAAAACATTTTGGCAACATGGTAATCTGGTGTAATCGGAACTTGCTTATAAGCATCTCCTGCAAAAACAACAATACCAATCCTATCGCCGTGTAATTTATCAAATAGTTTTTCGATAGACAGTTTAGCTATTTTTAGTCGACTATAATTATTGGCTAAATCTTCTGCAAGCATACTATTACTTACGTCAATAGCAATCATAATATCTATTCCTTTACTCTCTATAATTTTCTCGTTTTCTCCGTATTGTGGGTTAGCCATTGCTATTATAATAAATGACAAACCTAAACGTAGTAAAATGAATTTAGTAATACTTTTAAAGGAAGAAATACCAAAATAAGAATACTTTAATAAGTGCTCGCTAGCATAACTTTTTAGCGCTTTATTTTTCCAATTAGTAGAGTAGAAGTAAATTAAAATGGCAAAAGGAATAAAGAATAATCCGTAAAGAATAGCTGTTCTTTCAAACCTAAATTCTTCTACATTTACAGCTAAATAACGATAACTCGCAATTGCTAGTGCCCAAAATACAACTTCTATTATTAAAATAATGAGAAATGCATTACCAAGATTATATTTGAATTTATTTACAGACATATTTACGAAACAGATTTAAATATGGTTGATCTTAGTGTGAATTCCAATAGGATCAATAGAAAGCCAATTAATAAAAAAGGAAAACTTTTTTCAGGTAAATCGATCTCATATTCTATGGTTTTAATTTTGTCCTTTTCTAATTTGTCAATCTCTTTATAGACCTCTTTTAGTTTTTGATTATCTGTAGCTCTAAAGTATTTTCCTCCAGTCATTTTGGCAATGTCAGTTAAGGTTTTTTCATCTATTTCTACATCTACATAGTCATAAATATACTTTTTAGAGAAAGGATCAATTGCTACAGGTGTCTTGGCTTTACCGTTTGTTCCAACTCCAATTGTGTAGACTCTAATGTTAAACTGTTTTGCTATTTCAGCAGCTGTTACAGGGTGTACTTTTCCTTGGTTATTGACTCCATCAGTTAGAAGAATCACAACTTTACTTTTTGCCTTACTTTCTCTTAAACGATTGACAGCAGTAGCCAATCCCATTCCAATCGCAGTACCTTCTGTTACAACACCTTGTTCTGCTTCGTCAATTAAGTCAGTTACTATTTTTTTGTCGCTAGTTAAAGGACATTGTGTATAAGCTTCTCCTTCAAATATCACTAACCCAATTCGATCATTTGTTCTTTCTAAAACAAATTCTTTAGCTACAGCTTTAGCTGCTTGAAAACGATCTGGTTTAAAATCCACCGCTAACATACTCCCCGATGCGTCTAATGCCATGACTATGCCTATTCCTTCATTATGATGTTCTATGAAGGAGTCTGATTCAGAACTTAATTGGGGTCTTGCTAATGAAATAATAAATAAACTTAAAGCAGTCAACCTTAAAAAAGTATAGAGGTAGCTTAGTTTACCATAATAGCCACTTTCTAAGCCATTAAAGTTAGAAATGGTAGAAATATTCAGGGTGCTGTTCTTTTTAGCTTTAAAGACTAAGAAGTAAATAGCCAAAGTTGGAATGGCTAATAAGAACCATAAAATCCAAGCATTTGCAAACTGATATGTAGAAAATATGTTCATCTATTCCTCAGTTGTTTTAGTATTCGACTCGTAAGTTGTGTGTACAAACTCTCTAGCAGTAGAAAGTGCTGATTCATTGTCGGATGGAGAAGGGATAGTTTTAGCAAATTTCACTAAATCCGCCAGCTCCATTAATTTTTGTAGTTGAATATACTGATCGTTAGGGACAGCTTTGTACTTCAACTGTTTTAAAATCTCCTGACTTGTTTTTTCAAGCGTTGCAATTTGATATCTTTCTGATAGGTACTCCCTAAGAGCACCTGTTATTTTAGAATGATAAGCTTTATATTTATTGTTTTGCCATAGCTTCAATTTTTCAATTTCATCTAACTGACTTAAAGTTCTTATATTCAGAGGTATAAATTCTTTCAGTTCAATTTTTTCTGGACGATTTTTAATGATGTAATAGGTAATGATGATTGATAGTGGAATGAAAACTATTAGGACTACAGCCCACCAATAATTAGCTAACCACAACTTAATTTTTTCCCAAGTTGTAAAAGGATCTTCTTCAATAGGTTTTAGCTCTTTTAGTTGTGCATTCTCCTCTATTGGTGTAGTTGAAACAGTTAAAGTAATGGCATTAGAATATAATGTATCAGCTCCAAAAATTGCTTTCAAAGGATTAATATCCACCATCCCCGTATCAAAAGATGCAATAGTAAATTCTTGCTCTATGTGTTTAATGTAATGATCAGCGTTATTTTTATAAATGGTATCCTTAGGCTGATTTGTTTCCCAAACTTCAATCCCTTCTCCTAGTTCGGCGGAGTCAGTTACAATAGGTAAAATGATTTGTTTATCATTGAAGTCTGCAGGAAAGTCTATTGTCAATTTAACAGACAAAGGTTCCCCAATCTCTAACTTGTTCTTAGCAGTAATTAGGTTTATACTAACTTCGCTTTGTGCTAAAGTTACAGAAACCAAGAATAGGCAGAATATACTTACTAATAATTTCATTTAACGTTGTTTAAAAAGATTCATTAATGGAATAATGTAGGGCTTCTCAGTTTCAATTAGGGTGTAATCTACCCCTGATCTTCTAAAAGTTTCCTTTAGCTCACCATTTCTTCTTAAGGCATTTGCTTTGTATTTTGTTCTTACTTTTTTATTGCTTGTGTTAATCCATTTATACTGTCCTGTTTCATTATCTTCAAATTTTACAATTCCAATATTTGGCATTTCTAGCTCTCTTTTATCCTGAATTTGTAAGGCAATAATATCGTGTCTTCTGTTTGCAATTTTCAATGAGTTTTCAAAATCAGTATCTATAAAATCGGAGATAATAAAACCAACACTTCGCTTTTTTATCACATTGTTAAAGTGTCTTAACGCATTACTTATGTTTGTTTTTTTACTTAAAGGTTTAAATTCAATAAGCTCTCTTATTATTCTGAGAATGTGTTTTTTACCTTTTTTTGGTGGAATGTATAGTTCTACATCGTCGGTAAAAAGCATTAACCCTATCTTGTCATTATTCTGTGTTGCTGAAAATGAAATAACAGCACAAAGCTCAGCAATGATTTCTTTCTTAATGACCTTCTCCGAACCAAAAACTTCGGAGCTAGAAATATCAACCATTAGCATTACAGTTAACTCCCTTTCTTCATGAAAAACTTTTACATAAGTCTTATTAAAACGAGCGGTAACATTCCAGTCAATGGTTCTAATTTCATCGCCTGGCGTATACTCTCTAACTTCTGCAAAAGCCATACCTCTACCTTTAAACGCAGAATGGTATTCTCCTGAGAAGACTTGATTAGAAAGTCCCTTAGTTTTAATTTCGATTTTACGTACTTTTTTTAAAAGTTCTTTAGTATCCATTTTCTAATGCTGTACCAAGTTTAAGGTACAATGTATTATGAGTTTTACAATTTGTTATTATATATAGTTTTACGCCATACATAAGACCTTGTACATATTACATTTGTTAAGGTACATCAACCTTATTTAAAATAGTATTAATGATGGTTTCTGTATTAACATTTTCAGCTTCAGCTTCATAACTTAAACCAATTCGATGTCTTAGTACATCGTGGCAAACTGCTCTAATGTCTTCTGGAATAACGTACCCTCTTTTCTTGATAAAAGCGTAAGCTTTAGCAGTTGTAGCTAAGGCGATACTTGCTCTAGGCGACCCTCCAAACTCGATTAATCCCTCTAAGTCTTCTAATCCATATTCTTTAGGTGTACGAGTGGCATAAACAATATCTACAATGTATTGCTCGATTTTCTCGTCCATGTATACCTGCTTTACAACTTCTCTTGCTTGAAGAATAGTCTCTATGGAAACAACTTTATTTGGTGTTGGAAATCCTGCTTGCGATACATTAGCTCTAATTACTAATTTTTCTTCTTCTCTAGTTGGGTAGTCTAAGACCACTTTAAGCATGAAACGATCGACTTGTGCTTCTGGAAGAGGATAAGTACCTTCCTGTTCTACTGGATTTTGAGTAGCCATTACTAAAAATGGTTCCTCAAGTTTATAACTCTGATCACCAATAGTCACTTGTCGCTCTTGCATTGCTTCTAACAAAGCACTTTGAACTTTAGCTGGGGCACGATTAATTTCATCTGCTAAAATAAAATTAGCAAATATTGGACCTCGCTTAGAGATAAACTCTTCCTTCTTTTGATTGTAAATCATAGTCCCCAACAAATCTGCAGGTAACAAATCTGGAGTAAATTGAATTCGACTAAAATCAGCATCTATTGTTTTAGCTAGGGTGTTTATAGCTAATGTTTTAGCTAGTCCAGGGACACCTTCTAGTAGAATGTGACCATTTGCTAATAGAGCAATCAATAATCGTTCAACCATATGCGATTGACCAATGATCACCTTGTTCATTTCTAATTTAATGAGGTCGATAAAAGCACTCTCTTTTTGTATCAATTCATTTAAAGCTCTAATGTCAGTATGTTGATCAGTAGATGCTGATGATTGAGTCGAAGAGTCGTCTAATGTATTCTCTAAATCCATAATTAAATTTTAATAAATTTCAGTAAGAGCAAATATAAAAATACTTTCGTTTGAAGTAAATAAGTTTGCTGTTAAATAGTGTTAATGATTGACGAATCAAATAACAGCTTATTTCAAAATTAGCTCATCAAAAGAAGCCGTTTGCCAAGTGCTCCATTTTGATATTGAATCGCTATAGATTAAGTAAACAGATAAATCTAAATCTTTATTATGTTCTAAAAACACTTTAGTTTCATCAACTCCCATTACCATAAAAGCAGTAGCATATGCATCGGCTAAAGCACATTGTTTGGTAATAACTGTTGCACTTAATAATTGGTGCTGTACAGGTTTTCCTGTTTTGGGATTAATGGTATGAGAGTATTTTACTCCATCCTTTTCATAAAATTTACGGTAGTTACCAGATGTTGCTAAAGATTTATTGCTAATTGATGCTATGATTTGAAAATCTTGTTCTCCTGGTTTAGAGTTTTCAATGGGTTTGTCTATACCGATTTTCCAAGCTAACCTTTTTGCGCTAACTCCTTTGGTTTTTAATTCTCCTCCAACTTCTACCATGTAATTGTTGATGTTTAATTGATCTAAAAAATTAGCAATAACATCGACAGAGTAACCTTGTGCAATTGCATTAAAGTCAAAATTTGAAGGTTGATGTTTAACTATAATAGGTTCGTTTATTTTTTCATAAATATGAATAGTACTATCCGAAAAATCAATAATTTTTAATAGGGAGTCAATTTCTGATTGTTGATGATTTTCGTCCTCTTGTTCAAAATTTAGAAATCCCCAATATTTAACTAATGGGTATACAGCAGGGTTAAAAGTGTGATTTGTTTTTTCATAGGCTTCTTTAGCTAATCGAAAACATTCTATAAATAATGGGGCCGATTTAATACTCATTTCTTCTTTTATAGAGAGTTGATTTACTTTTGAAATCGTACTTGAATCGACGTAAATTGAGAGCTGTTGGTCGAAATCTTTTAAAATAGAGTCAATTGATTTAGACAAATCTCTTTTTAATTTGTCCTCATAAATAATACTATAAGTAGTCCCTTGAGCATATCCAGTTGCTTGAAAATAAGGGGGAGCTTCCGAATTATTGGTCTCGTTTTGTTCTTGGTTATCACAGGCTGTTGTTAAAAATAGGAGAGCGGTAATTATTAAAAACTTTAGAACCTTCATGTTTATTAGTTTGTGTAAAAGCCACAAATTTACGATTTTATGAAGCTAATTAGTTTAATTTAGGTTTAAAATGAACTTTCATTATCTTTACGGGTATATGATATCGAATTTATTATATTAAACATGAAATTTTTATTAAACATATCATTTTTATTGTTGGCTAATTTGGTTATTTCTCAAAGCAACTCTGAGCAAAATAATAATAATGTAACTCCTGCTACCAATAACGCCATAGAAGAGGTAAAGGAGAGTGAAAAAGCATTAAAGCGTAAGAAAGAGAGTTCGAATGAAAGAGCATCAAAATCATTAGACGCAACTTCTGTCGAAGAAGACCAAAACTCTTTTGAGTTTAATTATTCAGCTTATGTTAATGCTCCGATAAAAAATGCAACTTCATTTCAATTTTTACAAAAAGCTTATGCGATTTACCCTGAAAACGTAGACTTATACGATGATTTTATGGCTTATTATGAGATGAGTGATAATCAAATGGATCGAAAAACATTCTCAACCAAACTCTATAAAAGCAATACGATTTCTGATTACTTAATTGAGTACAATCACAATGTTTTAGTTTCTTTACCTATAAATGCTATTCTTTTTACTAATGGATACGATGATACTTATCCTGTTTGGGTAAATCAAGATGTTAAGAATGTAAGAAAAGACATTACAATCATTAACATTAACTTATTTAAGGATGATGAGTATAAAGAAAAAATTCTTAAAAGAGCTAAGCTAACTTACAACAAGAAAAATCAAGGAATAGATTTAATAGAAGATTTAATGATTAGTAACCCAACCAAGGAAATTTATCTTGGGTTAACAGTTGACAAAGAACTGCTTGGAAGACTTTATAAAGATCTATACTTAGTTGGTTTAGTTTTAAAATATTCGAATCAACCTTTCAATAATCTAGCGTTAATTCAATCAAATTGGGAAAATCAATTTAAAAAGAAAACAATAGAACAAGCACCTTCTAGCTTTAAAGAGAAACAAGTGTTAGCGAATTACCTTTTGCCATTGATTTATTTACACAATCACTATATGGATGCTAATGAATTAACAAAAGCAAAAGAGGTCAAGGATTTAGTTTTAAAGATTGCTAATTACAATGGAAAACAAAATATAGTTGCAGCAAAGTTAAAAGAGTGAAACTAGCTAAACAAGCATATTCAACCTATACGGATGAGCAACTAATGGATGAAGTTGTGAAGGGGAATAGTCGTGCATTTACGGAATTATATGAACGGTACAGTAAACCGATGCTTAACTATTTTTATAAAATGCTTTGGCAAGATAAATTAAAGGCTGAAGATTTCATGCAGGAGTTGTTTACTAAAATTATTCAAAAGCCACATTTGTTTAATAGTAAGTTGAGGTTTAAAACTTGGATTTTTAGTATTGCTAACAATATGTGTAAGAACGAATATAGAAAGCAAGAAGTGCGTAAAGATTCCAACAATGATTTGCATGATAATATGGCAATTAATGATGGGAGTGATAATCAAATAAAAAAAGTGGATGAGTCATTATTTAATGACCGACTAAAAGAAGAATTAAAAGAATTAAGTGTATCGCATAGAGAGGTGTTTATTTTGCGTTTTAAACAAGGGTTAAGCCTAAAAGAAATTGCAGAGGTGCTTGATGTTTCTGAAGGGACTGTAAAGTCTAGGGTGTTTTATACCTTAAAGAAATTAAGTGCAAGTTTAAAAGAGTTTAATCCGATAACAGTATCATTATTATTGCTGTTGGGAATAAGTTAGAATTATGGATTTTAATAAGAATGACATAGAGTATTATTTATTAACGAAAGAGTATAATTCGTTGACTAAGGAAGAATTGGCTTTTGTAAGTGATACGATTGTATCAGAAGCAGAGTATAATTCTTTAAGACAGTTATTGTTGGTTATGGAGGAAGCCCCAGTCGAAGAACTACTTGAGCCTAACCCTCAAATAAAAGAGGATTTAGTTATCGATTTTGAGAAGGCAAGGTGGCAAAAGGGTGCGGCAGCAGCTTCAACAGCAAAAGTAATTCCACTAAAAGAAGAGCGTAAACATAAAAAAAATGGATTGTTTTGGTTGTCTATTGCTGCCTCATTGGCTCTTTTAATAGGTTTATATATGAGTAAAGATAGCTTCTTTAATAGTTCTGATAATCAAATGGCTCAGTTAGAGCAGAAAGTTGTAAAAGAAACTAAAACTCCTAAATTAGAAGTTGAAAAACAAGAGGAAACGGCAGTTCCATTTGAAGATTCTAATGAGTTAGAAGCAGCTATTGTTGAAGAGAAAACGAATACAGCTTCACAATCAAGTCCTATCATCACGCAAAGAAATGAGTTAATGACCAATAAAGACAACAAGATAGCTGCAGGTCAAACTCCAACTATTGAAGATGCTGACGTATTACTAGAAGAAGATGATTTAGCCGAAGAAACAATAACTATTGGAAGTGCGAACGGTAAACGTGATAACTATTCTTTAGATCAAGAGTTAAGCAATGATGCAAGTAATACCTTTTCTAGTGCTGAAGTGGTGGTTGCAGACAAAATTCTAGAGAAAGAATTGGCATTAGTTGCAGTAGACGGTGAAGTTTCACAAGATAAAAATTCTAAACTTACTACTTCAGTAAAAGAAAGCGTTTCGTTAAAAGGTGACAAAGAACTAATTGATTTATTGTATACTGCTTTGTAATATCTCGTTGATTAACCTTACTTCTGTATGAATGTCTTTTGAGTTGGCAATTAAACCAGAAAGAGCAATTCCATAAACACCTGTTTTTAAAATAGAGGGAATGTCTTCTATTGAAATCCCTCCAATAGCAAAGATGGGAGGAGAGTTAATTTCCTTTAATTCTGAGAGAATGTCTTTATATCCTTTTATTCCTAAAAGAGGACTTAATTTCTTTTTGGTTGTCGTAAATTGATAAGGGCCTAAGCCGATATAATCAACTTTAGCAGTTATTAGACTTGTTATATCCTCTAAGTTATTTGCTGTTCCCCCAATAATAGACTTCTTCCCTAAAATAGCTCTTGCTTTAATAGGGGGCATATCTGACTTTCCAAGATGAACACCATCTACTTTTAGTTCTTTAGCTATTTCAACATAATCGTTTAAAAGAAAAGTAGCCTTGTACTTTAGACAGACTTCTCTAACAATTTTAGCCTCTTCGAAAATAAGATCTACGGGTTGGTCTTTAATTCTTAATTGTACTAAACGAACACCACTTAAACAAGCTTGCTCTACTAGCTCCGAATTTGAATACTGGGTAGAGGGTTGAGTAATGAAGTGTAACTTTGGTAGTTTCATGGCTTTTGTCTATTAGCCACCAGACAAATCCTGAAAGCTAAAAGTACTAAGATTACTTCTTTTTTGCAGCTTCCTGTTGTTGTTTTACCATGTCGTCCATTTTTTGTTTAAACTTAGACTTCTTTTTTGGTTTCTTTTTGTTTTCAGCTAATTGAGCTTTAATCTTATCTTCATCAATCATAAACTCTTTAATAGCCCACATAATTCCAATGTTCATCATGTTTCCACATAAGTAGTAGTAACTTAATCCAGAAGAATAAGAGTTAAAGAAAAACAGCATCATAAATGGCATCATATACATAATGAAGTTCATGTTAGGCATTCCTGGTTGAGAAGGAGTAGCCATGTTTCCGCTGTTCATTTTCGTATATAAGAAAGTAGATATTGCCATTAATATAGCAAACAAACTAATGTGGCTACCATAAAAAGGAATTTCAAATCCTAATTGCATCACAGATTCATAAGAAGACAAATCTTCTGCCCATAAAAATTTGGCATGTCTTAAATCTAAACTAGAAGGAAAAAATCTAAATACTGCTAATAGAATGGGCATCTGAATTAGCATTGGAACGCAACCTGCCATAGGACTGACTCCAGTTTGAGAGTATAATTTGGAAGTCGCTTGTTGACGAGCCATAGCGTCAGCATCTTTCATTTTTTCGTTGATTTCTTCAATTTCAGGCTTTAAAACCCTCATTTTTGCTGAAGATTTATAATTCTTATAAGTTAATGGTAAAATAATAATCTTTACAATTAACGTCACCAATAAAATAATTAACCCATAATTAAATCCAGTCGTTTTTAACATGTTAAATATTGGACGAATCATCCACTTGTTTACTACTCCAAAAATTCCCCAGCCATGATCAATAATGTCATCCATTCCATTATTATATGAACTTAATAACTTGTTATTATTAGGTCCAAAGAAGAATTTTAAATCAATAATAGATTTTGCTGGTAGATTTAAGTTAGAATTATAGGCAATAGAATATTTATCATTTTCTAATTGTTTTTGAGCTAATGTACCTTTAGAAATGTTCTGTCCATCTAAAATTAATGCAGTTGTAAAGAATTTATGTTTAAAAGCAATCCAGTTTGTATTAGCTTCAAGTTCTATTTCATCGTCAGTCATTTCTCTAATGTAATCTCTTTTCTCATCATAATATCGGAACATGACACATGACATTCTTCTTTGATCAGAAGTTAGTTTTTCAGTCGACAACCCATACAATTGCCAATTCATTACGGTTTCATTCAAGTTTAAGTCTGTCTGAAGGTTAACATAGTTAATTTGAAAATCAACATCGTAACCATCATTTTTAATGGAGTAAGTATATTGTAAATACTTGTTTGGATCAGCTGTAGGAGCAACATAAGTTAAAACTTGAGCGGCATCTCCTTTCTTTAATTCGCTTTTGAATATAAAGTCTTTAGTATCTATTTGAGTTCCTTTATTCATTAACAATAAAGACTGATTAGATGTTTTTTCTTCAAATAATTGCAGAGGAATACTGTCTTCACTCCCCATATAATCTTCGTAAGATTGGTATTTTTTTAACTTTACGTTAGCGATTCTACCTCCTTTATTAGAAAAAGTAACAATCAGTTTTTTGTTTTCTATTGTAGTATATTCCTCAGTCCCTTCTCCAGCAGGGTAGAATATTCCAAATTTACCTTCAAGGTCTTTTTGTTGTGCAACGGCTTCTACAGATTTATTAAAGTTTTCAACGCTATCAATATATTTATTCAATAATATAGAGTCTACTTTAATGTTTTCTGGAACAGAAGCTAAAAAGGTATTGTCCTCTTTTAAGCTTTTTGGCTTTATTGGTTTAACTTTTACTTCTTGAAAATTAGAGGAACTATCTCGAGTTGAAGCTAAAACTTGTTCTTTTTGCTGTTGTTCTACTTCTTCTAAACTTGGTTGATTAAAGTAAGTGAAACCTAATAGTATCGCTCCAATTAATAATAAGCCTGTTATTGTATTTTTATCCATTTGTAATCTTTGTTATCGTTGATTAAAATTAAATCAAGAACGCAAAAATAATCATATACTTAGATGTAGGGGTGTGAAATTCAAAAAAAAATAGAAATAACTAGTATTGAATAGAATAAAAATTGAATAGATAAAAATATTTAGACAGAATAGGGGCATATTGAAATGAAGAATTTTATTATTATAACAATAAGCTATCAATAGTCTTTAATAACTTTGATGTTCAATAGGATTAAAAATTATTTCAAATAAAGTTGTATGTTTATACTAAATAATATAACTTTTTTCTTGCTTCAAGTAGTAGAGGTTCAAAAGTTAGAGATTAAGAACGAATTTTGTTATGAAAATTAAAAACATTTTATTAGTCGCTGTGAGTAGCTTAATTGGTTTAGGAAGTATTGCTTTTTTGACAAAAAATAAGTGGAGTACAGTTAAGTCTCTAGAAGAAGAGAATGAAATTTCAACAACTTCATTAGCTACTAATGAAGTTGTTTTAATTGAAGAAAGCGTTAATGAAAAGAAACAGGATTATTTTATTTCATTTTACATTAATGATCAAGTTTTTCGTATAAATATGTTAGAAAATAGATTTAGTGAACCTGAGCTTATAAGTGAAGGAGTTAATCTAGAGCAAATAAATATGGAGAAGTATTTTACAACTAGCCTAATGCCTAAAGATGTTTTTGAGTCACTTCCTATTTCTGAAAACATGATGTTCTATTCAGGTTTACAATCCAATTTAGATCCTAATTTCTGGATTTATACGGAACGTGTAGATCAAGGGATAGATTTTAAAGTGAGAACTTATAATACTCTAACTAAAGAAAGTAAAGTTCTTTTTAACAATGAAAATAGTCCAAATAATAAATATGCTTTTAAACCTATTGCAATTTCTAACGACAATTCTAAACTTTATCTAGAGGCACTAGAATTTGGAAGTCATTTGAATAACATAGAAATTTGGGAGTTAAACTTAAATTCTTTGATTTCTAGAAAGTTAAATGTTCATCCTAATTATAATATAACGCCCAAAATGTCTCCAGATGGGAAGTATTTATTATATTCATCTGGTGCTGTTCCAAATGATGTTCACTCCCCGTCTAATCATTTAAATGTTTATGATTTAGATAGTAATAAAGAAACACAAGTTTATGCCAATAACGACTCTTATGTTGGAGTAAAAGGATGGATTAAGTCTGAATAAAAATAATATTTACTTGTAAAAATAATTACTATGATCATTAATAAGAGTCTAATTTTTAGTTTTTTAATTTCATTATTAATTTCCTCCATAACTAACGGGCAAGGGTTTAAGCTTCCTTGGAAGAATGGTATTCAACATATTGTCTCACGTACTTCAAATAATCCAGTTCAATCGGGGCCGCACAGCTCTTCTTGTTCGCCAAATTCAGCTTATAACGGTTTTACCCCTCATTCTTATATCGCTATTGATTTTGATACACCAAATGGAGTATACGATGAAGTAAGAGCTGCAAAAGCAGGTACAGTTATTTTTGCGGGATTACACACCACCCTATCATCGGGCTATGGGAGGTTAGTTAAAATTCGTCATTCAGATAATACAATAACTTATTATGCCCATAATCAGCAAATTTTTGTGACGGTTGGACAAGTCGTTGATCAAGGGTGTTTGATAGCAGATGGAGGAACTACAGGAAACTCTACTGGAGATCATATTCACTTCGAATGGAGAGATGTAGGAGATGTTGCGTTTTCTGACCGTAGATACCCTTCTTTTACAGAATGTGGTTGTTTCGTTCATGCAAAATATTGCTACACTTCTACCAATACATTAGGGTCTTGTAATTCGACGCCATGTACCCCTCCAGTAAATGATGATTGTTCTTCTGCAACATTAGTTTCTTCAAATGGTCCTACTCTAAGTGGAACTGTAGAATGCGCTTCTGGATCTTTAGGAGCTAATACATGCACTGGTTGTAATTGTATGTCTCCCGATGATTTAGATGTTTATTATAAATTCATTGCAGCTGCTACTAGTCACACCATTACGTTATCAAATTATGAAAGCAATTTCGATGGTTTAATAGAATTAAGATCAGGTTGTGGTTCAGGTTTAAACATAGGTTGTCATGACCCATCTGGATCACCCTCTTCAGTTGTTAATACTTTTAATGGATTAACAATAGGACAAACTTATTACATTCGTATAATGGAATGGGACAATATTGGATCTCCTCCAAGTTCGCCAACATTTGACATTAAGGTGACACATACTGCATGTAATTCTGTTCCAAATATTACTTCTATTAATGGAAATTCAAATGTGTGCTCAAACTCTTCTAACACTTATTCTATAGCACCAGTAAATGGAGCTACAAGCTATACTTGGACTTTACCTTCTGGCTGGACTGGGACATCGACATCTCCTTCAATTACAACTACTGTGGGTAATTCGGGAGGGCAAATAAAAGTTAAAGCAAATAATGCGTGTGGAAGTAGTAATGAACAAGTATTACAAGTTAATGTCAGTGGAACATTGGCTTCCCCAGGTGCTATAAATGGAAGTGTAACGGTGTGTGAGAATTCAACTAATGTTTATTCCGTTTCAGCAGTTTTAGGGGCTACAAGCTATACTTGGACTTTACCTTCTGGGTGGTCAGGAGTATCGACATCGTCGTCTATTTCATTAATAGCAGGTAGTAATAATGGGCAGATTTCTGTAAAAGCAAATAATTCATGTGGAAGTAGTGTTATTGAAACAAAACAAGTTTTGGTCAATAAACTTCCTTCAATTCCTGGGAATATTACAGGCAATTCAATTACTTGCAAAAACTTTTCGGAAGGTTATTCAATAATCCCTGTTTCAAATGCTACTAGTTACACTTGGGAGTTTCCATCAGGCTGGATAGGTAACTCTACTAATACAAGTGTTAATGCCATTACTGGGAGCTCTGGTGGTTTAGTCTCTGTAAAAGCAAACAATGCTTGCGGTAGTAGTGCTTTAAAGTCACTACAAGTAAATATAGTAGAGATTGATAATTCAGTATCAGTTTATAATAATGAATTGACTGCACTAGAAACAGCAAGCAGAGTTAGTTATCAATGGATTAATTGCAGCGATATGCAACCCGTTATTGGAGAAAGAGATCAAGATTTTATTGCTTTTCAAAATGGTAATTATGCACTAAGCTTAAGGTTAGATGGTTGCGTAGATACTTCAGACTGCTTTCCAGTTACAACAGTTGGGTTTTTATATTATGACCAAAAAATTAAATTGATGGCATATCCTAATCCAGCGACGAATCAAATTAATTTATCGGCAAGTGGATTAGTAAATGATAACTATAAAATTACTTTAACGAATATCAAAGGTCAAAAATTAATTGAAAGAGACTTCACTATTCAGAATAGTACATTAGAGACACAGTTGGATATCAGTAAGTTTTCTAAAGGGATGTATCACGTGTCAATTAACTCAATAAACTGGAGTCATACTTTTACGATAGAGAAACAATAGATGATAAAAGCTTAAACTTAATTCTTGAATTTATTTTAAACTATTTATCGAGGGTTGATTTTGTTATGATTGATTTTTTATGAACATTGAAAAAGTAAATAGTAAGATGTTTCGAATTACAAATTTTTAATTGTTCGATCAAGTAAAGACTCGAATAACTAAAGGAAACTAACTTCTTCTTTAATTAAACTCTTTTTCTAATCATTTTAGTTAAATTTGTAGTCCCTTTTAAAATATATAAATGAGTAATTGGTTGATTATAATTATATTGTTTTTAGCTGTCTTAACGACAGGAACAATTACTTTTTTATTTAGAGATTTTTTTTCGAAGCTAAAACATTACTTCACCACAGTCGGAGTATCCTTTGTTTTAAGCTTGATTTGTGTTCATTTATTACCAGAAATATTTCAGACTCAAGTTTCTAATGTTGGAGCCTATTTATTACTTGGCTTTGTATTTCAGATCATTTTAGAATTATTCTCAAGAGGAATAGAGCATGGTCATGTTCATCATCACGAAGAACATCATAGTCACTCCGTAAATAGGACCTTGATTTCAATGTTTTTCGGTTTATGTGTTCATTCATTTATAGAAGGAATGCCTCTTTTTCTACTAGAAAATGCTCATATGCATGAAGGACATGTTCATCAAGTTTTAGAGTCTTCAGGAAGTTTTTCTTCTGTTTTCTTCTGGGCAATTCTTGGTCATAAAATACCAGTAGCTATTGTTTTGATGTTATTTTTAATTCAATCTAAATTGAGTAATGTCAAAGTTATAGGTCTATTTATTTTATTTGCCAGTATGTCTCCTCTTGGAGCTTTAGTTGGGTTTAAATTTGGAGTGAATGAATCATCCACTATTTTCTTAGCAATTACAACAGGAATGTTAATTCACATTACTACTCTTTTGGTTTTTGAAGAATATCATAATCAAAAAGATAAAATTAAAAATATAGCATTGATTATTATAGGCTTAACATTAGGTCTTTTTGTTTTTTAACTTAATTAGGAATTATTACAATATGGATATCAAAAAAGGAGAAACGTTAGAGTTGGAGATTCATGACATGGCATTTGGAGGAAAAGGCCTAAGTCGAGTTGAAACGGATCAAGGAAATTTTGTTGTTTTTGTTGCTAATAGTATTCCTGGTCAAAAAGTTGAAGTGACCATTACAAAAAAACGCAAGAGGCATGCTGAAACTCGGTTAAGAAAAGTGTTAGAGCGCTCACCTGATGAGGTTTTAAGAGAACAACAGCCAATTTCTGGAGCTCCGTTTTTAACGCTTCCCATTGAAAAACAAAGAGCATTTAAAAAAGAAACAACATTAACTCTTTTTGAGAAAATGGGTCAAATAAAAAATATAAATGACTTGTTTGATGAGTATATTGCTTCTCCAATTGACTTTAACTACAGGAATAAAATGGAATATTCATTTTCTGTTATCCGTCACGACATGGAAACAGGAGAAGAACTTGATGATTTTGGTTTAGGTTTTAAACACAGAGGGACTTGGTGGAAAGTAGAGAATTTAGATAAGGAATCTGGATTGTTTGATGCAGAATTTGAAAATAAATTAAAAGAGATAAGAGTTTATCTTGAAAAAACAGGTTTGCCAGCTTGGCATCCACCAAAGAAAGAAGGATTTTTTAGGCATTTAGTTGTTCGAAAAAGTTTTGCAGATGACGAACTGTTATTAAATTTAGTGACTAGCTCTACCAATAGAAAGTCCTTTGATACGAATGCTTTTGTTCAGTTCTTACAAGAATTATTAGGCAAACGCTTAGCAGGTTTTATTCATACAATCAATGATGATGTAGCAGATAGAGCTAAATTAGAAAAGGGACCTAGTGACACTGCTTGGGGGAAATCTACCATAATAGAACGGATCTTAGGATTGCAGTTTGAGATAAGTATGCAAAGTTTCTTTCAAACTAATCCTTCAAGTGCTGAACGTCTTTATCAAAAAGTAGTTGACTATGCTACGGAAAACAATGATTTAGAGCATCAAGTAATTATGGATTTGTTTTGTGGTACAGGTACAATTGGTCAAATATTAGCATCTAAAACAGATAATGCTAAAATTATTGGAGTAGATATAGTAGCCTCTGCAATAGAAAATGCAAAGAGGAACGCAGCTTTAAATAAGATAAAAGGTGTTGATTTTTTCGCTGCTGATGTAGGTAAATTTCTTGCTGAGTATCCTGAGTACGAAGGAAAGATAGGGACAATAGTTCTTGATCCCCCAAGAGGAGGAATAGCTCCAAAAACATTAAAGAAAGTAATGAATTTAGGAGCAAATAGAATTGTTTACGTAAGTTGTAACCCTGGTACACAAGCAAGAGATGCTATGGAATTGAAATTAGCTGGTTATGATTTAAAGAAAGTTTCGTTGGTAGATCAGTTTCCTCATACAGCTCACATTGAAAGTATAATGCTATTCGAAAAATAATCTAATGATTATTCAAGAACAATTATTAGTTGAGCATAGTAAAACTAACTGTATATTAATAACTGATTATATTGGCTCAAATACAAAAAGAGTAGAAGAACTTGTTTCTTGTTTTATTAGCAAAGAGTATAGAATATCTCAAAGAGCAGCTATGGTAGTTAGTAGAATAGGGGATAAAACTCCAGAGTTATTAGAGCCTTATTTAGAAAAAATAGTATCAATCTTTTTAAATAAAGAAGAAAAGGATTCTGTAATTAGGTGTGTAGTTCGTTTTTTTCAATTTTATGATTTACCTGAATGTTATCAGGGAGTTGTTTTAGAAAGAAGCTATGAATTATTGAATAATAGTGAACAAGCAATTGCAATTCGCGCATTTTCAATGGGGGTTATTTATAAAATTAGTAAAGATTATTTAGAACTTAAGAATGAGTTGAAAATTGTACTAGAAGGTTTATATACAAAAGGATCTTCAGGGTTAGAGAATAGGCGAAAGAATATTTTAAAGTTACTATAAACAAAAAAAGTCTATCAGATATCTGATAGACTTTTTTGTTTATAATAGTGTAAGTTATTTATTTTCAATAACTTCTATTGTTGTTTCAACACTTTCATTTTTTACTTCAGTATTGGATTGAATACCAAAATAAGAATCTTCTCTAGTTTTTCCATAAGCTTCTGGAGCTAAATATTTTCCTACCTGATTACCAGTTTTATTAATCTCCATCTGTTTAGTCATAGGGTCATGGTTAATTGCTTTATCATTACGTTCAGAATATACAGACCAAGATATTTTTTGGTTTGGGTTACCTCCTGATATTTTAAACACTCCATTATTGTCAATTTCTTCAGCGATATAAGTAACACTAGGTGCTCCAATAGGCGTTAGTAAATAACTATAATTAATATTTATGGCAGTAAAATAATTAGGTAATTCAACAATACCATTACCGTCTGCATCTAAAATAACATTACCTCTGTATATATTTAAAATCTCTGGAGACTCAACACAAGAGTGTCTTAAAATTTTATTTTCAGGATCTAAAGGATGATCAATTATAAAGTATTTAGCTGCTGTACCACCAAAGTTACCTACAGAAACTACTCCAAATTCAGTCCCATCTCCAATAAGACCTCTACTTTGACCAGTTGTGTTAGTAGCTCTACCATATGCTCCATTTACTGTACCTGTGAATGCTCCTCCACCTCCAGATGTTTGAGTGAAGTATTGATTACCATTGTTTCCTGACCCAACAATACCTGTACCTGTAGCTGTTACACCTTTTCCATATGCTCCATCATTTCCTGTAAAAGCTCCACCAGACCCCGTAGTCATTGTTGTTGATGTTGTTAGGTTATTTCCTAAACCTATAACACCAGTACCACTTGTGTTTGAAGATTTAGAATAAGAACCATCTTCACCTGTAAAAGCACCTCCGGTTCCAGAGATTAGATAGTTTCCAGTTTGATTGTTTCCTGAAGCAATGATTCCTGTACCTGTTGCATTGTTATTTCTAGCAGACACACCAAAGTTTGTTGCAAAATTAGTTTGCCCTATAACACCAGCTCCGTTTGTAGCAACACCTACAATTGCATTGTCAGTTCCTCCTGCAGCAGACGTAAATACTCCTGATGCAGTAGTTGTATTAATCATCACTGCACCTCCAGCAGCTATTCTCATTCTTTCAAGATTATTTGTCCTTAAAGCTAATGCAACATTGTCAGTCGTCCCTAAAAAATTAGTAGCGACATTTGTTCCAGTATTACCTATGGTATGCCAATCGTTAGCATTTATTGTATTAAATGGAACACTTCCTCCATTGGTTAATGTAATAGAAGTAGCATTAGACCCAAGTGTTTGATTATCCGTTGAAGAAACAGTGAAATTTGGATATGTTCCAGTAACTGTTGTACTTCCACCACCAGTTATAGAAACTGTTTGATCAGGAGCTGTATTAGTAATTGTACTTCCTGAAATTCCAATTCCAGTTCCTCCTGTATAAGTTGTACCGGTAACATTTGTTAGATCTGCAGTAACCATTGTACCGTTCTCAAAGATTTGTAGCGTATTTCCTACAACTCTTGCACTGTCCACATCAGTATCAGAACCTGTGTTATTGGTTACATATGTATTTAAGCTATCAGTAAAAGTTGAGTTTTGAAAAAGAATATCACCTAACATTCCTCCTAAGTCACTCTTAGCTACATAACGAACAATACCAGTTGTGTTATCTATGATCATAAGCGTTGTGTCGCCAGAAACATAAGACTGCATGTTATCAATCCTTAATGGGTCATCTCCATTATTGATTGGAGAGATGTGTAACGAGTTTGTAGGAGAATTTTGATTTATTCCGACATTTTGCCCTAATAGTATAGAAGCAATAAAAAGTGAGGGAAGTAGAATTAAATATTTCATAGTGTCCAAAAATTAAAGTTAATAAACTTAGTATTAAATAGATAAATATAATGCTTATATGTAAATTAACAAAGAATTAAGCTTTATTTTCAATATTATTTTTGTAAAGGTTAAATATAATACCATCTGCTAGACCAACCTTAGGAACAATCATTTCAACTATGTTCGCTGTTTTCATGATCATTAAGTAAATTTTGCCAGCAGGAATGATAACATCAGCTCTATCCGGTTTTAAGTTTAATTTGTTGATTCTTTCTTCATAAGAGTGTTTACTAATATTATCGACT
>JAGXIB010000074.1 GCA_024635865.1 Flavobacteriales bacterium
CACTAGCGGATAATACAGACTTATATGCATTTAGAAGTCCTGACAATCCAAATACAATCACAATTATTGCTAATTATATTCCGGTAGAGGTTCCTCATGCTGGACCTAATTTCTATAGTTTTGGGGAAGACATTAGATATGAAATACACGTAGATAATGATGCTTCTGTTTCAGGAGATGAAGTTACCTATCGCTTTACATTTAATAAAACGAATGAAGATCCAACTACTTTTTTCAACATCCGTTTAGGAATGGAAAACTTAAAAACAACTTATACTTTGGAAAAAAGTACAGATGGAGGAACTACATTTAGTACAATTATCACGAATGGAATTGTTCCACCAAATAACATTGGAGATAGATCAATTACAGGAGGTGCTGGTCTAGGAGCAACATCTTACGAGTCTCTATTTACCGCAGCGATTAAAACAGCAACAACAGGTGAGAAAGTATTTTGTGGTCCTGTAGATGATCCATTCTTTGTTGACCTAGCTGGTGTCTTCGATTTAGGAGATGCTCCAAGACAAAATGGAACACCAGTAGATGCTTTAAAGTCTTTAAATGTCCATTCTATTGTAATCCAAGTCCCTATCGAAGATTTAGCCAAAACAGGAAACCCTGTATCTATGGCTACAGACATTCTTGATAGCGACTACATTATTGGGGTTTGGGCTTCTGCAAGTAGAATGGCTGTGCGTACATTGAGCACTTCGACAGTTAACATGCCAAATTCAAACTATACAGATGCTGGAGCTTGGGTTCAGGTTTCTCGTTTAGGAATGCCTTTAACAAATGAAGCAGTTATTCCTATTGGTCAAAAAGATTTTTGGAATTCTTTATCTCCTTACGATGAGATTACTGAAACGACTTTAGATGCAAATTTTTATAATCCTGAATTAGGTTTATACATGGATGACGAGTTCTTTGGTGGAGCAGTTCCAGCATTCAGTCCATTAAGAATTCAAGATTCATCTTTAGCTTACTTATTTGCTCCAGCTGGATTCAACTTCAGTAATAACGCTGATGGATTATTTGGTTTAAAAGGTTCTGCAGCAGTAGCTGGAACAGCATTAGATGACGCCGTTTTTGGGACTCTTTTATTGCCAGCAGCAGCAAGTCCTAGGTCAGTAGATTTATGGCCAATATTTCACACAGGTGTACCAAACCTAGAGCCATATCAATTAGCAACAGGAAAAATAGGAGGAAACCCTTTAACAACTGGGAAACCATTTATCAATAACTTCTTACCAAACGGAGGAGACATGTTAAGGTTAAATATGGCTGTACCTGTTACTCCTAGAAACTCTCCAGACTTTAGTTCTTTAGGGTTAATTCAAGCAGCAGTTTTAGGTTTAACAGATCCTACTTACACAGCTTCTGGAACTACTCTCATGAATATTCCTAATATGGATGGGTTCCCTAATGGCCGTAGATTAGAAGATGATGTTACAAGAATTGAACTACAAGCTGTTGGTGGTGTTGTATTAGCAGCCATTGGTCTTTGGTACGATGATTATGACGGAACTGGCTCTCCTGTAACGGCTGAATTAGGAAGGGTTTTGGGTTATTCTACTGGTGTTGTTGCAAATGACACTTTGTTTAGGTCTTCTTTTCCATATGTTCAATTACCTTGGAAAGGAAACGATAATAAATTAGGTAGTGAAATCGCCTATACCCAACCAACCATACTTGGGCCTACAGCTACAGTAGATGTTACTGAATACAATGGAAAAGATATTTCAGTGTCTGCATTTCCTAATCCAGTTGTAGATAATACTACTATTACTTATAAAGTAGAAAAAGATGCAAAAGTCAACATCACTTTATATGATGTTAAAGGCAGAATAATCGCTAACTCTATAGTAAGTAAAGAAGTAACGAGTGGTAATCATACTTCAAAAATAGATGCTAGCAATATAGCTTCAGGAGTGTTTTTTGCTAAAGTTACTTTGGAAAATGAAAATGGAAAATCAGTAAAATTGATTAAGCTATTGAAGAAATAATAGATCCATTTTAAAACAAAGAAAAAGGGGTAAACTAAGACGTTTACCCCTTTTGATGGTATAAACAACTACTTAACAAAATAAAAATGATAAAACTAATAAATACAATATCAATATACTCTGTAGGTATAATAACACTTTCTTCTCTAGCCTTTATATCTTGTAATACAAGTGAGGACAAGAATCAAGTTAATAACATTGAAAAGCACGACGATTCAAATACTGAGAAATTAGTTTTTGCAGAATTATTAGCTCGTGATTCAAAGTTATCTGCTGAAGAATTTGTGAAAATAAAAAACAAGTATCAAACGAATAAGAATAAATTTAGCAACGACAATAAAGACTTTTCTAGTTTACTAAAGGTTATTGAAGTCTATATTTATGAAGCAAGAGTAACAGGAGAACATCCTCATTATTACTCAGCTGCTTTGAACTCTTTAAATTGGATGTTAGAAAATGAGAAGTCACTGACTAAAGATCAAAAATTTAATGCTTTATTCTATAAAGCAACAGTTTTATTATCACAACATAGGTTTAATGATGCTTTGGCTACAGGAAAAGAAGCTTTGGCGCTTAACGACTATAACTCTGGCATATATGGAGTACTTGTAGATGCTAATGTGGAAATTGGCAACTATGAAGAGGCCGTGAAAATGGCTGATAGGATGATTGAAATTAGACCTGATTTAAGATCGTATTCAAGAGCATCTTATTTAAGAGAAATATACGGTGATATTCTAGGTGCAAAAAAAGCAATGATTGACGCAGTAAAAACCGGAGATCCAATTTCCGAATATACCTGCTGGGGACTTAAAACACTTGGTGAAATTTATGAGTCTGAAGGAGAGCTAGACAGTGCAGCTACTTGTTATGAGATAACACTAGAAAGAAGACCAAATTATCCATTTGGAATAGCTGGTCTAGCCTCAATAAACGCTAAAAAAGGAAATATAAAAAAAGCTTTAAAACTTTATGCAGAGGCATTAGAAGTATTACCTGAAATTGGGTTTAATATTGATGTTGCTAATTTAAAGATGAGTGAAGGTACTCTAGAGAATAAAGAAGCTACTATTAATAAAATAGAAGCAATGTTTAAGGAAGATATAGAGTCTGGACACAATATGAATTTAGAATATGCTAATTTTTTATATTCATTTAAAAACGATTATAAATCTGCGCTAGAATTAGCATTAACAGAATCAAAAGCACGCCCAAACAATATTGATGTAAATAAATCATTAGCATTTATATACTATGGTTTAAAAAACAATGAAAATGCAATGAAACATTTGAAAGTTGCAATGGCTACAAATAAGCAAGATGCAGATTTATTTTATTTAAAAGGTTTAATAAGTAATGATTCAAAAATGATTCAAAAATCATTAAATTTAAACCCTTATCAAAATCATAAGTTTATTGCAGAGGCAAAGAAATAATTTTATAAAGGTTTATTTTATTTAGATTAATTGTCACTTCATCAACAATTATTTTTTCTATTATAAGTAGCTATAGTCAATTTGTAAAAGGAAAAGTTTATGACGATTTAGAAGTTCCTATTTCTGGGGCTGAGGTAGCTCTAAGTAGTTCGAAAGTTCATACATAATTTCTAAATAGTTATATTTATCATCAAATCAATTGACTACTTATGCTTAAATACATTATTCCCACTTGGATTATTTTAATGTTTATTTCTTGCAATACTGAAGTGAAAAACCATTCAACTAAAGTTAATTGGGGGGAAAACCTTACACTAGAAACTTTTGAACGAGCAAAAAAAGAGAATAAAATAATTCTTTTAAATTTAGAGGCAAATTGGTGTCATTGGTGCCATGTCATGCACGACTCTACTTATAGTAATACAGAAGTAATTAATTATATAAATGAAAAATTCATCCCTATAAAGGTCGACCAAGACGCGACCCCCGAATTAGCAAATAGATATAGAAAATATGGTTGGCCAGCAACCATACTAATTAGCGCAAAAGGAGAAGATTTAGTTAAGAGAGCTGGATATATTAATCGAGTGAAATTTCTTGCTTTATTAAAAAATATTCATGAAAATCCTATTCCAGAAAAAGAAATATCAACTTTAGCTAACCTAGAAATTACGGATTCTCTAGAGAAAGCAGTTATTCAAAAATTAAAACTAAACCTTAAAAAAGCATTAGATTATAATTTAGGAGGGTTTAATACTTCTCAAAAGTATGTTGATTATGAAACTTATGAGTATGCTCTTTTTGGTACTGAAAAAGAATGGGCAAGGGTAAGTACTGAAGGTGCAAAAAAATTATCTGATCCTGTTTGGGGAGGTATTTACCAATATTCGACTTATAGGGATTGGGATCATTTACATTATGAAAAGCTCTTATCTATTCAAGCGAGATACTTAAAAATATTTACTCAATCTTATCTCTATTTTGATGATAGTACCTCTTTATCTTTTGCAGATGGTGTTCTTTCTTATTCTAATCGTTTTTTAAAGTCATCTCATGGGCTTTATAGTAATGCTCAAGATGCAGACTTAATTCAAGGAGTTCATTCAGACTCTTATTTTAAACTAAGTGACGGTGAAAGAATAAAGTTGGGAATCCCAAAAGTAGATACTAATACTTACACTTCTAACAATGCTGAATTAATTCCATCCTTACTAATGCTATATCATTGCACTCAAGAAGAGCAATATAAAACAAACTATGAGAACATTTTAAATCAATTATTAAAACGTAGAAATAAAGAAGGTCTTTATTACCACTCATTCAAAAAAGAAAAAGTAATTACGCTAAAAGATAATTTATCTATGGCTTCTGCATTAATTAGTCTGACTCGTAATTCTAACAATAAACACAAAGAGGAATTAAGGACGATAATGACTGCTATTAAAAATAATTTTATTTTAGAGAATGGCTCATTTAAGAGTTTTTTGGGAAATATTGGGTTAAAAGAAAATCCTATAATTTCAGAGAATATTATTGCCTCTCGATTATTTAATTGGTACGGACATTATAGTAATGATAGCTCCTACATAAAGATAGCGAAGAAAACTTATCAATTTTTAATTACGCCAGAAGTTGCAAAAACTTATTATTTAGAATCGGGAATTTTGAGTTTACAAAAAGAACTTAATACTGAACCCAATCAGTTTGTTAGCCTAGTAATAGACCCTTCAAAGATTGACTTCGCAAACAGAGCAAAAGCTATGGGACCTTTTTATAGTATTTTTAAAACATATAAACCTGAAGAATTACCAGCAGATAAAAAAGAACTATTTGACGGTTTTGAAAAAAACACAATACTTGTATGTACCTCTAGTTATTGCTCTTCTCCTATTTATAACCTACAAGGAGTTAATCAGTTTTTCTTGAAATAAAAACAAACTCTAAACCAAAAGTTAATTTAGCTAAATAAATCTCTTATTTATAAAATGAAATTTCTTTAAATACTATTTTATCTTTGCTCTATCTTTATAGCAATGCATAAATCACAAGAAATAGCCAATACAATTTCAGCCCTACCTTCAACACCGGGGGTTTATCAGTATTATGATAAGGATAATGTTGTTATTTATGTGGGAAAAGCAAAAAGTTTAAAAAGTAGAGTTAGCTCTTATTTTAATTCTAATGCGCAACACAATGCCAAGACTAAAATTTTAGTCAAAAAAATTGTAAAAATTAAAACCATAAAAGTTGCAACCGAAATGGATGCACTACTCTTGGAAAACACATTAATTAAAAAGTTTCAACCAAAATATAACATCCAACTAAAAGATGATAAAACCTACCCTTGGATTTGCATAAAAAAAGAACCATTTCCTCGAATGGTTTATACTAGAAGTGTTGAAAAAGGAGCTGGAGAGTATTTTGGACCTTTTCATTCCGTTACAACGATTAAGACCTTGCTCACCCTATTTAAAAACAGTTTTAAAATTAGGAGCTGCACCCATAAATTAACTATAGAAAACATAGGGAAAAGAGAGTTTGCTACTTCGGTAGAATACTACATTGGAAACTGCAAAGGATGCTGCCAAGGCGAGGTAACAACCTTAGAGTACCAAGAGCGTTTAAAAAACGTTAAAGATGTTTTACGAGGGAGAACTAAATCTGTGATCGAGGACTTGCGTTCTAAAATGAAGCAACATGCCGAAAACCTAGCATTTGAAAAAGCAGCAGATATTAAAGAACGATTATCTCACATTGAAAAATTTCAGGCAAAATCTACCGTGGTTAGTGCTACAATAAAAGATGTAGATGTTTTTAATATTGACAGTGATATTAATACTGCTTACATTAATTACTTGAAGGTAATTAATGGAGCGATTATTCAAAGTTACACCCTTGAGATTAAAAAGAAACTAGATGAAAGTAACACTGATTTATTAGCTTGGGGCCTAGTTGAAATTCGGGAACGCTTTCCTTCAGAGGCATCGGAAATAATCATTCCAGAGCCTTTACCAATAGACTTAAAAGACGTTAAACTCTCGATTCCATTTAAAGGAGCAAAAAAAGAGCTACTTAACTTATCTTTTGTTAATGCCAATGCTACTAAACTAGAAAAACAAAAACAACAAAAGAATTTAGATCCAGAAAAAAATACACTCCGTATCCTAGAAACGATAAAAAAAGACTTGCGTTTAAAAGAATTACCTCGACATATCGAATGTTTCGATAACTCCAACTTTCAAGGGAGTAACCCCGTAGCCGCTTGTGTCGTCTTTAAAGATGCAAAACCAAGTAAAAAAGATTATCGTCATTTTAATATAAAAACAGTCGTTGGTCCAGATGACTACGCTTCGATGGAAGAGGTGGTTTATAGACGTTACAAACGCTTAAAAGATGAGCAAGAGCCATTGCCTCAGTTAATAGTAATTGACGGGGGTAAAGGCCAATTGAGTTCAGCTGTAAAAAGCTTAAAAACTTTAGATTTACTAGGGGAAATTGCCATCGTAGGAATAGCAAAAAGATTAGAGGAGATTTTTTTTCCTGGAGACTCTTTGCCCATCTATATCGACAAACGTTCTGAATCTTTAAAAACGATTCAATTTCTTAGGAACGAAGCCCATCGTTTTGGAATTACGCACCACAGAAGTAAGCGTAGAAAAGGAACTGTAAATTCAGAAATACTTAAAATAAAAGGTGTTGGGGCAAAAACGCAAGAATCGCTAATTCGAAAATTTAAATCGGTAAAAAGAATCAAGGAAGCAAGCCTCGAGGATTTAACGGTAATGATTGGTTCTGCTAAAGCAACGATAATTTACAAAGCGCTGCACAAAAAATAAGTTCCAATTTTTCGGCTTCATTTTTGTAACAAAACCACTAACTTAGTCGTTCATCTAATAAAACAAGTCAAGCATGAAAATATACGTTGTACTCACTTTTATCATCAGTTTTTTATTTTTCACACCTACTCTATTTCACGCACAAGAGAATGGGCCTGAACCTAAAAACGAAATTTACGAGCAAAAAGCTAAACAACGAGCCAAAGAACGAAAACAGGCTGAAAAAGAAATAAAAAAGAAACATGCCAGTATTCAGACTAAAGAAGTGCGCAAACGAATGAAAAAACAGCAAAAGCGTTCTAACCGTTTAAAGAAAAAGAAAACTGCTGAACCTTTTTGGAAAAAGTGGTTTAGAAAATAATTAAGCCAGTATAATATTTTGCTAGTCAACTCGAGTGGTTTTTGAAGTTGAAGGTAGAAAATTGTATCAAGAAATACGGTTAAGCTAATAAGATTAAAAATGAATGACAAAAGTCTGTTATTACTAAAAAAGGGACTGCGGTGGCTTTGGGGATCCTTAGTTCTCATAGCTTTATCCCTTTACTTTTTCTATCCTGATTCATTCACTCCCTCTTCTATACAATTATTTTTAGGAAGTAATGCAACTGTAATCTTAATCTTCTATGTTCTTATTTCTAGTGTTCGTGCCTTATTCTTGTTACCAAGTACAATTTTTGTATTGTTAGGAATAGCTTTATACCCAGCTGAACCATTTTTTGTTTTATTGACTTCTCTTATAGGGATTCAAATAGGCGCAACATTGATGTATTATTCTGCTTCTTTTTTAACTCCAATTGCTTTATTAGGTAAAGGAGCTAATAAAGTATCAGTAGTAGAAAACAAAATGGAAAAATATGGCTTTTGGATCATCTTATTCTGGTCATTTTTCCCTGCTGTCCCTACTGACTTAATCTGCTTTGTAGCTGGAAGCACTAAGTATAATTATTGGAAATTCTTTTTAGCCGTACTCATAGGGGAATCAATTTTGGTAAGCGTTTATGTGTTTACTGGAAGTGAATTGATGGAACTAATTTTTAGTTAGCAAGTAGCTCATTAAACAAACATCCCTAGCAACCTCTTCAATGGCTTAAAAATAGAGAACACAGGAATATTATAGCCC
>JAGXIB010000075.1 GCA_024635865.1 Flavobacteriales bacterium
GTCCCGAACCACACCTCATGCTCAAAGGAGGTTATTGCACCAATTGAAAACCTAGTGTCTAGACCATACCTCGAATCAAATGTTTCTATCAGATTTAATTTTAGGTTAATACTACTCAAACCAGCATCATGACTGACCCATACTTGGCCTTTATCATCGATAGCAATACCATATGAATAATTATTTAAAAGTCCGTCTCTTGTATCGAAACGGAGCATCGAACTATCGGTAAAACAGAAAACCCCTTGTCCCTGAGAACTTACCCAAATATTTCCTTTCTTATCTTTAATAATTTTAGTAACGCTAACAGATATATAGTCCTCTTCATCATTCGTTTTGAAAGGAATTTTAGTCACCTTTCCATCTTTTATGACATTCAAAAAAGCGCTATTTGTTCCCAGGTATACTTCATTATTATCTGAAATAAAAATATCTTTTATTGAATTATGAGATAAACCATCACTCATGCTATATCGAACTGACTCTTTAGTTTCTAAATTCAATTTATATGTACCGTTTTGAGTTCCTATCCAAACAAATTCTCCATCATCTGACAAAGCAGTTATATGATTCGATAAAACATCATCCGATAATTCCAGTTTGATGAAACTTTTATCTTCTTTTCTTTTATAGAAAAAGCCCTTAGAATTTGTCCCTACTAATAAAATTGAATCCTTAAAGAAATGAAACGTAATAATTTCATCATTAGGAAGCTTACTATTCTCAAAATTGTAACTAATCTTCTTAGTCGCGTATTGTTTATTGTAGCAATCTATCCTCCCTTTACTAGCTGTCCAAACTTCAGTTTTAGAAACATCTAGAAATGTAATGTCATTCTCAGTTACGTTATCTCTAAAATAAAAAGTAAAAAAGTTTTCTTCTTTAGAAAACAAACCGTCCCCTGCTGTACCTAACCATAAAACACCCTCTCTATCTATGAAAGTAACACCAATGTTATTTTCTCCATCTAAACCGTTCTCATTGGTATAGTTTTCAGAAACAAAACAATTATTATTAGTCAATATCGTTCTAAGCACCCCATTTCCATAGGTACTTATCCACAACCTACCAGAATTAAGGTATATGTCTTTAATTATCAAATCTTCTTTTAAGTTAGAAATAACTAATGGTGTAACTGTAAATATCTTTTCCTTTTGTTCCAACAAGAACAACCCCATAGTCCTAGTTGCAACTACTTTTCTTCCATCGTCTATTGTTATTATCTTTTCAACATCATCATCTATATGATTAACGTTTTGTACTTTACTTAACGAATGTCCTTTTTCTGAGGTAATGAACCTATAAACTTCTAACTCTCCATCGACTCCTATAAATAAATAGTCATTCTCATCAATAAACATTGAAGATATAATTCGGTCTTCAAATTTTTTATTAAAAAAGTGAATTTTCTTACTTTCATCTCTATAAAAAACTCCAAAAGATTGAGTAGAAAACCAAATATTTCCTTTACTGTCTTCCTGAATCCCATTTATCAGTGAGTTTATTCCTTCTCCAGGGTGAATATGCTCAAATTGGTTCTGCTCGTACTTTGTTATCCCTCCTTGGTTATGACCAAACCAAATGTTATTTTTTGAGTCTTTAAAACTAGTACTTACATAATTGTCTACAAGATTATTTTCAATTGTTTTCATGACAAATTTTCTGCCATCATAAAAACCTATCCCTTGTCCAGTACCGACAATAAGGTATCCATTTTCATCTTGATTAATAGTATTTATAAAAACATCTGTTAACCCTTCATTTTGTCCATAAAAATTAAATTTATATTCTTGGGAATAAACAGTTAAGCTGAACCAAACTATTATTAATACTACGAAATACTTTAATGGACTCATTTTTTACCTTCTTCCTTTTACTGCGTTTGTAGTACCCTTAAATTTTGGAACTCCTCCAATAGGCACAGTATAAAAGGGCATTGACTCCCCATAATTATTTCGTATATAAAACACGACATTATTGTTATCTAAAGAGTTTTCTTTTCTTTTCTGAAATTGAATGTCTAGAGAGGTCCCTTTTTCTGCTTTTTTAATAAAGTATTCGCTTGTAACTTTTTTGTTATCCCCAGAAACAGATAATGACTTTGCTAATGTTGCTACAGAATACAGTTTTATTGAGCCATCATTATCCCAATCAAAGTTTGTTTGCCTAATTGATATCACTCGATCATCAACATAAGGATATATATGAGAGACTTGATTTGGATCTGCATGAAGTCTAAAAGTATAAAAAAATGTAAATGCATTCCCTCCATCTATAGGAATATTTTTGGTAGGAGATGTACTTAGAAAATAACGATAAAGGTTCCCATCATTTCCTTCAAGTCCTTCAGCAATTATTTTAAATACATTTCCGTAATATATAGGAGCGTCTTCTCCTTGAGAAGGATTAAAAGGCCCGAAAGAGTACCACTTATCATTGTATGTAGATCTATTATCAAACATTTTTGATGCTAATAAGTTTCCTGATTTCCCTCCTACTTCTGTTCTTTTTGAAATACAACCTGTTCCTCCATACACAGAGAATCTAGTCTTTGTATTCTCCTCTCCAATAATTTCATCATTATCACCATTTATATCTGGATCATATATTCTTATATAAAATGGTTTACGATAGTCTTTTGGAATTGAAAAATAGAACACTTGTTTAAAATCATTATCTCCATAGGATGTTTTAGCCTCATTTCCAAAAGTAACTAGAAAAGGAATGTTTTCCTCATCAGCAGGAACAGGCTGAGCTAAGCATTCGCTTATAACTAAAAGAAAAATAATTAATGTTGTTGTAAAGTATTTCATAATCATTGCTATTTATAAACAACTCTTTCTATTCCTATAGCACTTGAAGGGTTTTCTTTGTCCCAAATTACCAATTTAATGTTAATTTCTGACTTATTTTTAAACTTTAATGTTAAATCTTTTTCAAAAACATAATCACCATCTACTATCCAGTAATAATCAGTATACTCAAAGTTTGTCCATTTCTTGTTTAAAAAAACATTTACAGTGCCCGGCTTAATATCTAAAAAGTCAATTACGGGTTTATTTTTTGCATTTATCTCAATATCATATGAAGAAACATTTTTAAAAACTGTACCAGTAAATTTATCTAAGATACTCATAGAAACATGATAGGTACCAGTATCTGAGAAACAATAATAAATAACGGACCCTTCTTTTATAGTACCATCGTCTAAGTTCCAGCTAAATTTTAAGGAATCAGTCTCTTCCATCTCTGTTTCTTCTAATGTGTAACAAAAGTATAATTCTTGTTGATAATAGTTTTGAATAATAGGCATATCATATTCAAAGTAAAATAATCCATCTTTTTTCTTAATTCTGTTTGAAGAAAAATAGCCGCTTTTTAAGTCTGAGTTAGCTGCATATCCAAAATCATCATATTTCGAATTTAATGGCTCTGGAAGTAACTTAGGCTTTGACCAATTTTTACCATCAAATTTTGAAACATAAATATCCAACCCACCAAAACCACCTTTTCTGTCTGAAGAAAAGTATAAATTATTGCCACTTAACCTTGGGAAAGTCTCCATACCGTCTGTATTGATATTGATTCCTAAATTTTGAGGAGCAGACCATTCTTCCCCTAGTCGTTTACAGAAGTACAAGTCAGACCATCCCTCTCCAGCTATATTATCAGAACTAAAAATTAGTAGTTGACCATCTGAACTAACTGAAGGGTGAGCTACGTTAAATCGTTTATCATTATATTTAAAAGGTTTTACACCAGTAATTTTACCCTGTTCCTCTTTTGCAAGATAAATACCAAAAGTACCTACTTTGTTTTTGTTTATTTGTCCAAAGGAATTTGACGAAAAATAAACTTCATTACCATAAAAACAACTTGAAGTCTCATTAAACATTCTATTTATTGAATCTGATAGAGGAATTATTTTAGAGTTGACCCTATTTTTTTCTTTAATCTCTACTTTAAAAATATCATAAAAATAATCTCCATTTTCGTTAACAATAGAGTTTATTGTATTTCTTTTTTTATTGGAAGAAAAATATAAGAAACTATCTTTTACTGATGGAGCAAATGAAGTTTCATCAAAATCACTAACTTTTACTTGAGAAATGTTAATTTTTTGTCCATAAGATACAGTCGATACAAAACATAAAACAATCAAGAACTTAAAAAGTTCGGTGAGATGAAGTTTTATATTTTTGTACAAAATCATACTTTAATATTAGTTCATGAGAACCAGACGTGTAATTATTTAATCGACCCGCTATATAGTCATAGCTATACATTAATAAAAATTGACTTTTAGGTCTAAATCCTATTCCTGCAATAATGCTGCCATTCGTTCTGTACCCCAAATTTAATAAAAATTGTTGCTTATAGGACGTTAAAAATGAAATCTCTGCTTGTTTAATCATTAACGTATTGATCTTAAACAACAAACCAGGGGTAAAACTCCATTCTCTATTTATTTTTTTTACATATTGAAAATAGGCCAATAAGGTTCCAAACTTTTTTTGCTTAATTAAATCATTAGCAGATATACCAATAACCATTTTTTTATCATAAAGCATAATTCCAGCTCCTATTTTAGCCTTATTTACACTTCCATATTCACTAGAAAATGTTTGATCTGAATCGTCTATAAGTTCAATTTTACTGACGTCTAAGCGACTATTTTCTAATCCTGCATTTGCACCAAAAGCTAGTTTTAATTTCCTTGAGACTTTAATTCTATAAGCATAATTAACTTGAAGCCCATTGGTTACAGTTGCCCCTATTTTATCTCTATAATAAACGCCACCTATGCCATATCGCTGTTTATTTAACGGACTATCAAAAGCTAACATCTGTGTAGTAGGGGCTCCATTTATTTTTGCCCACTGCTTCCTTACTCCTGTACTAGCAACCATATGATCACTCATTCCAGCTGCTGCCGGATTAAAAAATTGGTTTGACTTAAAATACCCATTCATTAATGGAATATACTGAGCATGAAAAGTCATGAAACAAAAAGCACAACTAAGAATCAATATGTATTTGACCAACTTCACAACTTCACTACCTTCTTAATTCAATATATCCTGTATACTCTTCTCCATTGATGAATAGGATATAAAAGTAAGTATCTTCTACCACTTCTTTTCCTTTATAAGTTCCATTCCAATACTCGTTGGATTCTTGTGTATAGAAAATTAATTCTCCCCAACGATCTAAAATAGTTAATTCAGCATCTGAATACAACTCAAATCCTTCAATTTTAAAGACATCATTAATCCCATCTCCGTTCGGTGTAAACGCATTAGGCAATGTCAACTTATCATAAAATATCCTAACAACACTGGAGTCTATAGGGCAGACCCCATTAGAAACTGTCCAAGTAAATGTATTAAGTCCTAAATTTAAGTTAGTTACGCTTGTACTTTGATCTAATGAGTCTTCAATTAACCCTTCAGAGCTTAAAACACTCCATACTCCACTTCCTAAGACTAACTCAGCATTCAAATCCACTTGACTTTCATCTACTGTTATATTTTGACCAGCATATGCATAAGGCTGTTCGTAAAACGAGACAAAGACAGTATCTGTTTTCACACACTGATCTTTAGTTACTTTCCAAACATAATAATACTCACCTTGCAGACTTTCTGAAACAACGGCGGGATTCACTAAGTTACTAGGGGCATAGTTTTCATCTGAAACCTGAACCCATTGACTAGTAGAGTTAGGAACATTATTCCCTTCTAACTTGCTCGACAATCCACATAATATTATACTATCACCCGCTTCTACATTAAATTCGTGTACACGAATAACATGAACAACTGAATCTAAACAATTTCCTTGTCCTATTTTATATGTTATAGTAGCTGAATCACTAACCAAATTCGAATAGAAAAAATCAGCTAAAATTCCATCTACATAAAAATCACCTGTTTGATTTCCTATGATGAAATCGATTAGCTTTAAAGAGTCTGACGCTACACAAATTCCATTTGGGATACCATTAAATTCTGCCGTTTCATTATTTACTACCTCGATACTAAAACTACAAGTTGTTGAGTTCATGTTTATATCAAATAGCTCATATTCTAGTACTGTTTCTCCTAATGGAAAAACTGAACCAGATGACAACCCTGTTTGATCTACCTGAACTGCATTCGAAGTAGAAAGAGTACAGTTATCTACCCCAGTAAATTCTGCATAACTATATTGTAAACCACACAATTGAATATCAGCATTCAGTATAGTATCATTAGGGCAGTTTAATATAGGAGTAATAGAATCAATAATAGAATAGATAATTGTACAAGAAGCACTGTTCCCTGAAGAATCAACGGATCTAAAGATTAACGTATCAATTCCTATTGGCCTTTCAGACCCTGACATAAATCCGAAATCTTGAAAAACTCTAAAATCACAATTATCAATTGCTTCTGGTATATCAAACTCAATTTCCTTTGTACAACTATCTTCAGAAACATATAATTTTATTGTATCGGAGGGACAGTTTGTGAAAGTCGGCGCTAGTAAATCCTTAACAATGACTGTAAATTCGCAGGTGGAAACATTATCACTTAAATCTTCAACTCTATAAACAACTTTTGTTGTGTCTAATGGAAAAACATTACTTGTAGTTAAAACGCCATTAAATGTTTTTAAAATTGAATCTAAACCGCAAGCATCAAAAGGTATGATATTACTAAAGTCCAACATTTTTGAACATGAAGAAATAGAAGAATATGCTATTATAGTATCACCAGAAGGACAATTAGAAAAAGTAGGTTTAATTGTATCAGAAACTGTTACTTCAACGGAGCAAGTATTAGTGTTACCACTTCCATCTGTAACAGAAAAATCTAGAATATAAGGCATGTCTAATACAGGAAAAGAAGAGTTGTTCTGCTGTCCTGTATTACCAGTTTGAACAAGAGTTAAAGGAAAAGTACAATTATCTTCTTTAAAAACATCTACATTCACGAATGCACTACAACTGCTTGAAGAACTATATACGGTTGTATCTGCTTGACACAAGATAACTGGCGGAACATTATCCACAACAGTCACATTAAAGGCAGCAGTATCATTAGGGCTATAGCCATCTGTAAGTATATAAACTTGTTCGGTTATTCCTAATGGAAAATTATTTCCACTAGTAAAGCCACTTAAATCAACTTGCTTTAACGTATCATCACCACAGTCTAAAGAATAAGTAGGCTCAGCATAAACATAATTACTAACACAACTATTATTAGAAGTGTAAAGTGTTATATTTTGAGGCTGTGTAGTAAAACTTGGAACTATTCCTATTGTAATATGTAAATCAAAAGTGTCTGAACAACCTTTAAATGGAGTATATACAATTTGATGAACACCACCGCTACTTGAATATGGAATTACCATTCCTGTTAATGGATTTAAAGTAAGACCTGATCCTACTTGTGAGAATTTACCTACTGTGTCCTCAATAAAGCTTGGCAAAAAGGAAGGTGACTCACTACAAATCGAATCAAAAGCATACGCTATATTTGGCATACAGTCTCTATGTAATAATAAGCTAATAAAGCCTGATTCATCATCTGTTCCAGAATTCATTGTTAAGTCATTATCTAATTTTGCTAATTTTCCATAAGCTCCCCCAACAAAAACATTTCTACCAAACCCTTGTAAGGTATTTACGTTATTTGACCCAACTCCATCTACTTCATGCCTTTCACAGAAAGTTGTATCAAAATTATAAAAAGCGACAAAACCCTCAGCATTACCTCCACTATTAGTCAAGTCATATAAAGAGTTACCACCAAAGCGAATTCCACCATTAGTTTTACCTCCAATGACCATCAACCGATCTGTAAAATCTATGGCATTTACTATTGAATTTGTTGATGCTCCAATATTTGGTTCTCTTACTTTACCTATTAATGCATTATTATTTGTTAAATCATGAATAGAGACAAACGCTTCCACTCCAACTACTCCAAGATCAGGAGCACCAGAGCCATAGATTACATTATCACTTACAGCACCTCCAACATAAAGCTTATCTCCTTTAATATTCATTGCTCCTGAAAACTCATTTCCCGGTCCATAAATTGAAAATCTCCAATTAAAAGCACTCGAAAAAACTCCTGTAGTGACTTTATACCTCCCACAAAAAATATTTTTTTGAGTATTAGCCCCGTTCGTGAACACCGAAGACTCATCATTACTAAAAATATTGTTTAAATTATCAATTCTATGAAGTGTATTAATTTTAATTGAATTTTCATAGTCTCCAATAATAAAAACCTCATTTCCATAAGACGCTATAGATCTTCCAATTTGATAATCCCCCTCTGAATAACTTCTCCAATTGAACCTATTATTATCAACGTATCTAGAAGCACAAAACATGTGGGTTTTTCCATCATTAGGACCTGTATCTATACCTCCAGAAATTAATTCCATCTGACTATAAAACTCTCCCGTATAGACAAAAATGTTTCTTCCTTGAATCACCAGTATATCATTTCCTATATCATCGCCTGAGCCTCCTTCTAGCTGTTGCTGATCTAATTCTCCTTGAAAGTTATAACTGGCAATTAAGACGTCTTTTCCTGCATAACCAGAAGCAAAAGAGTTATTACCAATAACACCTTTAAAGTTGATTAAACTTCCAGTAACATAGCCAGTAATTAATATACGCTGGTTAGAATAGTCTATATCTATGGCTTTAATTTCATCATCTAATAAACCTCCGATGTTAAATGACCATTGCAAAACTCCTAATGTGTCAAATTTAGATACGAATCCATCTTTCCCACCATAGGCTGCATTCCCACCAAAATTTAATGAAAGATTATTATCAAACCCACCTACAACGTAGACATGGTGATTTACTGAGTCTAAAACCATATCATGCACCACTTGGTAACCAGTAGAGTCAAGTTCTTCTGCCCACTCCCATCTATAGGCTTGAGCATTTGAATCAAGAAGTGCTGATAATAAAAATATGACTAAATAAACATATCTTTTCATATACATCTAAATTTATGAAAAGAAGTTTTAATTAACTAATTTTTGGTACAACAATTAATTAAAAACTCTCTATAGATATTAACTCGAAAGGAACTTTAACAATATTTTGATAATCTTCTCCTACTTCCTGCATTTCGATATCATCCTCTTCAAAATACCATTGAATTTTTAAATCAGATGACTCTACTTGACTAAATAACTTAAAGATATTCAATAACACTACAGACGTACTGGTATTAAAGTACTCTAATTTAAGAATCAAAGTCGTTGAAGCTTGAGCTGTTTCTTTATATATAGACAACCAGTCCATAACAGACTTATAGAAATCTAAGGTGTTTTCAGGAATAGAGATACCCTCCATTAATAATTCTCCCGTGCTATAATTAAAACTTATCCCTGGGGTTTTAATTGTTTTTTCTATAATTAAATTTTCCATCAGCACAAAAATAGTTAAACCATATCGTTTATTTACTATTTAAGGACTAATTTTTATTGCATTAAGAGATAAAATATATCTTTGCTACCCAATAGCATTAAAAAAATATCAAAAATGAAGACTTGTTTTATAAATATTAAATCTCTTAATGGCATTTTACCAAAAAAAGTAAAGAACCTTAGAGGCTCAGAAATGTCTGAGTTAAAGGCGATAGAAAACGCCTACTTAATCATACAAGACGAACTAATCTTTGACTATGGGAAAATGGAGGACCTAAACTTAGACCATTTCGATGAAGTCATTGATATTAAAAACAAGATGATTCTACCTAGCTGGTGTGACTCTCATTCTCACTTAGTATTTGCTAAATCTAGAGAGAGTGAATTTGTAGATAGGATTAACGGTCTTACCTATGAAGAAATAGCTTTAAAGGGAGGCGGAATTCTTAACTCTTCCAAAAAACTGATGGAAACAAGTGAAGAAAAACTTTTTGAAGATGCTTACATCCGTTTACAGGAGTTGGAGAAATTGGGTACTGGAGCTTTAGAAATCAAAAGTGGATATGGACTTAGCTTAGAAGGAGAATTAAAATCTCTAAGAGTTATCAAAAAACTAAAAGAAGTATCAGAAGTCACTATTAAGACCACTTTCTTAGGGGCTCATGCTATCCCAAAAGAGTACAAAGAAAAAAGAGAGGACTATATAGATCTAATTATAAATAAGATGCTTCCTGCTATCCAAAAAGAAAAACTAGCTGACTTTATTGATGTGTTTTGTGAAACAAATTATTACACCCCTGAAGAAACAGACAAGATACTAAAAGCTGGAATAAACATAGGTTTAAAACCAAAAATACATGTTAATCAATTTACTTCGATTGGAGGAATTCAGATAGGAATAAAAAACAATGCTCTATCAGTTGACCATTTAGAGATCATGACAAGTAAAGACATCGAAGATTTAAAAAGTAGCTCTACAATACCAACATTACTCCCATCATGTTCTTTCTTTTTAGGAATCCCATATGCCCCTGCTAAAGAATTAATTAAGGCTAATCTACCTATAGCACTTGCTAGCGATTTCAACCCTGGGTCTACTCCTTCTGGAAATATGAACTTTGTAATCTCTCTAGCCTGCATAAAAATGAAACTGACTCCAAAACAAGCCATAAATGCAGGAACGATAAACGGAGCTTGCGCAATGGGACTGGAAAATAAATTAGGTAGTATCACCAAAGGTAAGGTAGCTAATTTTTACATTACAAAACCGATAGATAGCATTGCTTTAATCCCTTATTACTTTGGAAATAATCAAATTGAAACAATTTACTTAAATGGAAAAAAAAGAAGTTAATTATTTAATGCTCCTTGTTTAATCCAACAACGAAATAACTCAATCTCTTCTGGAGTTAACTCTTCAATATTAAAAGAATTAGGAACAGTTGGCATATACCTTGTTTCTATCACATTCCAAAAACTTCCACTTTCTATAGGAGCTTGTAAGTTTTCATATTCAAATATCCAAGCATCATGACAGCCAGTTCCTGGTCCAAGGTTAGTAGCACAATATTGTTGAATCAAAGGCTTTAGTTGAGAAGAGTAACTAATTATTAAATCGCAATCTGCGGCCTGAACTTGAAGTGCCCTGTCTTTTACACAGCTAAAAACTGATAAACAAAGACAACATAACAAAACTATTTTTGAAGTATTTTTCACTTTTTATATTCGAATTTTAAAGAAATAGCTAGATGATCTGAGTAGCCTCCGTGATACTTATTCCCGCTGTATGTTTTGTTTGGTATAGCTCCAAAATGCTGATGATTAAATAAAACTTTTCCATCATTATAAACCTCAACGGACTTATTTTTTAATACATTTCCCGACTTAGATGCCAACCAACTATTGGACACCATCATTTGATCCAACATTCCCCACTCTTCATTATAGAAATGTGTTCCTTTCTCTGCGCGATCTAATTTAGCAGCTAAATTATAAAACTCATCAGACTTTGGTTGCAAAGAAGCTTCTAAAACATTTACAATACTCATACTATTTGGGTAATCATTAAAGTCTCCCATGATCAAAACCTTTTCATCAGGACTACTTTCTAGAATGCTTTCAATTTTATTTTTAAGAACGTTGGCTGCTTCTAACCTTTTATACTCGGTTTCTTTTTCTCCGTTTCGTCTTGATGACCAATGATTTACAAAAACATGAATAACTTCATTATTTACCTGGCCTTTCACATATAAGATATCACGAGTTAATACTTTAGGATTATTAATATAATTAATGGCTAAAGATTCAGAAAACAACACTTTAAAAAAATCTTTTTTGTATAGAAAGCCTACATCAATACCTCTAGTATCTGGACTATTGTAGTGGACAACATCATAATTCCCATTCTTTAGTAGACTTTCATTGGTTAAATCATCTAACACTTTTCTGTTTTCTACTTCACAAACACCAATAAATAAAGGTAATTCTGAGTCTATTCCTTTAAAAACAGAAGCGATATTTTTTAATTTATGCTGATAACGCTTCTCAGTCCATTTTTTTTCTCCGTTTGGAGTAAATTCATCATCACTAGTCAAAGGATCATTAGCTGTATCAAACAAATTATCTACGTTATAGAATACTACACTGAAACTATCTATTGTTTTCATTTTAGATCTCCTTTCATTTAGTTTCACTTCATATCGTTCAACCTCATTATTGGAACAAGAGAATCCTATAATTAAAATAAGCGTGATCGTTATTTTTCCCATAAAAAATCTCAAAAAAAAAGGAAGTTAAAATTAACTTCCTTTAACTATTATTTTCTTAAAGTTTAACCCTTTGTTTTCTAACTTTTTTCCTTCCTTTTCTCTTACGCCCATATTTACTAGAGGAGAAGTTACTGCTCATTTTTCCTTTTAACACATAAGAATAAGACAAGTTCATATTTAGATAAGTATCATTATGGGTTGGATCGCCTCTTTTTCCAATATTACCTTCTGAAGGAGGAGCATAATTAGCTAAAATAGATGGGTCATTTGTTATTGCTGCAGACTGATTTGCTAAGGCAGCACCTTCTGGACTTAAAGTTGCTGGATCAACATATACATCACTTATATCATCTAAATAATCTGTAAAAGTTGTCACTACTGAAAGGTCCCACCCAATTCTGTGTTTTCTTTTAATGGTAAAATAGAAACCTAATCCAACTGGTATTCCAAGACCTACTTGTTTATACTCAAAACCTTCAGTAGTTAAAGGTCTTAATGCTGTCCAAGTATCACCATCCAAACTTCCTTTAGGATTAGAATAAAAGACATTCAATCCTGCGTGAGCATAGGTTTCAAATGAAACATAGTATCTTCCTCTATTTCCAACATCGTTAATTTTATAAAGATACCCTTCTGCTCTTGCTGTAAAGTCTAATATATCATTTCTGAATCTTAAATTTCGCCCTACACGTCCTTGGTTCGTTGAAAGATTATCATCTCCAGTAATTCTACTGTAATTAAATGCTGCATTTACAGCAAGGTAATCATTAAACTTATATCTTCCGAAAACGCTGGCAGAAATCCTAGACTGAGGAACTTTCATGTCCCAAACAAAATTTCTTCTATCTTTCTCTTTACCTCCAATTTCACCCAAGTAATTGGCTACACCAAGTCTAAAACCAATATCAGTTTTATAAAACCCAGAAGACACTTGACCGAAAAAAGTCTGTGACATTAAGATTAAAAGTAAAACTACAAAAACATTAACTCTGTTCATAATCATACAAATTTATATATATCTGTGTATAAAACAAATCCTATTTGTATTTATTATACGAATATATATGATTTTGTTGACAAACAATCAATTTCGTTAATTAAGTAGCAATATTTAGATTGATATAACAGATCTAAAATATAGATAATATGTACATTTGCAATTCTTAATTTTTTAAATGATTAAAGCACCTAATAAAATACTAAACCTTAGTCTTTTCAATCGTATACTTAGCTATATGACTCCTTACAAAGGAAAGTTTTACTTAGCTTTATTTTTAACTTTATTTTTAGCTGCAATTAGTATTTTTAGACCAGCTATAATAGGGCAACTGGTTGGAAGAAGTATAGCTAATAGAGATAGTGACGGGTTATTAAACGGGACCTTAATTGTAATAGGTATACTTATTACAGAGGGTATTGTAAGCTATTTTAGAAGTTATATCTCTCAAGAACTTGGTCAAAACGTGATTAGAGACATTAGGAATCAAATCTTTAACCACATTACTAAACTAAAACTAAAGTTTTTCGACAACAATCCAATAGGAATGTTAGTTACAAGAGTGATTAGCGATATAGAAACAATCGCTGACATTTTTTCTCAAGGCTTCTTAATGATTATTGGTGACTTATTAACAATAATTTTTGTAATCGGAACAATGTTATACCTAAATTGGGAATTAACTTTAATTGTTATTACACCTATTCCTCTATTATTATGGGCTACTAAAGTTTTTAAAAATGCCATCAAAAAAGCATTCCAAGAAGTTCGAAATGAAGTTTCCAAGCTAAATACTTTTGTTCAAGAACACATCTCGGGTATTAAAATAGTGAAAATTTTCAACCGAGAGAAAGTAGAAATTGAACGATTTAAATCAATTAATGAAAAACATAGAACTGCTCACATTAAGTCTATTTGGGCTTATTCTATTTTCTTTCCAATAGTCGAAAATCTTAGTGCGCTATCTATTGGACTTTTAGTTTTTTATAGCTTGTTTCAAATTAACAGTCCTGAAGCTGACATAGAGCAAATTATTACTGAGTTAACTTCTTTTATTTTATTTGTACAAATGCTTTACAGGCCTATAAGAATGTTAGCCGATAAGTTTAACACTTTGCAAATGGGAATGGTTGGTTCTGAAAGAGTTTTTAAATTATTAGACAACAAAGATTTTATAGAAAATAACCCTGAAACAGGGAAAACAAATTTTGAAAGTAATATAGAGTTCAAGAATTTATGGTTTGCGTATAATGAGCCTAATTATGTATTAAAAGATATTTCTTTTGAAGTAAATAAAGGAGAAACTGTGGCCATAGTAGGAGCAACAGGAGCTGGGAAATCATCGGTCATTAATTTATTAAGTCGATTTTATGAATACCAAAAAGGAGAGATTTTAATAGATGGTAACAATTTAAAGACTATTGATATAGAAAAAATAAGGTCAGAAATCGCTGTTGTTTTACAAGATGTTTTTCTTTATTCTGACACTATTTTAAATAACATTACTTTAGGAAATAATCACATCTCAAAAGAAACAGTAGTAGAGGCTTCTAAATTAGTTGGAGCTCATGGTTTTATTATGAAACTACCTGGTAATTATGATTTTAATGTAAAAGAAGGTGGAGGAATGTTATCTGTTGGCCAAAGACAATTGATTTCTTTTCTGAGAGCCTACGTTTATAATCCAACCATTTTAATTCTTGATGAAGCTACCTCTTCTGTTGACTCAGAATCTGAAGAAATGATACAGAATGCAATTGACAAGTTAACTGAAGGTAGAACATCAATTATTATTGCTCACCGACTGTCTACGATAAAAAAAGCAACCAAAATCATTGTATTAGAGAAAGGTCAGATTATGGAAATAGGTTCGCACAATGAGTTAATTCAAAAAAATGGATTCTATAAAAACTTGTATGAAATTCAATTTAAAGAAGAGTAAATTCTCTTTTACTTTTTTTGTAATTGTTTGTTTACAGAGCTGTCACTCTATTCCCAAACAACAACTAGCATATCAATCCTTTTCTAAAATCAACACTTTCTTTGGACCAGAAGACTTGGCACTAGACACTACTGGCAAAGAAGAAAGACTAATCATAGCTTGCGATGAAAGAAGAGAGGGAAAGTTAGCAGGGAAAATACTAGCTTATGACATCAAAAAAGATACTACTTATGAGCTAAAACTTGTTTTTAATAAAAATAAACTAGCCTTTCATCCTCTTGGAATCGCTCTTTATAAAAATTGTTTATTTATTATTAATCACTCTAGTAAAAACCAAGCTGAAATTCTTAGATGTACGCTAAAGACAAAAAGTATTATTATTGATACCATTTTAAAAGATAAAAGCATTGACTTTCCTAATGATATTTTCGCTGTTAATTCTGATGAATTTTATACAACTAACTATCATTATATAAATGGAAACATTACACATTATAAAAACAATACTTATACCATTATAGACAAAGGATTAAAATTACCAAATGGTATAATTAAAGTTAAGAATCAGTTAATAGTCAGTACAACGCTAGGCAACTCTTTAATTAGCTATGACATTAAAAATAATTACAAAAAAAAGAAGATTGCTAAAATTAAAGGGGCTGATAATTTATCTTATGACTCTAAAAACATAATATTAAGTTCGCATCCAAAATTCATCCGCTTTTTTAAGCACTCAAAAGACGAAAGTAAATCAGCTCCAAGCGTTATCTTTAGTCTTGATTTAAAAACTAAAACAAAAAAAGTGATCTACAGTAATAATGGCGAGCAAATTAGTGCTGCTTCAGGAGCTCTTTTTTATAAAAACAAACTATATATTACTCAAGTTTTTGATAATTTTGTGTTGATTTGCAATCCATAAACAATAAAACATTAAATACTTAGTTTTTAGAAACTATAACCACTCTGTAAAATGAAAATTTTAGTTTTAATCATCATCATCATAATTGCTCACAGTTCTTGCAACAAATTTGATAAAACAGAGCAACGCCCTGCATTCATTAAAATTGAGAAAATTGATTTAATAATAAATAGCTCTGCTGAAGGAAGTAACAGTAGTAAAATTGTTGACGCTTGGGTTTTTGTAGATGACGAACTAATTGGAATATTTGATTTGCCTACTACCGTTCCCATTACCAAAGTTGGAAACAGAACCATTAAGGTTTACCCTGGAATAAAAAAAAATGGGATTTCTGTAGATCGAGAACGATATCCTTTTTACACGTTCTACACCTATAATGAAAATTTAATCGCAGACTCTACCTATACGATTCAACCAACAGTTAATTATATTGAAAATGCCTACATCTGGCAAGAAGATTTTGAAGACCCAAGCTTTAAACTAAGTCAGTATCAGAGTGACACTTCAATGATTAGAGTTACCACTCCTAGTAATGTGCTTTTTGAAGGAGGAGCAGGATTAATTAGCTTAAACAGTAATCAATATCAATGTGAAATGAGAACGAGCGAAGCTAATTTTAATAACTTCCCTACAAACCTTAGCACCCCTGGCTTTATTGAATTAAACTACAGCAGCAACTTTCCTTTAGAAATTGGAATCTTAGCTAATTATATGGCTGGAGAGACCTATGAAAGATCTCCTTTAATTACTTTGAACGCAACAAATGGAGTTTGGAATAAAACTTACCTCTACATCCCAGACGCTAGTAATTTTTATTCTGGTGCTCCCGAGTTTGATGTTTATTTTAGAGTTACTAACCCTAATGGAATAAGTGGAATTAAAGTCTATGTTGACAATATTAAAGTCGTTTTTTATAATTAATGTCTGCTAAGAAAAAAATCATATCATTATTCTTTAGTTCAGATTTAATTGCTGCATTAATTTCTTGGATCTTGTTTTATGTTTTCAGGAAGTCAACGATAGAATTAAGTAGTTTTCAGGTCGATGCAAATTTTTACTATGGTTTAGCCTTAGTTCCTTTTTATTGGATTATACTTTATTTAATCGTTGGAAGTTATAAAAATGTTTTAAGAAAATATAGACTTAGAGAGTTTGGGCAAACGTTATTTATCAGTCTAATTGGTTGTCTTCTCCTTTTCTTTATACTAATACTAGACGACCAAATAAAAGGCTACAGAGACTATTATAGTTCCTTAATTGCATTGTTCTCACTTCATTTTATTTTGACCTTAATTCCAAGGTTAATTATCACCTCAAGTATCGTTAAAAAGATACATAATGGAGAATTAGGTTTTCCAACACTAATTATTGGAGGAAACGAAAATGCTTTAGCGATTTACAACGAAATAATCAACCTAAAAAAGAACTCTGGATACTTGTTTAAAGGTTTTCTGAGCACAAATGGCGTTGATAGGGCATTGTTGAGTGCTCCCATTAAGTATTTTGGAAAATATCAAAATATAAAAGCAATTATAGAAGAACATGAAATTGAGGAAATAATAATTGCTATAGAGTCATCTGAACATGAGAATCTAAAAAAAATTATTAATGACTTAAATGAATTTGATGTAGCAATTAAGGTAATTCCTGACATGTATGACATTCTAACTGGATCTGTAAAATTAACTGCAATATTTGGGGCTTTATTAATTGAAATCAACGCTCAAAAAATGCCCATTTGGCAGCAAAATACAAAACGTCTTATTGATGTTTTTGCCTCTATGCTTGCCCTAATTATCCTCTCCCCTATTTTTATAATTTTATCAATTATAATTAAAACAACCTCTAAGGGAAGCGTTTTTTTTAAACAAGAACGAGTTGGGTTAAAAAGTAAGACTTTTATAATCTATAAGTTTAGGTCAATGGTCAATAATGCAGAAAAAGATGGGCCTCAACTTTCTAGTTCATCTGATGAAAGAATTACAAGAATTGGAAAATTCATGCGTAAATCTAGGCTAGATGAAGTGCCTCAGTTTTTTAATGTCCTAAAAGGAGAAATGTCATTGGTTGGACCAAGACCTGAGCGTCAATATTTCATTGACAAAATTGTAAAAAAAGCTCCTCATTACAAACACTTACAAAAAGTTAAACCAGGAATTACTTCATGGGGACAAGTAAAATATGGGTATGCCGAGAATGTTGACCAAATGATAGAACGATTAAAATACGATGTCTTGTATGTCGAAAATCGTTCTTTAGCTTTAGATTTCAAAATCTTAATCTATACTGTACTGATCGTTTTAAAAGGAGCCGGAAAATAGGTTTAAAATGAACCTTTTTTTGTATATTGTATTTCACAATTAAATTATAAACTTATTTAATTATGTTTTTCAGTAATAAAAAAGACAAACCTAAAAGTCAAGCCCCAGTCCAAGCGACTATAAAACCATTAAACTATAGTAACAAAATTTTGGTTGCTTGGGGAGAAGCAATTAGTGGCAACACTAAAATTCGTGATTTTTTAATGAAAAATGGCTATAAAGAACTTGGCGTTTTTTGTTTTGCGCTAACTAATGATCATAAGTCACTACAATGGCTAATTCAAAATGGCTATCCGCATTTAGCTGCATTAATAAAAGCCTCTGAAGAAGATCAAACTGCGATGGGCTGGTTACATGAATATAAATTTGATGTTTTAAAATTTATGGCTTTGGCAATTCAAGGTGATAAAAATGCAATGAAATGGCTAAATACTAAAGACCCTTTTGCTGGCCAATTAGCACTAAAGATGAAACTTGTTAAAGACCATATTGAAGAAAGAAACAACAGTGTTCATCAAATTAACCCTTAGCAATGCACCAGTTAAAGTCAAATGATGCTTATATAGAGGTCGGAAGTATTGAAAACTCTTCTTTTACAAAGACTATTAAGGCCTATTCTAAAATAGTAGTTTTAGTTGATGAAAATACTGAAAATCTTTTAGCTAAAGTCAAACCATTATTTGAGGATAAACCTTTTGAAATTATAAAAATTAAAAGTGGGGAGAAAGAAAAAAACTTAACTACCTGTGAAACCATTTGGGCAAAATTACTTGAATTAAACATTGATAGAAATAGCCTTCTAATAAACCTTGGTGGAGGGGTCATAACAGACATTGGAGGTTTTACGGCTAGCACTTATAAAAGAGGAATTAACTTTATCAATATCCCCACTACTCTATTGAGTATGGTTGATGCTTCTGTTGGAGGGAAAACAGGAGTAAATTTTGGTGGGTTTAAAAATAACATTGGATTATTTAACGAACCTCAATTTGTATTTTGTGATCGTTCCATGCTCGAGACGCTTCCTCAGAGAGAGTTGATTTCTGGAGTTGGAGAAGTTCTAAAACATGCATTGATAGCAGATAAAACTTATTGGGGTGCATTGGTCAGCATTTCTATAAATAAATGGGACTGGAACGATATTATCTTACGATCAATTAACATTAAAAATAATATTGTATTAAATGATCCTTTTGAGAAAAATGAAAGAAAGAAATTAAACTTTGGGCACACGATAGGACATGCAATTGAAAGCAACTTTTTAGAGCACAAAGATTCTATTTTGCATGGAGAAGCAGTTGCAATTGGTTTAATTTGCGAGTCCTATGTCTCCTATCTTAAAAAATTGATTAAAGAAGAAGAATTAATAAAAATATCCGAAGTAGTTCTCAGCTTGTTTAAACTTCCAAAAATAAAATTAGAGCATAATCAATTATTAGAATTAATGCTTCAGGATAAAAAAAATGAAAATAACACCATTAACTTCACATTGCTAAACGGCATTGGCGATTCGATTATTAATCAGACTGCTACAACTGAAGAAATTATTAAGTCATTGGACTACTATCAATCTATTGCCTAATAACCACTTCTATGTTTTCAATGAACAAGCATTATATAAATGATAAAGATGATCTAAGGTTACTCCCCGCTAGTGATGATTATCAAAAACATGTACTTGAGTTTTTAAATAAATGGTTTAATGATTCAGAAACAATAAAAACAACTACTTCTGGATCAACAGGAAAACCTAAAACGATTGAACTAAAAAAGTCCGCAATGCTGAAAAGTGCTGAATTAACTGGCTCCTATTTTCGTTTAAAGAAAAATCAAACAGCATTACTTTGTTTACCAACAAGATTTATAGCAGGTAAAATGATGTTAGTAAGGGCGTTATTCTCTGAATTAGATTTAACAAGTATTTCTCCATCTAGAAATCCATTAAAAAACATAAACCTAGAAATAGACTTTGCTGCAATGACTCCAATGCAAGTCAACACTATCTTAGCTGAAAACCCTGATAAATTAAACCTAATAAGAATACTAATAATTGGTGGAGCTCCAATTGAACCTGCATTAGAAAATAAGCTAAAAGACTTTAAGACAGAATGCTATAGTACTTTTGGAATGACGGAAACAATAACCCATATTGCGCTAAAAAAACTAAATAGCTCAACTCACTTTGAAGCACTTCCTACAATCTCCTTTGAAAAAACAGAAGCTAATTGTTTAATTATTAATGCTCCACATGTTTCTAAAAATAAAATAGTCACTAACGATAAAATAGAGTTAATTTCCTCTACCTCATTTATTTGGTTAGGAAGAAAAGATAATATTATTAATTCTGGTGGTGTAAAAATACAAGCAGAGGAATTGGAAAAAAAAATAGCCCCGCTTCTCCCTAATAACCGTTTTTATATTTCTACTGTAAAGGATGAAATTTTGGGAGAAATGATCATTTTGATTATTGAAGCCAATAAATCATTTAAGAGCACTGAATTGAATTTTAAAAACTTAAATCAATACAGTATTCCTAAAAAAATTTACACCATTAAAAAATTTAAAGAAACAGAAACTGGTAAAATATTAAGAAATGAAAACAAAGCAATTTTAGGCTTAATATAACTATTATTAAATTTATTATCTTTGTACTTCTTATTAAATAACACCTAATGAATAAAGATTTTCAAGATCATATCATCAGTTTTATATCTGAAAATAAACAGAATAAATTTAAAAAAGTACTGGAAGATAGAACAAGCCATTTGACTGTTGTTTTAGAAGATATTTACCAACCCCATAACGCTAGTGCAGTGCTAAGAAGTTGTGATTGTTTTGGAATACAAGATGTTCATATAATTGAGAATAAAAATAAGTACAATGTTAATCCTCAAATAGCAGTAGGATCAGCAAAATGGTTAAATCTAAATTACCATAACGAAGCAAAAGACAATACAGTAGCATGTATTAATAACTTAAAAGAAAAAGGATATAAAATTGTAGCAACCACCCCTCACCAAGATGACATTATGCTTCCCGATTTACCAATTGACCAGCCAGTAGCTTTGCTATTTGGAACAGAACATGAAGGACTTACAGATGTTGCTCTAGAGCATGCAGACGAATTTATGCGAATTCCAATGTATGGTTTTACAGAAAGTTACAACATCTCTGTTTCTGCAGCTCTTTGCCTACATTCAATTACAGATAGGCTACATAAAAGTGATATAGACTGGCAACTTTCTGAAGAAGAAAAACAAGAGCTAAAGTTTGAATGGGCAAAAAAAGTGATTAGAAATTTTAAGGGGTACGAAAAAGAATATTATAGAAATAAAAATAGACATAAAGTGTAAATTATATCCATATCTTTCATTTTTACAATACTAAAATTTAATCATTAAAGATGCAAAGCGAAATAAAGTATCATAAAATATTTGACCATAGTACGGAAGGCTTAATCGTTTGCAATTCTAAAGGTATTATAGAGTTAATAAACCCTAGTGCTGTAAAAATGTTTCGCTACAGTACAAAAGATCAGCTTTTAGGAAAGGAAATTGAAGCTTTAATACCTAGAAAGATAAGAAAGAAACACAAAGGACATATGGAGGATTTTAACAAATCTCCTTCCAATCGTTCGATGGGCAAAAACAAAAGACTTAAAGGACTTTGCTTGGATGGGACTGAGCTACCTGTAGAAATTAGTTTAAGTTATTATAAAGAAGGGGAAGAATTAAAGGCGATTGCATTTATTGTTGACATTAGTCAAAGAGTAGCTGTAGAAAATGAATTGACTAAAATAAACTTACAGTTAGAAGAAGAAGTAACTCAAAGAACAAATCAACTTAGAGATCAGTATAAATTATTAAAGACGGTATCTAGTAATTTCCCTAATGGAACTATTTATGCTTTAGATGCTAGTTTTAAAATTCTTTGGGCAGACGGACAACCAATAAGAAGCAGTGGATTAAACGAACTCTCTCTTAAGGGCCATTCTTACACGGAGAGAATTCCTAAAGAAATCAAGGAAGATATTTCTTCTAAACTACACCAAGTGTTACAAGGAGAAATGATTAGTTCTGAAGTATTCATTAAAAACACCTACTTTTCTTTAAATATAGTTCCTCTTCCAAATGAAGAAGGAGAAATTAATAACTTACTTTTAGTTGAACAAGACATTACTAAAAACAAAACCTTAGAATTAGACCTAGAAAAAAGCTTAGCCAAAGAAAAGTCGTTGAATGAACTTAAATCTCGTTTTGTTTCAATGGCTTCGCACGAATTTAGGACTCCGTTAAGTTCAATCCTTTCATCGACCACATTAATAGGGAAATACAAGGAAACAGAGCAACAATTCAAAAGAGACAAGCACATATCAAGAATAAAAAAATCTGTAGAGAACCTAATAGAAATACTAAATGACTTCCTTTCTATAGATAAACTAGAATCTGGATTAATAGAAATAAAAAATGATACCATAAATTTCATTGACATTCTTAAAGAAGCCATAGAAGAAGTAGAAATAAACGCTAAAAAAGGACAAAAGTTTATTTTAGAATCTGATTTAGCTGAACTATACTTTGAATCTGATCGTCAAATTTTAAAAAGCTCCTGTGAAAACCTATTATCAAATGCATCTAAATATACAGCAGAGAATGCAACTATAAATATATCAGTTAGTGAATCTAACTATAATCTATTGTTTTCTGTAGCAGATAATGGCATTGGAGTTCCAGAAGAAGATTTAGATCAACTTTTCTCTCGCTTTTTTAGAGCTAAGAATGTTACAAACATTCAAGGGACTGGTTTAGGTTTAAACATAGTAAAAAAGAACATTGAGCTATTAAAAGGTACGGTAACTTGTGAAAGCCAACTAAATGTTGGGAGTACATTTACAATTCAAATCCCCACTAAAGTAAACATATAAATATGCCTAATAAAACCATACTAATTATAGAGGACAACCTTGAAATTAGAGAAAACACAGAAGAGCTTCTAGAGTTAGCTGAATATAATGTTCACACCGCTGAGAACGGAAAACAAGGGATAATTTTAGCTAAAGAAATAATCCCCGATCTTATCATTTGCGACATCATGATGCCAGAGCTTGACGGATATGGTGTGCTTAAACTACTTTCAAAATCTCCTACAACCTCTCATATCCCATTTATTTTTTTAACTGCAAAAGCAAATAAAGAAGACTTTAGAAAAGGAATGAACTTAGGAGCTGATGACTACTTAACAAAGCCATTCGATGAATCAGATTTAATAGATGCTATTGAGGTTCGATTAAAAAAAGCAGAAAACAATAAAAAGGTTGAGGAGGACTCTTTACTTTATTCCACAACGGAAAACAATGGTGAGTTAGCCGACTTTTTGGAACAAAAGAAATCTTTTAAATTTTCAAAAAACGAATACATCTATAAAGAAGGTGATTATGTCTCTTTCATTTATTTCTTAAAAAAAGGGTCATTAAAAACTTATGCTGAAAATGATGATGCAAAAGGATACATAACCGAAATAATTAGTGATGGTAATTACTTTGGGTATTCAGATGTGTTAAAAACAAATGCAAGAACAGAAAATGCAACCGTTTTAGAAGATTCAGAAATAATTAAAATACCTAAAGAATATTTTGAAGAACTTTTACTAAAAAATAAAAGTGTAGCATTAGAATTTATTAAAATGCTTACTGGTAATATAAAGGAAAAAGAGGAGCGTTTAATAAAACTAGCCTTTCAGTCGGTTAGAATGAGAGTTAGAGACGCTCTAATTATGCTTAGAGATAAATTAAAGAAGGAAGGAGAATCCGAATTTGTATTGTCTATCTCTCGTCAGGATCTAGCTGATATTGTTGGCACCTCATCTGAAAGTGTTATTAGAACTTTATCAGACTTTAAAAGTGAAGGATTGATTACAGTTGAAAAAAGTAAGATTCACTTAATTGATGAAAAGAAATTGGAAAACATGAAGTATTAATCTCAAAACTGATAAACATCACATACAAAGCATTAGCTGAGTCAATATTAATGACTTTATAAGCCTTAACTTTGCTAACTAAAGTAAAATAGTTTTGAGTACTAATCTAAAA
>JAGXIB010000076.1 GCA_024635865.1 Flavobacteriales bacterium
GAGTAATACCCCTCTTTAGTTTCAAATGAAGCATCAATTACATAAGCCATTCCTCCTACTGCTTCTCTAGGAATAGAGAGTCTTACTGGTAAACTGATAGAGTCGTTTGCAGGAATTGTAATTTCCATAGATGGGTCTGCAATTAAATGCCACCCATTGGGTATATTAATAATAATTTGCCCTTTAATTGGTTTATTAGTTGTGTTTTTAAATTTACACACATTAAAGTAAATAGAATCTGCTGAATGCTCTACTTTTTTCTTAATAAACTTAATTTCAATTGCTCTAATCTCCTTTTTCATAGAATCACTTTCTATAAAAGAGTCGACAATGGATGATATTGAATCGGCATTATTATTTTTTACAGTAGAGTCATCAATAGTAACTAATGTATCTTGATCTTGAGCAAAACTAATCGCTACAAAATGGATCAAACATATAATATTGATTATTCTTTTAGTCAATTTTTGATTTTAAATAAATTTGTTTAATCCTTATGGAGTTTAAAAATCTGGAATCAAAATAACTTCAACTTCTATGGTATAATAATCAGCTGTACTTCCTAATAAACTTCCATTTGCAATTCCACATTCATAACTTAAGTTAATTTGATGTGTACTTGCATTTGCAGGAATATGAGTTGGATCAACAGTGCTCATTAATTCAACACCAGGAGAAATAGCTAAGTCTTGAAGCCCATTAAAATTAGCAGTCCCTAAGTTTCCACTTGCATCATTGGCTTCTACTTGAATCACATTTAAAGGTAGAGTATTACCTCCTCCTCCATCAATTGTTGGTTGAGAAAGAAATGACTGCATGTCTATGTGCCATCCTGTTAAAGTACCTCCTGAAAGATCCTCTAGAGAAATACCTATAGTCGTCCCATTGGTAATCCTAATACCATTTCTATACTTGTCTATTGTATTAAAATTGAATTCAATATGAGACCCAATCAAAGTTGTTATTCGTGCAGTATTGTCTTGCCCTACAATTTTTGAAAAATGTAACACAAAAACAAGACTTAATACAATTAGAAGTCGGGGATTAATCATAAAGCATTAAATAAAATAGGTTGATCTTTGAGAAGATCAACCTATTGAATTATTAGTTTATTTTATAAAGAAGCTAATTCGAACAATACATTTACAATGTACCTATCTGGAGTAGGACTTGGGTTTTGATCTAGTAAAACCGTTGGACTCATTGTTGCAGGTGCTCCACCTACTTCAGCAGTTCCACACCTCCAAGTGATTGTAAAATCATTATCGGTAACATCTCCAGCACCTGAAGCAATATTTCCATTATCTGTAATTAATACAATTGGAAACTGTTCTAAAGCTGATACTTGAGCTCCATCAACTGTTGGCGCTGATGTAATTTCAGTACCTAAGGTATGAGCTCCATTAGAAGTTAGCGAAAAACCAACATTGTCTAGCGTTAGAGTATTTGCAGGGTTATCTGTTCCAATAAAAGTTGCTTCTTCTGCTCCGTAACTCAACTCCCATCTAGTAGAAGAGGCTACTGTAAAGTTGGAAACATACATTGGGTCAGAAGTATTTGGATTAGATGAACCAGATGTGGCTGCATCTCCTGAAATACCAAAACGATAATCGTCAATGGAGTTAAAAGTAAATTCAATGTTTCCACCGTCTGTAATTGTCATTCTTAAAACTTCGTTTAAGTTGACAGCTAATGGAATTACGTTTCTGTCTCTTACTGCTTGTGCATAGCTACTTGCTGCACCAAGCAATAATAATCCTGAGATAAGGATAGTAAATTTTCTCATAATGTATATTTTTAGTTCGATACAATAATAGGCTTTTTTTATTCTCACTTAAATTAAAACTTATTTTTTTTTTCAATAGCTTAAATTAAATGATAAGTCTATTCTTTTTATGGATAAGCATATTAACGTAAAATTAAATTTTATTAGATGTCTTATTTTATGCACTATTTTGTGTATAATTGTACAGAAAAATCATTTTATTTCCCCTATGAAAAAGATCCTTACCTCTATAGTTATATGCTTTAATTTACTATTTTTCAAAGCTCAAGATTTTGAAGTCGCTCCTGTAATTATGAATTTTGATGCAAACCCTGGTCAAATTCAAAAAAAGAAAATGACAATTAGAAATCATGCAAACATTAAACAATCATTTACTTTCAATTTTGGAGATTATGAAATAAATGAAGAAGGAAAAAAAATAAGACAAGCTGCAGGCACTTCAAAAAGGTCTTGTGCAAGCTGGATCACTGTAACCCCCAATTTATTAGAATTAAATCCTAATGAAGAAAGAACAGTAACTGTTTTAATGACTGTTCCTAAAGCTGGATTTGCCACAAAGTGGGGAATGATTTATGTACAGGCGAGTTCTGAGCAGAAAGGAAATGAAGTAGATAAACAATTGGCAACAGGAATAAAGGTTACTCCAAGAATAGCTGTATTAATAAGTCAATCACCTAAAACAAATAAAAACTATAAAGGGAAAATTTATAGTTTAAAAGAGTTTACTAGCGAAAAGGACTCTTTAAAAACCTTTCATGTTGTTGTAGAAAACATTGGTGATAAAATTTTTGAAGGTAATGTCCAGTTATTATTAGCAGACATGGCTACAGCAAAAGAAACAAAATACAAGCCTACAAAAAACAGAGTATTTCCTGGAGAAAAAAGAACTTTTGAGCTCACTTTACCAAATGATATCCCCAAAGGGAAGTATGTTTTAGCTGCTATATTAAATTATGGACATGACAGTTCTTTAGAAGGAACCCAATTGATGGTTGAAATAAAATAACGCTTATGAAAGCCCCTCTTATTTTCCTACTTGTATTATTAATTCTAAATGCTTTTTGTTATAGTCAAGATACGGTAAAGACTTATTATGATCATGAAAAAACTCATTTAAAAGAAATTTTTGAAACTAACCAAAATCAAGTGAAAAATGGAACTTATAAAATTTACCATAAAAACGATACGCTATGGCAAATTGGAAAGTATCTAGATGGGAAATTAGAAGGAGAATGGCTAGATTATTATTCGACTGGACAATTGAAACAAAAGTTGTTTTTTGTTAACAGTAAATTAGAAGGTAAGTCTATAACTTATTATCCATACGGAGAAAAACATCAAGTAATGTTTTATAAGAATGATTTACAGCATGGTGAATTAGTCATATTTCATGAAAACGGTAACTTAAAAGAAATTTCGAACTACAAGAATGGTATTCCTAACGGCCCTTTTAAAGGCTATTATAACAATGGTAAAATCAGATTTGAAACCACTATGATTAATGGGCTCGCAAATGGAAAATGGACGGCCTATTTTGATAATGGAAACCTACAAGAGGAATCTACAAAAACAAATGGTGTTTTATCGGGTGAATATATTGGCTATCACAAAGAGTTCTCAAATGTTCCACAAAAAAAATGTTATTATAAAAAAGGGAAACTAGAAGGAGAATTTAAAGGCTATTATCCTTCTGGAAAACTAATGAATTCTTATCGATACATTGACAATCAAATACAAGGAAAGTACCTTGAGTACTTCGATACTGACTCTTTGTTTTTATTTATTAAAGGAAATTATATAGATGATGAGAAAACAGGTGTTTGGACAACTTATTATCCTAATCAAAACATCTATTATTCAGGTCTTTATAAACAAAGCGTAAAACAAGGAGAATGGAAGGTTTATTATCAGAATGGGAATTTAAAACAAGTTGGAACTTACCAAGATGGAAGTGAAGTTGATAAATGGGACTTTTACAATGAACTAGGAATGCTTTCTCACACTGGACAGTATTTAAATGGAGACAGAAATGGAAAATGGAGTTATTATTATCCAAATGGAGCAATAAAAGTTGAGCATAATTATAAAAATGGTTACAGAAATGGAATAGGCATTGCTTATGACAAAAGTGGTGTTATTGTTGAAAAAGCGCTTTATAAAGACGATCTAATTATTAAAAACTTGTTAGAGAAGTAAGTCTTTTACTCAGGTAACTATTTTTTTAAAAGAAAGCGATCAATGCAATGGCTAAAACAGAGCATGCAATTCCAATCCAATTCGCACGAGAAAGCATTTCTTTGTACAAGATAATTCCAATTATAGCTGACAGTATAACTACTCCCATACTTACGATAGGAAAAACAACACTGGGATGTAATCCAGAAGTATCAAGTGCTCTAAAAAAGTAAATTAAAGTCCCATAATTTGGTACGCCAAGTAGCACACCCCAAAAAACATTTTTTATAGAAATTCTTAATTTTTCTCTAAAGCTTCTTAGGAATAAAATAACTCCTCCACACAAAGCTGCCATCATGAATAAAACGGCAAAAAATGTTGGAGATTCTCCTACTCCTATTGATGTCTGTTGCGCATGATTAAAAACGGTGTCTGCTACTCCTTGCCCAACAAAAACAAGAATAATTAACCATAAGTATCTTTTATCGAAAGATAATTTCCCGTTTTTTGTTGATGATAAGTAAATACCTACCATTGCTAATAAAAAAGCTATGAGTGTATAAAAAGTTATGTTTGCATCTGGATAAAAAATAAGCGCAAATGCTACTGGAATGACTAATGACATTTTATTTGCTACAGTAGTAACTGCAATACCAACTTTCTGAGTTCCAGTTGCATAAAAATTAAATACAATAATGAATAAACAGCCAACTACTAATGCATGAAATAACCAACCTGAATTAAAGACGCCCTCAATAGATATAGCTTTTGGACTATTAATCACTCCTAAAATTCCCGCAGTTAAATAATTAACAATCAAAGCTTGAAGATTGTCTACGTTAAACTTATTAAAGAGCTTAAAAATGACAATTAATAAATTAAATAAGACTACTGTTATGAGTATATTAATCATTTTTATTCTCTAATAATGTTATTTGATCATTGCCATAAGCATCTCTTTGAAAATTTTCCATTTTTATTGATGGTGATTTTACTCCATTATTAAAATAGGTTTCTCCAGTATAAATTCTTGCTTCATCCCAGAAATTCTCATCTATAAACTGCTGAAGAGTATATGCTCCCCCCTCTACTAAAACAGATTGTATATTGTTTTGATATAACCAACTCAACAACTCTTTTAAAGTATCGTCAAATGAAATTTTAACACATTGAACATTATCTGCGTCTAGGTTAACTTTACTATTAAAAATAACAGTTTGTTGACTATTATCAAATACATTTAACTCCTTAGGTAGCTTATTCTCTTTATCAATAATTAAACGAATTGGACTTTTACCTAAGATGGTTCTAACAGTCAGATTTGGGTTATCATTTAATACTGTGTTTTTCCCAACTAATATTGCCATTTCTTCTGAACGCCAAGTATCGGTTAATTGTTTCGTTTGAGCAGCAGTTATCCAGTTAATAGAAGGAAGATCATCTTTACGAATAACATCAATAAAACCATCTAACGTTTGAGCCCATTTTAAAATAATATAAGGCCTCTTTTTTTCATGAAAAGTAAAAAATCGTCTATTTAACTCTAATGCTTCTTTTTCTAATATACCAACCTTTACTTTTACCCCCGAAGCTTTTAATTTTTCAATCCCTTTACCTGCTACCTTGGCAAAAGGATCTATACAACCAATCACAACATGAGGTATTTTATGCTCTATTATAAGATTAGTACAAGGTGGGGTTTTCCCAAAATGAGCACAAGGCTCTAGCGAGACATAAAGCGTGGACTTTATTAAAAGTTCTTTGTTTTTGACTTGGTTAATCGCATTTACTTCTGCATGCGCTTCTCCATATTTCATGTGATATCCCTCTCCTATTATTTTTCCTTCGGAAACGATCACGCATCCAACTAATGGATTAGGTGCAACAGACTTTAGTCCCTTTTGGGCTAACTCTATGCATCTATTCATATATAAAGAGTCCTTATTCATTTTTCGTAAAAATACAAATAATTAACACGATAGCGCTACTCTACTTTTCTTGTTTTAAATAAAATAAAGCGCAACTGCACCTACACTCTATCTCTTCTTCCTTTTTAACAAAGCAAATAAAATTATTGTCTTGACAATCATTTTTCCATAAATCAGGATATTCTTTAACTAAAAAGAATGAAAAATAATTCGCGATTCCCGCCATATTAATACTTCCATTATATTTCCAGGCATGTATTATAAACCCATAATTTGCCCTATTAGTTTTAATCACCGAATTAATCAGTGATTTGCCTATTCCTTGTTTTCTGTATTCCAAAGAGACAACCATTGTATCAATGCAAATGATGTTAGCGTCTAAAATTAAAGCTAAACTTTCATCTTTAAGGTTATTTACAATCTTTCTATTATCAGTTTTATAACAGACAAAAAAGGCAATTAATTTCTCTCTGTCAAAAACACAATAACCATCATAGCGTTTATTAGCAATTACTTTATTAAAATAAGAAGCTGTTAAATAACCTTTTCCTAAAAATTCATCAGATAATAAAACTAAATCGTTAGTCCATTCTTTTTTTATTTTAACCGTGGTGAGATTCATAATATAAATAAGCTTTAGAATTACTAAATTTAGTAATTTTGTAATGAATCAATTTAATCAAATAAATTAAAACACTTGAAGTTAGCAGCAATAGATATTGGCTCAAATGCCGTTCGGTTATTAATTGAGGAATTAGTAGTCATAAATGATGGAGAAAATTTCTTTAGAAAAATTTCTTTAACTCGAGTTCCAATCCGTCTTGGCGAAGATGTTTTCGGAAATGGTAAAATTTCTGATGAAAAAGCTGAAAGATTAGTAAAAACAATAAAAGCATTTAAACTATTAATGCAAGTCAATGGAGTATCGCATTATAGGGCTTGTGCTACTTCAGCAATGAGAGAAGCAAAAAATGGAGCTGTAATAAAAAAATACATCAAAGATAAAGTTGATGTAAAAATAGAAATTATTGATGGTTTTGAAGAAGCAGAATTAATTTTCGAAAACTTTAAACATTCGAAACTTTCTTCTAATCAGGCATTTTTATATATTGATGTTGGAGGAGGAAGTACCGAAGTGAGCTTAATAAAAAATAAGGTCAGACTAAAATCTAAATCATTTAAATTAGGTACAGTTAGGCTTTTACAAGGAAAAGCTCCAAAAACAGTTTGGGATGACTTAGAGAAATGGCTTAAAGATTTAAAGATTAAAGAAGAAGTGATTGCCATTGGAACAGGAGGAAATATAAATCGTATTTTCAAAGAAAGTAGTCATCGATTTGGAGAAAACATTACCTATAGTGAAATC
>JAGXIB010000077.1 GCA_024635865.1 Flavobacteriales bacterium
ATCAAAGAATTGAAAGTTTCATTCTTAATACTCCGGAAGAAAGGTACTTGAATTTCATCAAAGAATATAGTGATATTGCAAATCGAATTCCCGATAAATATTTATCAAGTACTTTAGGTATTACCCCTGTTTCACTTAGTCGAATTAGAAAAAGAATTGCCAGTCAAAAATCCTGACCATTACTTTAATTATCTTTTGTTAATTTTTTCCTGATTTCTCTGCGGTATCTTTGTGTTGTAAAATTGAACGAAACAATAGATGATACTGACAAAGTCATCATTACATATCCTTTTAATAATTAATTATTAAGAGAGAGTACTTTACGAAAAATATTAAGCAATTAACTTAAACGATGCATCATGAACATTGATAATTATAATTACCTATTTCCTTTATTAATGAATTTAATACGCTATTTCCTAGTAGCAGGTTTGGCGTTCTTTATTTTCTATAAACTATTTGTAGTTTTCTTTAAATCAAATAAAATTCAAACTAGAGATGCAGGGCGAAAAGAATTATTACATGAAATTATTCAATCCACACAAACTAGCATAATACTAACTATTGTAACGATAATCATTCTATATTCTCCACTTAGGGAATATACCCAACTATACAATAATATTTATGATTATTCTCTTTGGTGGATTCCAGTGAGCGTTTTTATAGCATTGGTAGTCCACGATACCTACTTTTATTTTATGCATCGGTCACTACATCATCCTAAACTATTTAAAATTATACATTTAACGCATCACAAATCTACCAATCCTTCTCCATGGGCATCTTACTCATTTGGATTTATAGAAGGCGTCTTAGAAGTTATGATAGCTCCTGTCATTTTATTGTTAATTCCAATGCATCCATTAAGTCTGGTTCTTTTCACTCTAGTAGCTTTTATAATTAATGTCTATGGTCACTTGGGTTATGAAATCATGCCAAAATGGTTTAGAAAATCATTTTTATTCGAAATTACTAATACCTCAGTTCATCACAATCTACATCATGAAAAGTTTAATGGTAATTATGGGCTTTACTTTCGATTTTGGGATCGACTATTAAAGACCGAAAACCCAGATTATGTTATGCGTTATGATGAAGTTCAATCAAGAAGGTTCCCAACTGAAAGTGAATCGACTACTTAATGATTGAGTACTCTCCAACTATTGGTCTATGATCAGAGTACTCTTCGTCTATAGTCGAAAAAGAATTATTCTCTACTTTAGTATTATGCCATAAATAATCTATTCTCAATAAAGGAATGGCTCCTATATATGTACTCCCTACCCATTTACCTTTTTCTTTAAAAGAATCCTTTAAAGAAGCAGAAAATTGCTTGTAAGAATAAGAAACAGGAGTATCATTCATATCAGCACCAACAATTGTTGGGTAAGGTGAGTTTTGAATATGCGTTAACAATTTATTTATTTGTCCTACTCTTTTCTCAAAACCTATTTTTAATCGTTTAATCACTTTAAGCATTGGAAGCATATCTTTATCATCTTCATTCCCTTTTGCTTTTTCTCCTGCGATAAATGTATAGTCGTCGTAATCGAAACGAATTGAACCTAAATGGGCATTATAAACTCTTATAGTATCGTTATTTTTTACAACATCGACAAAAATACAGTGGTTAGCTGTTTCATTTTCGAAAAAGATCTTCCCTTTATTTATTATTTTGTGTTTACTATAAATGGCGGTCCCTACGCCTGCCTTTTTTCTTTGTTTAATAGATGTTTTAGAAAAATGCTCATGCAAATAATCCATATTCAACGCTTTCCTTAACTCTGCTGTCCCTCCTTTTAAATAATATTCTTGAAAACAAATGACATCTGGAGATTCTTCGTTTACTAATGTCAATATTTTATCTTTTACATTTTCTTTCTTTGTCCAATCGTATAAATCAAATAATCGAACGTTATAACTCATAACACGAATAGAATTACCCTCAAATTTTTCTACTAAATTAAATGGAAATTGAAAAAAATCAGTAAACTGTGAAACTCCTAAAACTAAAACAATAATTGAAAGGAATGCTTTCTTTTTTTGCTTAATTCCCCAATAGAGAACAAATAGAACATTAGCAATTAATAAAATAGGATAAGCCAATCCAAAAAACGCAAAGAAAACGGTGGTTTTTGGGGAGATATAACCCGAAAAATAAGAAAACAGTAAAGCAATCGCAACCAAAATGTTAATGGTATACGCTAAACGATTTATTATTTTTCCTAGATTCATTTAGGTCAGTAAAAGTTTTAATAGTTAGCTAAAAATTCTTTTTCGGCACTTGAAAGCGTTTCATAACCACCAACTTTTATTTTATCTAGAATAGCGTCTAATTTTTGCTGGTTCGATTGTTTTTGTGCGTTGTATGCATAATCGTCCCTAGGCGGTTTAGTTTTTTTATTCTTAGAATAAGTAACTTTCATTTTAGGCTTTGGTTTAAAAAGAGCTAATATCACCTCTATCCAATTATCGAACCAAGCACTAACATCTTTGCCTTTTTTTAATTGACTTCCCATGTAGTACCCCCATGCAGCTCCACCCAGGTGGGCAAAGTGAGCAACTCCATCTGGATCTCCAACTCTTAATAAGTCTAATCCAACATAAATAATGGCAAGAATAAATAATTTGACTTTAAACACTCCAAATAAAGCCATCTCCATATTTGGTCGATAAGCTGCAAGACCAACAAATAAAGCCATAACTGCTGCGGAGGCTCCTAACAAGGTAGAAGCTCCAGAATTTATTAATAATGGAAAAATGTTTTGAGTAATGATAAACAATACAGCTCCACCTAAACCACCTAAAATATAAGTACTCAGTACTTTTTTAGGACCTAGTAACTGCTCGAAAATACCTCCGACAAAAAAAAGAATCATCATATTGAATAGAATATGCATGAAATTGGCATGAATAAACATATAGGTAAGAATAGACCAAGGTTTTGTTAGGTTATCGAGTAAAATGGAATCAAAAGAAAACCAGTTTAATAAATCGAACTGTATTAAACCGCCAATAAAAACATTAAGCACGACAAAAATGACTACGTTAATAAAGAGTAACTTCAAAAACATTCCTCCTCGGCTGTAGATCGCCTTTATATTTTCTACTATATCGCTCATATTAATAGAATTTAGTTTTATCCTTTTGCCAAATGATCACCAATATAAGACCAATCAATGCTCCTCCTAAATGGGCAAAGTGAGCAACATTATCATGAGGATTATTAGCAAACCCTAAGTACAATTCTAACCCAATATAACCAATGATTAAAAACTTAGCTTTAACAGGTATGGGGGGGAAAAGTAACATCAATTGTGTATTTGGAAATAAGTAACCAAAGGCAACTAAGACTCCAAAAATAGCTCCTGATGCTCCTAAAACAGGCACATTACTCATTGCATTTAATTGTCCCATTAAAGGATCTGAAAAGTTCTTTTGCTGAGACCATAATTCAGAACCGTTATTCATGACGTAGTTTACCAAATCTGGATCCATGGATGCTTCTACTCCTTTAATCCTTAAATAAACCACTAGAGAATGTAATAATGCAGCTCCTAATGCTGTTGCAAAATAATAAACTAAGAAGCGTTGTGCACCCCAAACACGTTCAAGATGAGTTCCAAACATGACTAAAGCAAACATGTTAAAAATGATATGGAAAAACGACTGTTTACTGTGCATAAAAAAATGCGTTGCTAACTGCCAAGGTCTAAAATTATCAGACCCAATTGGGTACAAAGCCATTTGATCCATTATATTGGGAATGGCAAACTCTGCAACAAAAAACAGAACATTAAGAATCAATAAATTCTTAACAACTGGGGTCATGTTTCTAAATATCTGATCTAACATTATTTTTTTCTTTCAAATCGTTGGTCTAATTCCTCTTCCTCCATCTTTATAATGACTGGCTTACCAGAAGGGCTATAGTTTGGAGATTGGCAAGCAAAAAGCTCATTAAATAAATGTTCCATTTCTTCCTCTTCTAATTTCCTTCCTGCATTTATACTAGAACTATTAGCCATAATCATAGCCATTCGTTGCTGGTAGTTTGCCGTTGTTTGATTGGTGCTGTGCTTCAATTCTTCTAGTAATCGCTCTATAATTTTTTCTGCTTCGCTATCAGAAACTCCTACTGGTAAGCCATTAATAACGATAGTTGTTTGTCCAAATACAGAAATTTCGAATCCTACATTATTTAACTCTTCTAACATTTCAGTTATTAATGCAAAGTCGCTAGCAGTTAATTCTATTTGTTGTGGGAATAATAGTTTTTGTGTTTCTATGTTTCGCTCTTCTATTTTACTCAAAAACTGTTCGAACAAAATACGTTGATGCGCTCTTTGCTGATCTATCATTAACAAACCAGACCTAACTTGTGTTAATATATATTTATGATGTAGTTGATAAAATTTTTGTTTAACCTCAACATTATTTTCTTCCTTAAAATTTTCTTCTATTCCTTTGTTTTCAGCAAAAATTTCTGAAGGTTGAACAGTTTCTGAAACTTGTTTCACAGAAGCTAAGAAATCTAAATTAGCATCTATGTTTTCCTGCTCGAAACTTGATGATTTAGGCATCTTAAAAGAAGAAGATGAACTTCCTCCTGTACTCTTATTTGGAGTGTTATCGAATGGATTATAAGATGTGTCTACTCGTATAGTTGGCATCTTAATTTCTTGTCCTTTCTTTAGCGGGGCAACATTAAAAGAAGTTTCTTGTTCAAAATCTAAAGAAGGAGCAATATTATATTTACCTAATGAATTTTTAACTGCAGAATTCAAAATAGCATAAACAGTACGTTCATCTTCAAATTTAATTTCTGTTTTAGTTGGGTGAATGTTAATGTCTATAAAATCAGGAGCAACTTCTAAATAAATAAAATAAGATGGAAATTGATCGTTTGATATTAAGTTCTTATAAGCTGCCTTTATAGCATGATTCAAATAAGAACTCTTAATAAATCGATCGTTGACAAAGAAAAACTGCTCTCCTCTTGTCCGTTTTGCAAATTCTGGCTTAATAACATATCCAGAAACATTTACAACTGTTGTTTCTTGTTCTATTGGTACAATTCGCTCATTCATCTTCTTGCCAAAAACATTGACAATTCGTTGTCTTAAGGTAGTCGACGGTAAATTAAACACCTCATTCCCATTGTGATGCATTGTAAAATGAATATTTGGGTGAGTTAGTGCTACACGTTCAAATTCATCTACAATGTGTTTTGTTTCTACAGGAGTAGATTTTAAGAAATTTCTACGTGCTGGAACATTAAAAAATAAATTCTTAATAATAAAGTTTGTCCCAACTGAACAAGCAATAGGTTCTTGACTTTTTACTTCACTTCCTTCTATAATAATGCTTGTCCCTAAATCTACACCTTCAATCTTAGACTGCATTTCTACTTGAGCAATTGCAGCAATAGAGGCTAAAGCTTCTCCTCTAAACCCTTTTGTTCTAATCGCAAATAAATCGTTAGAATTAGTGATTTTAGAAGTGGCATGACGCTCAAAACACATTCTAGCATCTGTTTCAGTCATTCCGCATCCATTATCAACAACTTGAATTAGAGTTTTTCCGGCATCTTTTATGATTAAATCTATTTTAGATCCACCAGCATCTATAGCATTTTCCAACAGTTCTTTTACTGCAGAAGAAGGCCGCTGAACAACTTCTCCAGCAGCAATTTGATTGGCTACATTATCTGGTAATAACTTTATAATATCCGACATTCTACTCTTTATTCCGTTCTTCAATTTTACAATGTATAAAGATAATTGAATTTAACAAAACAGAATCTACTTTGAAACACAAAATAGGTTAAAAAGGAGCAGTAAACATTACTTTGCTACAATGACGTGACCTTCTTTAGTCTTAACTTCTATTTCTCCTTTAAAAATATAGGTTAATGACCAAATAAATGTCGCATCTTGAACGAATTTACCATTTACAGTTCCATCCCATTTTTCTTTAGGATCATCACTTTTAAAGAATGTTTTTCCTAATCGATTAGAAATTGTAAACTCGTAAAAATCATCAGATAAATCTCTAGAAACAGGACCGAAAACATCATTAATTCCATCACCATTAGGAGTAAATGCATTTGGGATATATATTGAACGTCTTTTCCCTACTCTTCTCCCCTTACTTATAGAATCACGACAACCATATTGG
>JAGXIB010000078.1 GCA_024635865.1 Flavobacteriales bacterium
CATTGTGGTATGATGGTCAGTTTTTGTACGGAGGAATTAATTTAGAAAACATAAAAACAATAAAAAATGAAAATAATAATGCGAATGAGTTTGTAGAATATATAAATCCTTTTAAATTCGCAATGCAGTTGGGAACAGATTACCGCAGAAATGTTTACTCTGCTTTAGTTATCTCTCCTCAAGTAAATTTCCGTTACCAGCAGGGTAACAGTGAGTTATGGGTGGGTAGTGTATTGAAGTATAAGCGTTTTGTGACTGGTTTAGGTGCTTCTTTCTCTAATGCTTATAAGTTAAGTATTGGGGTTCAGGGAGATAATTTAAGGTTAATCTATGGATTTGACTATTCAAAATCAAAAGTTGAGGGTCAGTTTTATGGAACACATGAAGTATCTCTTCGGTACTTGTTGAGAGGTAATAACAATTGGAAAAAATAAATACTATTAGAGTATGAATATGTATAACAAAATATCAATTTTAATAATAACAATAGCGTTATTGTTAGGAGGTAAAACTAGCTTTGGACAGGATCCGGAGTTTACTCAGTTTTATTCCAACCCGCTCTATTTAAATCCAGCTTTTGCGGGGTCTAAAGTTTGTCCTAGGGTTGCTGTTAATCACCGTAATCAGTGGGCTAATTTATCTGGTAGTTTTGTTACTACTAGTGCTTCTTACGATCAAATGGTGCAAAGTATGTCAGGAGGATTAGGGTTGTTGGTTATGACAGATAACGCAGCTAAAACGATGAAAACAACTCGTGTCAGTGGAATGTATGCATATAATCAGGCGGTAACACGTAAGTTTTCCATTAATGTAGGGGTAGAAGCTACCTTTTTTCAAAAATCTATTGATTGGGATAAATTAACCTTTGGAGATATGATTGATCCAAGAAGAGGATTTGTTTATGAAACTAACGATGTAAGAAGAGAACAAGCAAAGACAGGAATTGATTTTTCTGCTGGAGCAATTGGTTACACAGAAAATTTCTTTTTTGGTTTTGCTGCACATCACTTAACTGAACCTGAAGAATCACTTATTTCAGGCGAAAGTAAATTGCCTATGAAATTAACAGGTCATGCAGGAGCAATTATTCCTATCGGAGGAGGAGGAAGTAAGTATAATGCTTCTGACGCATCTATTTCTCCAAACATACTATTTAGACAACAAGGAACATTTACGCAGTTAAACATGGGAGTTTATATTAAGAAAGGACCTTTAACAGGTGGGATCTGGTACAGAAATCAAGATGCATTTATTACTTCAATTGGAATAGAAACTGAATTCTTTAAAATTGGATATTCTTATGATGTTACTGTTTCTAAACTATCTTTAGCTTCTGGTGGTTCACATGAATTATCTTTAGGTATTAACTTTAGCTGTAGACCAAAGAAACCTAAGTATAGAACAATCTCTTGTCCTTCTTTCTAAGAGTTAAAGAAATTAACAAACTAAAAAGCCTCCATAAACAATTGTTTATGGAGGCTTTTTTTATACTATAAAATCTGTATTTAATCTCTTCTTCTTGGTTTTGTGTTTCCTCCGCTGTTAAAAGAACTTTTAGATCTACTAGCTGCACTTCTTGGTTTATTGCTACTATTTCCCCCTCTACTGTTTCCTCCTCTAACATTTCTACCTCCGCCACCAGAGCGTTGGTTTTTTCTTTGTGGGTTTGGATCTTCAGCTTTTATTGTAGGGTCTACTTCATAGCCATCAATCATGCTACTGTCTAATTTCATTTTAATTAAACGCTCAATACCTCTTAAGTAATCATTTTCATCAACACAAACTAAAGATAATGCTTCTCCATTAGCTCCAGCTCTTCCAGTACGTCCAATTCTATGCACATAGTCTTCTGCAATGTTTGGTAACTCATAGTTTACAACGTGAGGTAACAAAGGAATATCTAATCCTCTTGCAGCAATATCTGTTGCAACTAAAACCCTGATTTTCCCTTCTTTAAAACCAGCTAAAGCTTTTGTCCTAGCACCTTGAGTTTTGTTTCCATGAATAGCAGCTGAAGTAATTCCACTCTTTGCCATTTTTTCACTCAAACGATTTGCTCCGTGCTTAGTTCTTGTAAAAACTAAAACTTGACTCCAATCACCATCTTTAATTAATTTAATAATTAAAGGTGTTTTCTTGACTTTATCAACTCTTACTACACGCTGAGAAATTTTCTCTACAGTAGTGTTTTCAGGAGTAGCTTCAACTAATACTGGGTTCGTTAGAAACTCACCAGCTAATTGTTTTATCTCCCTAGAAAAAGTTGCTGAGAACAATAAGTTTTGTCTTTTACTTGGTAAAAGAGCGATTACTTTTTTAATATCTCTAACAAACCCCATGTCTAACATACGGTCTGCTTCGTCTAAGACTAAAATATCTACTTTCGATAAAGAAAGTACTCCTTGTTGTACTAAATCTAATAAACGACCTGGTGTAGCAACTAAAATGTCGATACCAGCGTTTAATGCTCTTTTTTGTGGATTTTGATTTACCCCACCAAAAATTACGGTAGAGGTTAAATTAAGATTGATACTGTACTCTTTTATGTTTTCTAATATCTGTGCTGCTAACTCTCTAGTAGGAGTTAAGATTAAAGCACGAATTGGTCTTTTTCCTTTTGTAGTGTTTTTAGAAAGTATTTCTAAAATTGGTAAGGTAAATCCTGCTGTTTTTCCAGTCCCGGTTTGGGCAGATGCTAACAAGTCTTTTCCTTTTAGTACTTCTGGTATTGCTTTTTCTTGAATAACAGAAGGTTTGGTGTATCCTTTTTCTTCTACAGCTTTAACTATAGCGTCGGATAACCCTAATGATTTAAATGACATATATTGTGTTTAAAAATAAGTAGTTCTAGATTTTATAGTGAACTACTATTGTAATTGAATTGCAAATATATGTTTTTTTTATGAATTTATAGCTATTATCGGTGTTTTATAGGTTTTTACCTTTTCCTAAGCCAAAGATTACGATTAGCTTTTATTAAATTAATATTACTTTATCTTTCTTATATTTAGCATCAATGAAATACATGTTTTATATATTAATATTCTCATGTTTAATTTTAAGTTGCACTTCTAAAAAGAAAGAACGGAGAATTAAAGTTGATAATGTAGTTGATTATAGAGAAGTATTATTTGGTGTTGATGATAGTTTGCCTTTGATTAAAATAGATTCTCGATTTTCAGCGAATCAAGTAGAAGATAAGTTAGTTGGAGTTTTAAAAAGTGACATATGTAATAGAAGGGTAGATTTTAATATTCTGTTAGGCGATGAAAAATTAAGTAGGTTTTTTATTCATAAATCTTGCGGAGGTGCTATTGGGTGTATCTTTATTAGTTCATTTAATGAAGTTGTTTTAAATAGAAAAGGAATGGTGCTTTTCGAAAGAGAGTTAGTTAATATTCATGAGATTGATAGTCTTTTTATGAATCAGTATTTCAAAAATAAAAATAAGCATAATTTTTTTACTAATGTTGATTTTCAAAGTCATGGAGGTAAAATTCCAGAGGATAGTATAATAATAACTTTAAAACAAGTTCAAAGAGGTTATTTACTAATCTATGATAGTTTATCAAGAGAAATTTACGATAGAAAAATAGACAGACTTAATATAGAAGAATTAGATAGTTTAACTAAAATATTACCATATAGTATTCAGATTGGAGGTTTTCATTCTCCTCCTCCTCCAGCTCCAGAAAATTATAATTTATAAATTAGTTACTCTAGCAATTCTAAAACCTTGGGCAACATTTCACTAACCCATTCAGTATATTGCGTTGCACTAGGATGTAAATTATCTTCAGTTAAAGCTCCATCAGAACTTCCTAGTGTTCTAGATATATCTGTAATGTTTATGTAAAGGACCTTCAAACTATCGCATTTAGTTTCCATATACTTATTGTATTGGTCTATTTCTTTAGCAATCGCTTGGCTATTTCTACTACCAAAAGGAGTCACTCCATAGTCAGGAATAGAAACGACAAAGACTTTGTTTTTATTTCCTGCTATGGTTATAGCAGTATTAAGTAATTGGTCGAACTCTGTTTGAAAAGTAGTAAAGGGTTTGTTTTGATATTGGTTATTTACTCCAATTAAAAGAGAGACTAAATTAAAATCTTTTGGTGAAGCATTATTTATAGCAGTGATCAAATTACGAGTTGTCCAACCTGTTTGCGCAATGATTTCTACTTTATCAACTTCAAAATTATTTTCTTTAAGTTTTTTACTCAACTGATTGGGCCATCTGGCTTCTTTAGCTACGTTTTGACAAATGGTATAAGAGTCTCCCAAAGCTAAATACTTAATAGGTGTTTTCTTTTTCGTTTCTTCTACATTTTCTATTTCTCTCATACTATTTGTTTTTTCTTTACAGGATGAAAGCGTAAAAAAAGATAATGCTATGGTAAGTAGTTTAATAATCGTCATACAAAGAGTTCTTATTCAATAAAGTTAGTGAATTTTGATTAACAAAAACTTTCTTCTTTTAGGAAATGAATGTTTAGAATTGTAAAAGAGTTCCTTTTTTATCTTCTTTGTTTCTCTTATATCTTTTCTTATTTTTATGAATAAATTAAAAAGAAAAAGGATTTAATTAACTATTATGCTAGAACATTATTTCATGTGTCCACATTGTTGGGAAGAAGTCTCAATGTTGTTAGATCCTTCAGTTTCGCAAACTTATATTGAGGATTGTGAAGTCTGTTGTAACCCTATAGAAGTTAATGTTAGTTTTCAAGATGGCGAGTTAACTTCATTTGACGCAAATGAAATAGGGCAGTAGAGTTTTATTTAAATAACAAAAAAAGCTCCTCAATCTTGAGAAGCTTTTAATAATAAATCAGTTGTTTCTTAATTAAGAAAGATAACTCTCTGCTTTCTTTAAAGCGTTTTCAATTCCTTTAGGGTTTTTTCCTCCTGCAGTAGCAAAAGAAGGTTGACCACCTCCGCCACCATTAATCTCTTTAGCTAACTCTCTAACGATGTTTCCAGCGTGCAAGTCTTTTTCATTTATTAGATTATCAGAAACAGCTACAGAAATGGTAGTTTTATTGTCAGCGTTACTTCCGATAACCATAAATAAATTCTCTACCTCCCCCTTTAATTGGAAAGCTAAATCTTTTATCGATTTTGGGTCAATGTCTACATGCTGAGCGATAAAATTAATTCCTCCTCTGGTTTCGATCGATTGAATTAAATCTTTCTTCACTCCTTTGGCTTTTTCCGCTTTTAAGGCTTCAATTTCTTTCGCTAATGCATTGTTTTGAGCTAATAAATCTGTTATTGCTTTATTAATATCTTTAGGACTCTTTAATGTGGCTTTTACTTCTTTAATTACATCTAACTGTTCTTGTATGTATTGATCAGCAGTTGTAGCTGTTATTGCTTCAATTCTTCTAATTCCTGCAGCAGTAGAACTTTCGCTTGTAATCTTAAATTGACCAATTTGTGAAGTATTTTGTACATGAATTCCTCCGCAAAGTTCTACTGAACTATCAAACTGAATCACACGAACAGTATCTCCATATTTTTCTCCAAACAACATCATCGCACCCATGTCTTCAGCTTTAGAAATAGGAACGTTTCGTTGTTCGTTTAAAGCAATGGCTTGTCTTATTTTTTTGTTGACTTTCGCCTCAATTTCAGTTAGTTCTTCATCTGTTACTTTTCCAAAGTGAGAAAAATCAAAACGCAAGTACTTTTCATTTACTAGCGATCCTTTTTGTTCTACATGTGTTCCTAAAACACTTCTCAAAGCTTCGTGTAATAAGTGTGTTGCAGAGTGATTGTTGGTTGTTAATGTTCTTTTTTCTGTATTGACTTTAGCTACAAACTTTACTTCTGGAAACTCAGGCATTTCTTTCGTAAAGTGAATGATCAAGTTATTTTCTTTTTTGGTGTCGAAAATAGTTACCGATTCATTTACTCCAACTAATTTTCCTTTGTCTCCAACTTGTCCACCTCCTTCAGGGTAAAATGGGGTGTTATTTAATACAATTTGATAAATCGTCTTGTCTTTTGAAGTTGTTTCCCGGTAACGAGTTATAAAAACTTCTCCGTCTGTATTGTCATAACCAATAAACTCTTCCTTGTCATCTTCTCTTAAAATAACCCAATCTCCAGAAGTCGTTTCGGAAGCTTTTCTAGATCTATTTTTTTGTTTTTCTAACTCAATAGTAAATCCTTTTTCATCAATCGTTAACCCATAACTTTGAGCAATCAAGTTGGTTAAATCGATAGGAAACCCAAAAGTGTCATACAATTCAAACACAGCAGGTCCTTCTATTGTTTTTTGGTTCTCGGCTTTTAATTTAGAACAGATGTTATCTAAACGTTTTATTCCTTGTGCTAAGGTTCTTAAAAAAGAAATTTCTTCTTCTTTTATTACTTTTTCAATTAAACCTTGTTGTTGTTTCAACTCAGGGAAAGCTTCTCCCATTTCGGTCACTAAAGTTGAAACCAATTCGTTTATGAATGGCTCTTTTAAGTCTAATATTTGATAACCATAACGTACCGCTCTTCTTAAAATACGTCTAATTACATACCCAGCCCCATTGTTCGACGGTATTTGTCCATCAGCAATTGAGAAAGCAATTGTTCTAACATGGTCAGCAATCACACGCATGGCAATATTTACCTCGGTGTCTTCAGCATTCTTTAATTCTTCGTTGGTTTGATATGTAAAACCAGATAATTTTTCAATGTGTTTTATAATCGGTTGGAAAATGTCAGTATCATAATTACTTGTTTTTCCTTGTAAGGCCATGGCTAAACGCTCAAACCCCATTCCAGTATCGATGTGTTTATTTTTTAATGGAACTAAACTACCGTTAGCCATTCTATTGAATTGCATAAAGACTAAATTCCAAATCTCTATGACTTGAGGGTGATTTTGATTCACTAAAGATTTTCCCTCTATTTTTTGACGTTCACTATCGGGTCTTAAGTCGATATGTATTTCAGAACAAGGACCACAAGGACCTGTTTCTCCCATTTCCCAAAAGTTATCTTTTTTGTTACTAGGAATAATTCTGTTCGAATCGATTATGTTAGCCCAAATATCTGCTGCTTCTTGGTCTATTTCTAAATTGTCGTCTGAATCTCCTTCAAAAACGGAAACATATAAACGGTCTTTATCTAATTGAAAAACCTCAGTTAGTAGTTCCCAAGCCCATTCAATTGCTTCTTTTTTAAAGTAATCACCAAAACTCCAATTTCCTAACATTTCGAACATGGTATGATGATAAGTATCCACACCAACTTCTTCTAAATCGTTATGTTTTCCAGAAACACGTAGGCATTTTTGAGAATTAGTAACCCTTGGATCTTTAATTTCAGAATTTCCTAAAAAGAGGTCCTTAAACTGATTCATACCCGCATTATTAAACATAAGCGTAGGGTCGTTTTTAACAACCATTGGTGCTGAGGCTACTATTTTATGTCCTTTTTTTTCAAAAAAGTCTAAGTAGGTTTGTCTAATCTTTTTAGCGTTCATCAGTAGTTTTATTTTAGTGTATTTAATTCTTTTATTGTCAAAAATTGTTAAAAACCTATAGGTGTAAAAGGTTATTGCCAGTTTTCAGCTTGCAAATTTAGTGTTTTTAGCTTAATTTAGCTGAAGTTTGCTTATAAAAACGAACTAAAAAACTGAAGCTTTTTGTCTAAAACAAAGTATAAATATAATCCAGATACGTTAAACTACGATAGAGTAGAGTTGACTTGGAGGAATCGTTTGAAAAAATTATCTTTTCATTTAATTTCAGGAGTTGTTATTTCATTTATTTTAATTGGGTTTTCGTATTCAACCATTAAAAAATGGGGAAGAGAAGAAGTTGCTATAGATGTTAGTGCAACTGAAATTCACTTGTTAGAGCAGTTAGAACGCTTACAAGATTTTGAAGAGGTTTTAAATGATATTGAAAATCGAGATACTGAAATATACAGAGCTTTGTTTAATGCAGAACCTTACCCTGCATATAAGAGAATAGCTGGAACAGGAGGAAATCCAAATAAGTATAAAGAGTTTGAAGGAATGGCTCATGAGGAGCTAGTTAAACAAGTTGCGATAAAAATTCAGCAATTAGAAAAAGCGCTGGTAGCACAGTCTATTTCTTTTGATGAAGTGGTAAGTTTAGTTAAAAGAAAAGAAGAAATGTTACGTTGTATTCCTTCTATACAACCTATTTCAAATAAAGATTTAACACGTTTGGCTTCAGGCTTTGGACTTAGAATGCATCCGGTACATCGTATTTTAAAAATGCATGCGGGATTAGATTTTACAGCTAGCACGGGAACAAATATATACTCTACAGGAGATGGAGTAGTGGTGAGAGCAGATAGTGAAATGAGTGGTTATGGAAACTTAGTCATTATAGACCATGGCTTTGGTTATCAAACAAGATATGCTCATTGTAGTGCTTTTAAAGTTAAGGTTGGTGAAAAAGTTAAAAGAGGAGATGTTATTGCTTTACTTGGAAATACTGGAGTTTCTACAGGGCCACATGTTCATTATGAAGTAAGAAAAAATGGAGAGGCGGTAGATCCTGTTCATTACTTCTTCAACGATTTGACTCCAGAAGAGTATGAACAAGTTATCGAAATTGCTTCTAGGCCTACTTCTTCATTATAATCTTAGTTCTCGAAGTCTCTACCAACAACTTTTCCATTTCTAAAAAACTTATCGTTTTCCTCCATTTGCTTTTTCATATCTTCAGAAATTTCACCATTTAAAGTGCTTAAATCTGGTTGACCAGCATTTACCCAAGCTGTATACCAAAATGAAGCTGTTGTTAGAATAGATCCTCTCATTCTGCGTTCTTGCATTTGTCCTAACATGCGTTGATATTCTAAAGAAAATTCTTTACTGTAAACCTTCATCATAACTTGTCCACGGTTTTCATAACTGTACTTTTGGTCTTTGGGCCACCTTTCTGTTAATTCTTTTTCGAATGATAATACAGAGTCAACTGCATCACTACTTCCTTTAACCACTTCCCAAGCTTTTTCTAATGGATCAGCAATGTATTCACATCTTCCGATTAGATAGTCATAATCTTCAGCTGATATTTCAGGAATTCTAGATTCCCAAAAACCATGAATTCCTTTTTGTCCCGTCATCTGACCATTATAGTTCTCAGTAGTATGCAAAGGAACATGAGCATCACCAACATAATGCCCCAATTCTGCAGAGTACTGGAGTATTCTATTTAAATTTTTAGTTTTAAAGGCTCTAGTTAAACGTTTTACCATTACTTCTAAATGCCAAGGAACAATACCATAAGCCTTTAAAGTATCTTCAGTAAACTTATCTACGGCGTCACTCCATTTTTTGGGAACAACTAAAAAAGGATCTTCTCCAGGTTTAACATAGTGATCTATATCAATATAATGTCGTTCGGCTTCTCCTTTTGCAGCATATCTACGTTTATCAGGGTCTACAGCATGTTCTGTTATGAACTCAATATTTTTTTTATAAAAAGTAAATAATTCTGGAGGAAGACTAAAGGTGGCCATCCTATTAATTCTTTTATGTGCATAAAAGCCCCAAGTATTGGTGCAAACATGCTTTGTAGGTTTAGGTATAGGTGTAAAACTAAACAGTAGAATAGAGATTAAGCTAAAAACTGTAAATCCTTTTATGTATTTCATGTTAATAATTCAAAGTGATGTAGCTAAAATACGAAAAAACAATGAAAAAGGTTCTTTGAAGTTGTTAACTATTGTTTAAACCTAGTAAGTTCTTATATTATTATCTATTCAGTGTTGTTGAATCTTTAATCTTTAATTGGTCGTCCATAGATTTACTTTTGCTTTTAAGTTGATAAAGTAATTTCTATTATCTAAAGGTGCTAATTTTAAGTGATTAGATGCTAGAGTAATAACAGTCATGGTTTAATTAGCTTAGTAAATGCCTTAGAATTTAAAGTTAACTTTAAATTCATAAAATTTAAAAAGTAGATTGTTTTAATAGAAAAAAGGCACTTTTAGACACACTATAAAAACAATAAAATCGTTTCTTTGTAAATAGGAAAGTATAAAGTTAAATGAAAAGAGTTGTCATCATTATTATTCTAATGTATTCTACTGTCTTGGGAATTTCTCAACAGATGGAGAATTTAAGGG
>JAGXIB010000006.1 GCA_024635865.1 Flavobacteriales bacterium
ATCCTACACCACAAAGTTTAGATAATTTCTGTATGACTTTTAATCCCACTAATGATCCAGCTCCTGCAACTTTTTGTGCAAGCTCTTTAGAGAATACTGCATGGTATACTTTTATCGTAGCAACACCATGTGGTTCTCCTTGTGAAGTTGTAATAAACGTAAACAACATTGTCTGTTCTGGTGGGGGAGCTGGTTTTCAAATGGGGCTTTATTCAGGGACCTGTGGAAGTCTGACTTCTTTAGGATGCCAATCGGGAACAGGAGGGTCAGTTATAGCGACATTGAGCAGTATAAGTGCTGGAGATGTAATTACAATGGGTATTGATGGTAATGCAGGAGCGAATTGTACTTATGACATTACCGCTTCTAACACTAGCCCTTTAAACTTAAAGGAAATACACTTTTCTAGCGCTATCAAGGAAAAACAGGTTAAGTTAAATATTCTAATGGAACAAACATTACAAAAAGAACAGGATATTTATATTGAAAAGTCAAATAATGGAGTTGATTATGTTTTATTGCATACACTAAAGACAGTAATCGGTCGAAATGATTATATTTTTTACGATAAGACACCTTACTCAGGTGATAATTTTTATCGGGCTTATGAATTTAATGAAGGTCAAAAAGTCGCCCTTGCTAAAACAAAAGTTAACTTTGATAAAGAAAACCAACTATCTGTATACCCAAACCCTATTACCTCCAGTTCTGTGTTAAAAATAAACAATAATAGTAATTGGCAGAATGTTAGTTTAAGTATTTATGGAGCAACTGGGGAAACGCACTTAAAAAAACAACTTTCATTAAGTAATGATGTCAATGTTTTTGAAAATCTATTTAACAACTTAAAAAAAGGAATATACTTTATAGAACTAATAAATTTTGACTCTAATTTCAGAACGTATCAATCGGTAATTAAACAATAGTAACGGTTACTTTTCAGAAACACCAAAATAAAGGTTTCTATCTAAAGCGATCGTTTTCACTTTTTGTGTTAGTTCTTTTGCGTCTTCCAATGATAAAAGATCGAGGTCTATGATATGAACTTGATTTAGTTTATCTATTAAATGAATATCATTGTGCCTTCCCTCTACTTTTTTTATAGTACTCCACTTTAATATTTCAATAGAGTTGGCAATAACCATAACTGTACTTTTATTAATGATAATTTTATAGGGTTTATAAATAGCGTTGATAATCAAATGCATTACTCCTTCTAAAAAATGTAAAAAAACTACAACTCCTAAAAACCAAACTTCACCAACAAATAAAATTAGAACTCCTCCCAACAAAAAATAAAAAATGATATTTATAAACTCATAAACAATTGTATTTCCAAAACCATGCTTACTGACTTGGTATCCTTCATTTTTTAAACTAATTACTAATGCTTGCCACCTTAAGTTAACTTTTAAAAACAACAACAATCCTAAAATTATAGATAAGACAATAAACACGGTGTTGATATAAGGAATCTGCACATCCATATCGTCATGGTAGGTAAATAAGGACAGAAGACTTACTACCAATAAAAAGATAAATGAGATAATGTTAATTTTCTTTATCATCTTGCAAATTTAGTAATAAAATCAGATAAAAAGACCTGACAAAAAATACCATTTGTCAGTTCTGTAAACTTTAAGCACGTCTAAAGTTAACCTTGTCAATATACAGTTTACTTAATTAAAAATATAGTAAACCCCAAAAAAATAGCTTAAATACTGTAAATCAACAAACTAATATATATTCACCTACTTTAAGGTTTTTAAAGTTAACTTTGGCTTATTGTTTGACAATAGAGAAACCAAACATTGTTAAACAAAACTTTTAAAACAATTGTATTATGGACATGATTAAGAACTTTATTTACGCAGGGGTTGGATTAGCAACTACAACAACAGAGAAAGCGAAAGAAACAATTAATGATTTAGTTGAAAAAGGAAAGATTTCTGATACTGAAGGAAAAAAGATAATGGATGATTTTTTTAAATCAACTGAAAATACAAAAGAAGAATTTGAAACAAAGTGGAAAAAGTTAAATGACACTTTAACTTCAAAATTTGACTTCATTAGTAGTAAAGAGACTGATGAGGTAAAAGTTTTAAAAAGTAGAATTGCTGACCTAGAAGAAAAACTTGCTAAAAGCACCAAAAAAGTTGAAGCAAAGAAAGCAATTACTAAAACAACTGCAGCAAAGAAAACAACAACTAAAAAAACAACTGCTAAGAAAGCAGCAGTTACTAAATAATAAATAGATTACTCATAATTAATAATTAAAAAAAAAAGACATGGATATTATCAAAACATTAGCATACGCAGGATTAGGTTTAGCAGCAGAAACTAACGACAAAGTGAAAGAAAAATTTGAAGCTTTAGTCGAAAGTGGAAAGAAAGCTGATTCTGAAGGAAAGAATTTAGTAGGAGACTTTTTTAAAACAATAGATTCTACAAAAGACGATTTCGAAGCTGAGTTCAACAAGAACAAAGAAAAGTTAGAGGAGAAGTTTCCTGTAATTAAAGAGATAGAGGAGAAGTTTAATAAAACGAAAGAGGATGTTACTTCTAAATATAACGAGACTAAAGAAGACGTAACTAAAAAAGCAAAAGCCGTAAAAGAAGACGTGACTAAAAAGGCAAAAGCTGTAAAAGAAGACATTACTAACAAAGTGAAAGATACAAAAGAAGATGTTACTAAAAAGGTGAACAGCCTTGGAGATAGTAAAAAAGAAGCTAAGGGTGCCAAGTAAGGCATCGTAGTGTGTGTAGTAGTTTTAGGCAAAACGCCCAATTAACAATATGTTAATTGGGCGTTTTTGTTTCTTATAAATCCTAATAACTTTAGGGAAGCAAATTAGCTATATTGCTCTTCATTATCTAATCCTTTTTTTGCGAACTTATCTTTAGCCATAGCGACTCCACCCCAACTAGCCCAAACTCCAACAAAAGACATTACAAAGATTAATACCCAAAATGCTAATCCAAAAAAGATTAAAAATAAAGCAGCTCCTATTAACATAACTTGTAAATTTGAATGATTAATAAACGCAAAGTTAAAATAAATTATCAATATTATGGAATATAGAATTGAAAAAGACACAATTGGAGAGGTAAAAGTTCCTGCCGATAAATATTGGGGAGCTCAGACAGAACGTTCTAGAAATAATTTTAAAATTGGCCCTTCTGCTTCTATGCCAATCGAAATTGTTCATGCTTTTGCTTATTTAAAAAAGGCTGCAGCGCATGCTAATTGTGAGTTAGGTGTTTTATCTGAAGAAAAAAGAGATAAAATTTCGGAAGTTTGTGATGAAATTATTGCGGGGAAATTAAATGATCAATTTCCTTTAGTGATTTGGCAAACTGGATCAGGAACACAAAGTAACATGAACGTGAATGAAGTTGTAGCGAATAGAGCTCAAGTTCTTGACGGAGGAAAAATGGGTGTTGGAGAAAAAGTACTAGCTCCAAATGACGATGTAAATAAGTCTCAATCAAGTAACGATACATTTCCAACGGGAATGCATATCGCTTGCTATAAAATGATTATAGAAAAAACGATTCCAGGTGTAAAACAATTAAGAGATACCTTATTAAGTAAATCGAAAGACTTTGCAGATGTAGTAAAAATTGGAAGAACCCATTTAATGGACGCAACCCCTCTTACATTAGGACAGGAGTTTTCTGGTTATGTTTCTCAATTAAATCATGGATTAAAAGCGTTAGAAAACACGTTAGCTCATTTATCTGAGTTAGCACTAGGAGGAACAGCAGTAGGAACGGGTTTAAACACTCCAAAAGGCTATGATGTTTTAGTCGCTAAAAAAATTGCTGAATTTACAGGCTTACCTTTTATTACTGCAGAAAACAAATTTGAGGCCTTAGCTGCTCACGACGCCATTGTTGAGACCCATGGAGCATTAAAACAAATCGCTGTTTCGTTAAATAAAATTGGAAATGACATTCGTTTACTAGCTTCTGGACCTCGTTCAGGAATAGGAGAAATAACCATTCCAGCTAATGAGCCAGGTTCATCTATTATGCCAGGAAAAGTAAACCCAACGCAAGCAGAAGCACTGACTATGGTTTGTGCTCAGGTTATGGGAAATGATGTAGCTATTGGTGTTGGAGGAATGCAAGGGCATTATGAATTAAATGTTTTTAAACCAATGATGGCAGCAAACTTATTGCAAAGTGCTGAATTAATTGGAGATGCTTGTGCTAGTTTCGATGTCAACTGTGCTCAAGGTATTGAGCCTAACCAAAAAAGAATTGATGAATTATTAAATAACTCATTGATGTTGGTTACCGCCTTAAATACTAAAATTGGCTATTATAAAGCTGCAGAAATTGCAAATACAGCTCATGAAAACGGAACAACCTTAAGAGAAGAGGCCGTTCGTTTAGGTTATGTACCAGCAGAGAAGTATGATGAGTGGGTTAACCCTAAAAATATGATTGGGACGTTATAAGTAACGATTCTAAACTAACATTAAGCCGGCTTCCATAGATGATGGAAGCCGGCTTTTTTTGTTACCTTTCAAGTCTAAACTAATACACACAAATACACACAAATACACACAAATACACACAAATGCACAAAAAAAACATGAAACCAGAAAGTTTGATGATGTCTTATGGTTACAAACCTGAGCTATCGCAGGGAGCTATTAAAACCCCGATTTTTCAAACCTCAACATTTGTTTTTCAAACAGCAGAAGAAGGGAAGGCTTTTTTTGAAGTCGCTTATGGCTTAAGAGAAAAAGGAGACCAAGAAGAAATGGGATTAATTTATAGTAGATTAAACAATCCTGATTTAGAGATTTTAGAAAATAGACTTACACTTTGGGATAAAGCAGAAGATTGTGCCGTATTTGAAAGTGGAATGGCAGCAATTTCTACCGTTTTATTAGAATGTTTAAAACCTGGTGATTTATTGCTCTATAGCTCTCCTATATACGGAGGAACGGACTTCTTTATCAAAAATGTTTTAACCAAATACGGAATTAATGTACTGGGGTTTAAAACCAATCAGACAAAAGAAGAGATTAAAGCCTTGATTGAAAACTCAGGCTTTGCAGATAAACTAGCCTTAATTCACATAGAAACTCCAGCCAACCCTACAAATGCATTGATAGATATCTCTATGTGTAAGGAAATAGCAAAAGAGTTTTCTTCTGAAGAGTCGGAAGTATTACTAGCTGTAGACAATACATATATGGGGCCTTTGTGGTCTCACCCTTTAGCACATGGAGCTGATTTTGTTTTATACTCTGCCACTAAATATATTGGCGGTCATAGTGATGTCATTGCTGGAGCTTGTTTAGGGTCTAAGGAGTTAATGACCAGAATTAAAGGCTTAAGAACTTTCTTAGGAAATATGACCAGCCCTTGGACTGGGTGGCTTTTGATGAGAAGCCTAGAAACACTTAAAGTTAGAATGGAAGCACAGGCTTTAAATGCTGAAAAGGTTGCCTTATTCTTAAAAAACCATGAGAAGGTAGAAAAAGTATATTATTTAGGCTTTATTCCCAAAGAGGATACGCTGAACTATACTATTTATCAAAAACAATATGAAAGTGCAGGAGCAATGATATCTTTTGACATAAAAGGAGGGGAAAAAGAAGCTTTTAAGTTTTTAAATAAATTAAAACTAATAAAACTTGCTGTAAGTTTAGGAAGTACAGAAAGTTTGGCTCAGCACCCTGCAACAATGACGCATATAGACGTTTCTGTAGAAGATAAAAAGGCAAACTCTATTACTGAAAAATTAGTTAGACTTTCTATAGGGGTTGAAAATTCTGACGATCTTATTTGGGACATAGAACAAGCACTAGCTTCTGTTTAGAGTATAAGGTAAATCAACTTAAAAGCCGATTTTCATCTAAAATGAAAGTCGGCTTTTTTTATGACCTAGTCAGAACCACATAATCTTGAACCAGGGTTCTTAAAAACTTAATTTTATTCTTTGGCTCTTCAGCCAACTGAAGTTTTTCAGCAGACCTTTTACTCAACTCTAGAAGCACTTCATTATGGCTTTTATTTTTAAACTTCTTTTGTCGTTCTAACGCATTTTTAATCAATAAAACATCTTCGTCTGTAAATTGAATAACACTGTAATAGGTTGGCTCATGATTGTCTTTGTTTTTGAGTGTTAAAATGTTTTTAATCGAATACGATCTAGAAGACTTCAATTGAATAACCAATGTGTTAGAGACTAAACCTCCTAAACGTTGTTTTTTGTCATTCACTAATATGGCTAATATGGCTACTCCTCCTCCAGACATTATTATTTCTACCATTCTAAAACTCCACCTTAAAAATAAATCTCCAATAGAAGGGCTTGCTCCGTTTATATTTACAACACGAATTCCTAAAGCTAGCTTCCCTAAAGACTGACCAGCAAAAAAGGTTTCCATTAAAAAAGAATAAAAAAACACTGGCAACAATAATAAAACATAAATCAAAGAAGCGATTCCACTAGAGTCTTCAAATAAGTTAATACTTCCAATGGTAAAGGCAGACAATAGTAAATTAGAAAAAACTAAGTAAAAGAATAGAACGGCGGCGTCTATAAAAAAGGCAGCAATCCTCTTAATTAAGGGTGCTATTTCATGTTGAATAACCACATTGTGCGCTGTTATAATTTCTATTTTCTTCATCCTTCAATTAAAAAAAACGACAACTTAAAATGGCAGTATCATCTAAATATTTTAAATCTCCTTTAAACCGATCTAATTCTAAAAAAATTAATTTATTTAAATCATTAATTTTTAAATGGTGGTTTTCTGATACAATTTTAATTAAGCGTTCTGTTTCAAACTGTTCCCCTTCTGTATTCTCTAACTCTACCAAGCCATCTGTAAAACAAATTAAAATACTATTTGGTTCTATGATTGTTTCACCCACTTCTATTTTAGGAATTTCCTCAAACATACCTAATCCTATGCAGCCAGTACTTAAGTCTTCTGTTTTAGAGCCATTAAATAGAATAGGATGGTTATGCCCAGCATTAACATATTTTAAAACCCTAGTTGTGCAGTTGTAATAAGCAAAAAAGAAAGTAATGAATTTCTCTCCTTGTGCAGCATAATTAACATTTTTATTCAACTCAATTACCAAGTCTTCCATAGAGAGTTGATTATGGTTGTATTTTACATTTGCTCTTAAGTTAGCTTGAAAATTACTCATGAGCATTGCTGCTGGAATTCCTTTACCACTTACATCTGCAATGCAAAAAACATACTCTTCATTGTTTAATTGTATAAAGTCATAATAGTCTCCTCCTATTAATTGTAAACTCTCATATAAAGCTCCGACTTCTATTCTATTGTTAGAAGGAAGGCTAGATGGTAAAAGCATTGCTTGCATTTGTGCAGCAACTTCTAACTCTTTATTTGTTAACTCTTGGGCAATACTTTTATTAGCAAATCTTTTATTTTCTATCGCCACCATGATAATGTTAGTCAACGTTTGAATAAAAGGCATATTATTTACCGTAGAACTTGTCGCAGTTGCTTCCGCCTCTTGTAGGTCTCCAATTAGCAAAAAAGCTAAAGGATGTTCTTTATGAAAAACAGGAATTACAATATTGAAAGAGTTAAGTGCCTGGTTAGAGGAAGACTCTATTACCGTTATCTCTTTTATATGAAGTAAATCTTCTTCGACACTTATTTTTTTTGCCAATCCTTTTGCCCCGTACCTCAACAAAGTCACCCACTTATCCGTATCATTATTAAATAATGCCAATTTTGTTATTCCTAACTGCTCACGGAGTATATATTCGTAAATTTTTAATAGTTTATCTATTGAGAAATTTTCATTAATTGCAGTGGTAACTTCAAGCAAAGAATTCAACTTAAATTCTTTTAATTCAAGTCTTTGTAATAACGAATTCAGCTTATGCTCTGGCATTTATGGGAATTAAGGTTGTTAAACAAATATACTCAATGGATTTTTAATGGTCTAAACTTTACAGAACTTTATTAGTTAATCTAAAAACTCCGTTATACATTTGCTGTATATACGAATGGAGAGTTTAGAACAAAATATTGATTTAAAAACAGTCTTGCAAAATGAATATGTTTTGCATTTACTAAGAACCGGAAAGGCTCCTGTTACTGTTTTTTCTTTTTGTGAGCAGTTAGAGGTGAATGAAAGTGATTTCTACACCTACTTTAACTCTTTTACTCTTTTAGAGGCTTCTATTTGGGAAATGCTGTTTAATCAAACAGTTGATGCAATAAACCAAGATGAAGAATTTGCTACTTACAGTGCACAAGACAAAGTCTTGTCATTTTTATATACTGTAGTTGAGGTTTTTAAGCAAAATAGAAGCTTTATTGTTTTAAAATTAGGAGATATCTCTAGAAAAGACTTTAGACCAAAAGAACTTTCTATTTTTCGTTCTTTGTTTAACGAATGGGTAAAAGAAGTAATCTCTAAAGGATTAGAAACCGATGAAATTGCGACAAGACCAGTGATCACAGAAAAGTATAATGAGGTAATTTGGGGTCAATTTCTATACATTCTAAGGGTTTGGATTAACGATGAAAGTAAAGATTTTCAAACAACAGATGCAGCCATTGAAAAAACAAGTGCATTATTATTTGAATTAATGAAAAAGGGTCCTCTAGACTTATTAATTGATTTTTTAAAGTTTGCTTATCAAAATAAAGCCTACTAAATTTAACATTTATTAATTCTGCCCTAATCTCATTATTTCGTATCTTTAATAAAGATCTAATAAGAACGGTATGAAAGAGCAGGATAAGATTCCGACAAGTAAAGTAAAAAGAGCTGCAAAGTTAATTTCTACTGGAGCAAAGCTAGGTGGAAATTATGTCAAATATTATGCAAAATCAGCCGTTGGTGATAAAGTAGCTGCCAAAGAACAGCTTGATAAAGATAATGCCGAAGACGTCTATAATTCGTTAAGTGAGTTGAAAGGAAGCGCTTTAAAAGTTGCGCAGATTATGAGTATGGACAAAAACACGCTTCCAAAAGCAATGGTAGATAAGTTTTCGTTAGCTCAGTATAGCGCTCCACCTCTTTCATACCCACTAGTGGTAAAAACATTTCGTCAATATTTTTCTAAAACACCAACAGAATTATTCGATACTTTTTCTAAAAATGCTGTAAACGCGGCTTCAATTGGCCAAGTGCACTTAGCTGAAAAAGAAGGTAAAAAACTAGCTGTAAAAGTACAGTACCCTGGTGTTGCAGAGAGCGTTCATTCCGACTTAGCAATGGTAAAACCAATAGCAATGCGAATGCTTGGACTAAAAGAAAAAGAGGTAAAAATATATTTTGAGGAAGTAGAAAGTAAGCTCTTGGAAGAGACCGACTATGAATTAGAGCTAAAACAGTCCATAGAAATAAGTGAAGCAAGTAAAGATCTTAAAGGGGTTCATTTTCCTAGCTACTATCCCGAACTCTCCTCTAAAAGGGTCTTAACAATGGATTGGTTAGAAGGAATGCATTTAGATCAGTTTTTAAAAACGAACCCTTCCCAAGAAGTTAAAAACAAAGCAGGACAGCACTTGTGGGACATGTATGATTTTCATATCAATAACCTTTTAAAAATACACGCAGATCCTCACCCTGGTAACTTTTTGTTTGATAAAGATGGAAATGTTGGTGTTATAGATTTTGGCTGTGTAAAAGAAGTTCCTGAAGATTTCTACAGGAATTATTTTCAACTATTAAACCCGGAGTACTTTAATAATGAAGAGAAACTAACCGAACTATTCTATTACTTGGAGTTTCTATACGAGAGTGACACGCCTGCTGCAAAAAGCTTTTTTTATAAAATTTTTAAAGAATCGCTACACTTAATTACACTCCCGTTTACGGTAGATGAGTTTGACTTTGCAGATGAAAGTTACTTTGCAAAAGTTTACGCTATGGGGGAAGATTTATCTAAAAATAAAGATGTTAGAAAAAACGGAGCTGCTAGAGGATCTAGACATACGCTTTACATCAACAGAGCTTACTTTGGTTTGTTTTCTATCTTGAATCAACTACAAGCAAAAGTAAATACAAGATCTTCTTTTCAATTTTAATCTTACTGTTTAACAAACTTTAAAACTTTACTCTGATTATCAGATATAATGGTAACATTATAAATACCTATTTCAAGTTGACTTACATCTAAGTTATATTCATTATTCATTTTAAAAGAAGAGATCAATTGACCAGCTATGTTGGTAATAATAACTTCGTATTCATTTGAGTTATTATTATTTATTTTAAAGTGTAAATTATCTAAAGTTGGGTTAGGCGAAATTACATAGTCTAATTTTGGTACTTTGCAGTTCAAAACAATTGGGTCAGAGTAAGTGAAAGCACCATCAAAATCAACTTGCATTAATCTAAAGTAACCTTCTTGCTGTTCTATTGCAATACTATAGTCTATAATTGTCGAACTATACCCTGCTCCTTTTACCTCTTTCTCTCGAGACCAATTGTTATTTTCTTTGTTATAACGTTCTAAAATAAAATGGCTATTGTTTATCTCTGATAAAGTACTCCATGAAAAATACGATTTATCTTTTTCACACTCTCCAGAAAAAGTTATTAACTCAATAGGAAGTGGGCTGGTAGGATAACTACAATTTGTACAACCTGCACCTTCAGTAAATATTGTAGCAGACCCGCTTAGAGTAAAGTCTCCCGTTGCTGTTACAACTCCTGTCCCATTAATTGCAGAACCATTTCCTCCATCATAATTACCAGTTATATCCATCACCCCATTGATAGAAATTTGATCAGAGTTATTTTTATTTTCAACATTACCATTTATAATTAAAACCCCATCTGGTTCTACTGTTAAGAAAGAACCGTTAGAGAAAGTGACATCTCCATTGATTATTAGAGTATCAAAGGACCTTATCGTTGTGTTAGTTCCTGTTTTTAAAGAAAAGTTATCATTCAACGTTACAGTTGAATTTATAATTATTATATCTGATCCAGTAGTTTGATTATTAGCAGGAATAGGCCCAGCACCCCAAGTCGAAGCTGTGATCCAAAACCCATTATTTGTTGAAGTAAAGGTACCCCCAAAGACATGTGAGTAGAATAAACTCCCTATTAAAATTAAAAAAATCATCTTCATATACAAAGTGTTTATTGGGTTTGTATTTCAATATACATACTAATATATGTTTTTTTCAACAAAAAAACAAGTTTTTCAACAAAAAAACAATAATCCCACTTTTCTTATAATACTATTCTTTAATAAATGCTTTTGAGTAATAGTAAATCCCTAATTTAACCCTCAAAAGATACTCTCCAGCAGCCATGGAAAGGTTTTTTCCTTCAATTGGTTTAACTGTATTCTCTCCTTCGGTTATCGCTACCTTCCTGTTTAAGATTAACTCTCCAACTACATTATAGATTTGGATCTCAACAGTTGTATTCAATAACGAATTAAAAGTTAAGTTAAAGTCTGATTTTACAGGGTTAGGATAGATGCTCAATGCTGAAAGAGGCTGAATAACCTCCTCTATTCCTACGCTAATGCTGGCAACCTCTAACATTATAACAGTTGTATCGCTTCCACACAAACCATTACTTGCAATTAAGCTTACAGTATATGTTCCTGGAGAAGAATAAATGGTCCACGGGTTTTGGTCTGTAGAGGTTTCTCCATTCCCAAAGTCCCAATAAAAGTCGTTTGAGTTTGTTGAGTTGTTATTAAAGTAAGCTGTAGCATTTGGTAAATAAACAGGGTTGCTAACTGGAGCAAATGAAGCAGCAGGAGCATCTGAAACAACTATGGTTATGTTTTGTGTACTGACATTTGTGCCTCCAGGACCGATGGCAACTAAAGAAACACTATAAGTGCCTGAACTAGGGAAAACGACTTTAGGGTTTTCTAATGAACTACTAGCCGGACTGCCTTGTCCAAAGGACCAAGAATAGGTGTTTGCATTTAAAGAACTATTTGTAAAAGCAATGGAGTCCCCTGGACAAACTACGGTTGTTGGATAATTAAAATTAGCGACTGGAACCCCTCCTGTGTTTTCGTTTAGAGTTTGTCCATTGGAGCTTATAAGTGAACTTTCTAACTGTGCATTATCTCTAGCCTTAACTGAGGTATAATATGTTGTTCCACTAACTAAAGAAAGACCTGTATGTGTTAATGTTGTACTTGTCCCATTACTTGTCCAGTTTACAACATCTGTCCCTCCAGAAGTCGTTCCAATGGCATATATATATTCCATTAATCCTGACTCTTGATCTGAAGAAGCTGTCCAGTTCGCTTGTATTTGGTTTGCTGTATTAAAGGAGCTTAAGTCCGCACCTGGACCATCATTCACAACAACTGAAGTAGGGTTAGTCCAATCAATGTTTTCTAACTGCACAGCAGTTGTCGACCAGTTTTCATTTCCATCTAAAACAATAGATTCAATTTTCCCTGCGGGCGAGTTTTGACTTGTGTTTTGATAGCGAATTTCGTCAGTAAATGACCCAATCGAAATAGCAGCAGAAGAACCTCTACTTTTAAAGACCTTAACATCGTCAAAATAACCGACAGCTTCTCCAGTCCTAAATGAAATTCCTGTTCCTGTTTGAAGAGGAGAGGTGTCTGTGTAAGACAAAGCTAACACCCCATCTAAATACGCTTTTATGGAACCTGTTGTTGGGTTGTAATAAACTTTAAAGTTATACCAGTTTCCAGGGTTGAAGCTTATGTTTGTTTCAGTAATAAAGTTTAGTGTATTATTTGTTGATTTATGCAACCTACACTTCCCTTGGTCTGGATACCAATAGACTAAATAAGAGTTGTTTCTATCGCTTTGCGTTGGTCCATCTGAGAAGAAGTGCATTCCAAAACGCTTATTTGTTCCTGTTCCCTCTATCTTTCCTTTCCACTCATATAAAAAAGTATTTTGATTCGTTTGAGTAACTGGTAAGCTAATATTAGTATTTGAAGAAACCTCATCGGTTTGTTTTAACTCATTCGTAACCACATTCCAAGTCCCAACATTTGTAGACCAACTAGGATGTAAAGAAGCTTGATCAAACTTCTCGTAGGCATAACTCTTTGTTGTGTTAGACCTCCACTCAACACCGTTAAAATCACTAACTAAATAAAAACTATCAGTAACAGCTACATTGTCCTGATCGTTAAATGTTGTTGTAAAATTAGCGGTTTGCCAAGTACTAGAAGGGTTAACTGCTGTTGTAGGAACAGTACTTCCAGCTGAACAAGTATAGGTGGCGTTAAAACCAGGACTAGTGCTTCCTCCGTCAGAAGTAAACTTAAAAGTTAGGACTCCAAAAGATGAAGTAAATGAAGCAGGAACAGATGATCCAGTAAATGGACTTCCGGCAATCTGAGGAGAACTAGTATTTGGACCATCATAAACGTAAAGAAAATCAAAATTATTTTCTAAGTCAAAAGAAGAAAAGTTGACGGTAATACTTCCAGAGTTAGGAGGTGCTATGGTCCAAGTATAATCTTCGTTGTTATAATAATCTCTTGTTGGTCCACCAAAATCATGTAACTCTCCTGGACAAGGCTGTTGAGCACAATCTGTTAAGTAATCTTCTATTGCGCTCCAAAAAGTGTTGTATCCATCGTCGTAACCTAATGCCCAAATTCCTAATCCGGCTATCCCTGTATTATTAATGAGTTCTAATCTTTTTCTAAAACCACTATCTTTTGTTATAAAACATTGTTTTGTTCCTCCACTATTAAAGACATAGATGTCTGTATAGCTATCATTATCATACTGATGGTTACCTGGTGAATAAAACCCGTTTGAATTGGTCATTAAATCTTTATACAAAACTGCGGTCCCCTGAGCTGTTGTACTTGACGGAACAGTTGTACTTGATGCCGCCCATTGTCTACCATAGTAAGGTAATCCTAATACAAGTTTGTTTTTTGGAACCCCTTTATCTAAGTAGTAAGAAATAGACTTTGAGAGGGTGAAATTATAATTACTTCCAAAATGAAATAAAGGATCATTTGGACCAGTCGAAGCACTTCCTTTCCAATAATAATCGTAACCCATAATGATGAAGTGATCAACGGCTGAATTCATGATATTAAAATCAAAAACATCATTCCAATCTACCGCATACAAAACAGTACTTACATGAGAGTTTGGAACAGCAGTATGCATTTGATTTGCTAAGTCTACCATAAAATTGGCAAAATTAGTTTTCTGTGATGAAGGAAGTCCTTCAAAGTCAATGTTTACACCATGGGCTCCTCTACTCTGAATTAAGTTAATCAAATTTGTAATTAAATTTTGTGAAGCAGACGGACTATTTAAAAGAGTGGCATGACTATTAAATAACGTCACGCATAGTGTCACTTTAGTATTTCCACTATTAATAGCAGCTGTTACAGCAGCAGAAGTAGCCCACCCATGAGTCGTATTGGCATTACCTGTATTTGCATTCACTTCATAATCGAAAAATGAAAAGTGGCTTAGTAAATCCCAATCATAATTTTGGTACGTATTACCACTCCAGTATGGATGCCAACCGTAGACAATTTTATTTAAATTACAACTTGACTTTTCGCGAGGGGGAGCAGGAGCTGCAATAGTGTTTGATTCATACCAACTTGTGCTTTTAGCTAATGAATTATAGTGGTTTAATTGTTCCTCGTGAATGCCTTGACCATAACTAAAAACAGACAAAAATGAAAGCAGTAATAGATTAAAATAACGCATTGAACTATGTTTTAATAGCCAATGTACAATTTTTTGTTAGAAAAGTAAAAAATAAATTAGTCGAATGATTGCATTTTTTTGACTTTATCTAATCGGTAAACAACTGTGTAGTAAACAGATATTGTCAAAGTTCCAATAGCTTGCTCGATCATTTGCCAAGTAAAATCTACAACAACATGGTTTAGTGCACCCCCACTAAAAGAAACTCCTAATACAAATGCGATTAAATAAATTAGAAAGCCTAAAAAGACACCAATCGTGGTATGTTTAAATAATTTATTATCTTTTGGGTTATATATTGAAACGATAAAAGACAAGAACAAAGAAATAAATAAGTAAAGTAAAAAAAGCAACCCTAAAAAAATACTTAAGTCATATTGTAGACTCTTTATATCATTTAAAACAACTCCATGCCATAAATAAGAAAGAGACATCATTGAAAAACAACCAAGAATGGAACCTATAAATAATCGTGTAAGTCGTTTCATTTTATTGTTTATAATGCAAAACTCTCTTTCAAATTTAAAGGAATTAATTACATTTGGTCATCCATTATGAAAATTTTAACAAAAACATTTCTTATTTCTCTTCTCACATTTGGTCTATTGTGCTCTAGTTGCAATAAAGAAAGGAAGCCTCTAGGTTGGAACCTAGACATAGTAGCACCATTAATTTATGGTGACTTAACAATAAAAGACCTTATGGAAGATTCGCTGCTATCTTCAAATCCTAACAACTCTATTCAATTAAGTTTTTCTTCTAGTCTTTACAGGCTGGACTTTGAATCTTTAGTTAAAGTACCTGATACATCTATTACAAATGATTATACGATTCCATTTTCAGCAGGAATAACATTTAGTCCAGGACAAACATTCATTACAGAACCAGAAAACATCACATTAAATCTTGATGATGTTGAGCTAACAAAGCTTGGTATTAAAAATGGAAAAATCAACTACACCTTGAGTAGTAATATTCCAGCAGAAATTATATATGAGTATACTATTTCTAACGCCCTTAACAATCAAGGATTACCGTTTGTAAGACAGTTAACTGTTCCAGCAGCTGGAGGAGCAAACTCAACTATTTCTGGAAATTTTGATTTAACTGGTTATTCAATAGACTTAACCGGAACGAACGGTAATGAGTATAACACATTAAGTACACTTATTAACATGAAATTATCTGATAACCATTCAGGAGATTTACTTATTTCTAACGCTGATTCCGTAAAAATAGAAAATAAGATTACAAGTCTCTCTATTCAATATGCTGAAGGTTATTTTGGTAATCAAATTATTCCAACACAGAATAACTCCAGTGAAATAAAACAAATGAATAGTATTATTGACGGCACCATAGACATAGAGCAACTTACTGTAGACTTAAGTATAATCAACGGTATTGGAGCAGATGCAGCATTTACTATTCAAAGTTTAATCTCTAAAAAATCAAATACTTCTATTCCTTTATCTCATCAATTAATAGGTGACGAAAACTTTATTAATAGAGCCAGTTATAATGGGGGAAGTATTTCTACTACCGAATTTTCTACTTCTTTTAACTCTTCTAACTCGAACATAGAAAACTGGCTCGAAAACCTTCCTGACTCTATTTTGTATGGACTAGACTTTGAATTAAACCCATTAGGAAATGTTTCTGGTCACCATGATTTTATTGATTCAGACTCCCCTTTTGAAGTAAATATGAAGGTTGACATGCCTCTTTCATTTTTAGCAAACAACTTAACCTTAGTGGATACTATTAATTTAAGTGTAGAAAACATAGAACAAGTCATAAAGGGTAAGTTAAAGATAAATATTGATAATGGTTTTCCTTTAGAAGCAACTTTATCTTTAAAAAACACCTTAAACAATGAAGAATTATTTTCTACAGCCCCTATTATTTCTGCCTTAATTGATAACAACGGAATTGTTAATCAGTCGGTAAGTTCTTCGCATGAAATAACTTTCTCTGAAGAGGCCTTGTCCTTATTAAAAGAAAATAATTCGTTAATTCTTGTCGTTAAATTTAACAGCTCTCCTTCTTCAAACTTAATTTCTATTTATGACTATTACCAATTAAGCTTTAATGTTAATTCTGACTTTACAC
>JAGXIB010000079.1 GCA_024635865.1 Flavobacteriales bacterium
TAGAAGCACTTGACGGTGTTAATGAAGTTGGTGCATTTGATGGATCTTCTACAACAATTAGTTTACTAACTGATGTAGTGACTGAACAGGTTCCTTCTGCCCTTACAAAGAAAGTAGAAGTAGCAGTAATGTTTATAGTGAAAGGATCCCCAATACCTACTAGGTTTCCATTCGAATTTGGATCATTATCATACCAATACCAATCAGCATTAGAACCTAAAGTCCCACCATTAACAGTTAACTCAACAGCGCCAGGTCCACATAGTAAAGTAGGGTTAGCTGTAACTGATGTAGCCGGAATTGAGGCGACTTCTATTCCAATAACTTGTTCATTTGATATAGCCTCATCGCAGGCAGTGATTACTTTTCTTCGATAACAAGTGTTCTGAATCGTTCCTAATGGAGGGTCATAAGTTGAATTAACTGCTCCGGGAATATCAACAAAAGCACCAGAACAACCTACAGAAGATTGCCACTGATAAGTTGCCCAAATAGAGGTAGCTGGTTCTCCGTCTAAAACAGACCCCATCTCTAAAGGATCACCACCAAAGCAAACATATTGTTCTCCATTAATTTCTCCAGGATCAAGTGTTGTGTGTGTCCAAAAAACTTCTACTCTTGCGTTATAGTCGCCATTTGTAATTAGATATTGATTCCACTGGCAAGGAGGATCTAATAGGAAATCAATATTTCCAGAATTTGCTCGTAGGTCATGATTATCATCATCTGCAGCACAAATTCCAAAAACACAATAACATTGATTTTCATAAACTAGATCATTAGGGCAGTCTTTTTCAAACCCTTCCATTTCTGTTTGGATTTGAGTTGCATCTGTACCAACTACCACTTGCCAACTAAAAGGCAATGCCGGCCCATTATTAGGAGTACCATTAAACCATTGACCAAACTGGTTGTCTTCGACATAAAAACCTCCTGAAGGAACCCAAGCAGTAACTGCAGAGCCATTTGTACCATTATCTTTCATCCAAAAAAACCAAGTAGGATCTTGTCCTTGAAGGTCACTTTGATCTGCAGTAGCCATTATTTCTACAATCCTAATTTGATAGTCAACAAGTTGAGCTACTGTTGATTGAGTAGATCCAATGATGATTGACAAAAAAATATAAAGATATATTTTATACATGTTTTTTATTGATGCACTTAAAACTAGACGAATGATGCTTACAAACGTTGCCTTAAGCAGTATCAAAGATAAAGATAAAGCACATTACATTAGAAATATGTTAATAAAAAGACCTTCTTAGGCATAAAAAAAGCCGCTCAATGGCGACTTTTTTTATTGTTGAATGTAATATTTTATCGAACTAATTTCTTATATTTTACTCTCTGTGGGACAATATCTCCTAATCTTTTCTTTCTATTTGCTTCATACTCTGAGAAACTTCCTTCAAAGTAATAAACAGATGAGTCTCCTTCAAATGCTAAGATATGCGTACAGATACGATCTAAAAACCATCTGTCGTGAGAAATAACAACTGCACAACCTGCAAAACTCTCTATCCCTTCTTCAAGCGCTCTTAGTGTATTAATATCAATATCATTGGTAGGTTCATCTAGTAGTAAAACATTTGCTTCTGTTTTCAAGGTCATTGCTAAGTGCAAACGATTTCGTTCACCCCCAGACAATACTCCTACTTTCTTTTGTTGATCAGATCCACTAAAGTTAAAACGACTAACATAAGCTCTTGAGTTAATTGTTTTACCTCCTACTTCCATCACTTCATTTCCACCACTAATTACATCGTAAACAGATTTATTAGGATCAACATCTTTATGTGCTTGATCTACATATCCAATTTTTACGGTAGATCCTACTTTGAATTCTCCAGAGTTAGGCGTTTCTTCTCCCATTATCATTCTAAACAATGTCGTTTTACCAACTCCATTTGGTCCAATGATACCTACGATACCTGCAGGTGGTAACTTAAAGTTTAAATCTTCATATAAAAGCCTGTCATCAAAACCTTTAGACACACCTACCGCCTCTATTACTTCATTTCCTAAACGTGGTCCATTTGGAATTGGAATTTCTATTCTTGCCTCTTTTTCTTTAATGTCTTCTGACATCATCGATTCATAATTATTCAAACGAGCTTTTCCTTTACTTTGTCTTCCTTTGGCTCCTTTTTGAACCCACTCTAACTCTCGCTTTAATGCCTTTTGACGCTTAGATTCTTGTTTCTCTTCTTTTGCTAAACGATTAGATTTTTGCTCTAACCAAGAAGAATAATTTCCTTGGTAAGGTATTCCTTCTCCTCTATCCAATTCTAGAATCCAACCAGCAACATTATCTAAGAAGTATCTATCGTGCGTTACCGCTATGATCGTTCCTTTGTATTGAGATAAATGTTGTTCTAACCACTGCACTGATTCAGCATCTAAGTGATTTGTTGGCTCATCTAATAATAAAATATCTGGTTCTTGTAATAATAAACGACATAAAGCAACTCTACGACGTTCTCCTCCAGATAAATTCTTAATAGGAGTATCTCCATCAGGAGTTCTCAATGCATTCATCGCTAGATCTAACTTCGAATCTAAATCCCAAGCATTTAGCTGATCAATACGTTCTTGAACTTTACCTTGATACTCTATTAAATCGTTCATTTTATCAGGATCGTTTAAAATCTCTTCATCCATGAACTTATTATTTATCTCTTCGTACTCTGCTAAGACATCTACTATTTCTTGTGCTCCTTCTTGAACAATTTCTTTTACTGTTTTAGAATCATCTAATTTAGGCTCCTGTGGTAAGTAACCTACAGAATATCCATCAGAAAAAACAACATCTCCTTGATATTTATCGTCTAACCCTGCTATAATTCTCATTATAGTAGACTTACCCGATCCGTTTAGCCCTAAAATTCCAATTTTTGCTCCATAATAAAAAGAAAGGTATATATTTTTTAAAATTTGCTTTCCTTCTGGTGTTTGTTTACTAACATTCACCATTGAAAATATTATTTTTTTATCATCTGACATATTCTATAATTTAAACTGTATTAATAATCTTTTAGGTATTTTTTCTCAACGTAAAACGTTCCAAAGGGAATAAAAGAGGCTAAAATCACAATAACAAAATCTTTAATGGACCATCTTAAAACTGCATAAGCTAAAGAAGCTAAAATAACATAACCAACAAACAATAACCCATGTGACATTCCTACAGGAGAAATTAATTGAGGAGTATTAAACCAATATTTTAAGGGCATTGCTAGAAAAAAGAGAACCAATAATGAAATTCCTTCTAAGATAGCTATTAACCTAAAAACACGAATAAAATTCTTGTTATTCATATCAATAATTAAAGGTTAGACTTCAAGTCTGCAGCTGAAATACCAGAATGCGAAGTATGGTAAGTTACTTTACCGTTTTTTATTAATAATAATTGAGGAGATTGATGTTCAAGTCCATATTTGCTTTCTACAGCGCTAGATACTGAACGATATGTAATTAAATCTAAATAATAAATTTTTATTTCTTCCTCGTCTAACTCCCACTCTCTTTCTAGTCTAGATTTAGCCATAGAACTGATAGAACATCTAGTACTATGTTTAAAAATTGCAATTGGTAGATCTTCTGATTCACTAAGAATTGTATCTAACTGATTCTCTTTGTCTAAAATTACCCAATTAATCTTTCTATTTGTTCCTACTTGCTTTTTTGAAAACCAACTCATTTTTTTTTATAAATATCTTATGGCTACAAAAATAAGATAAAGAAGTGAATTAAACATAAATCAATCAAAAAGAATAAGTAAAAGACTGTTAAAATACTGATTTACTAGAACCATCCTGACAAAACAAGCAATAGAAGGGAAATGACTCTCTTTTAATTTCCATAAAAAAAATAATACCTTTGTAAAATGAAGGAAATAATTGTTTTGTTATTTATTGTAGTTGGGTTGCATTCTTGTAAGGATGAAAAGTCAACTAGTTACTATAATAGTGGATCAATACAAGAAGAAGGTAAAGTGATTAGCGACTCTTTAAAACAAGGCCTTTGGGTTACTTGGTATGAAGACGGAAGTATAAAAGATTCAAGTCACTGGGATAAAAATCAACTAAACGGTCACTCTATTTCTTTTCATGCTAATGGTAATAAGCTAGCAGAGGGAAATTATCTTAATGGAAATAGAAATGGAGAATGGAAATGGTGGTTTAAAAATGGCCAATTAGAAGAGAAAAGTAATTGGAAAACTAGCTTAGTTAATGGTTTTTCGGAGTTATACTACCCTAATGGGAGCTTAAGATCTGAGGCAGAGTACAAAGACGGATTTATGAATGGAATATTGAGGATGTATAATGATAAAGGGGAACTTTCTGAAATTACAACTTATATAATGGGTAAAAAAGAAGGAAAAGCTACACTTTATTATTCAAGTGGAAATATTGAAATAGAAGGTCAATTTAAAGAGGATAAACAAGAGGGTGTTTTTAAAGAGTATTATTCTAGTGGAGAGTTAAAATCAGAAACGAATTGGAAAAATGGATTTTATGAAGGGGAATACATTAGCTACAAAAAAAGCGGAGAAGTCTGGATTAAGGGAAATTATTTAAGAGGACAAAAAGAGGGCGATTGGTTAGAGTATGACAATTCTGGTAGAGTTATTGATACTGAAAATTATAAAATAATAGAAGAATGAAAAATATAGTTGTCATCCTTTTTTTAGGATTTATTTTTATGAATACCGGATTTGCTCAAAGTAGTACCATTAATTGGATGACTTGGGATGAGATGGTAGAACAAAGAGAAAGTGATAGTATTAAGAAAAAAGTCTTTATTGACCTTTACACGGGTTGGTGTGGTTGGTGCAAGAAGATGGATAAGTCTACTTTTTTAGACCCTGCAATTGTGCAGTATATGAATGCTAATTACTATGCAGTAAAGTTTGATGCAGAAACTAGAGATACTGTTATTTTTAATAATACTACTTTCTTAAACTCTGACCCTACTTTTATAAAAAAGTCTCCAAACTCTAGAGGAAGAACGCATTGGTTTGCCCATTCGTTATTAGACGGTAAACTATCTTATCCTAGTTATGTTATTTTAGATGAAAACTTTGTAAGAGTTACTATACTTAGCGGATACAAGCAACCAGAGGCTTTGATTGGGAACTTAATTTTCTTTGCTAAGGATGAATACAAGTTTTACCACAATTACTTGAATGGAATGTGGAATAAGAGCTTACAAGAGCAAAAAGGGAAGTAAAATAGGTTTACTCTCCTTCAAACTCTAAAGAGACAGAATTAATACAATACCTCAATCCAGTTGGTTTTGGTCCATCATTAAAAACATGACCTAGGTGTCCATCACATTTTTCACAAACTACTTCTACTCTATTCATTCCATGTGAAGAATCCTTAATTTCTTTTACATTCCCTTTTATAAACGTATAAAAAGAAGGCCAACCAGAACCAGAATCAAATTTTGTGTCAGATTTAAAAAGTGGGTTTTGACAGCCTTTACAAACATAAACTCCTTCGTCGTATACTTTGTCATATTTACCCGTAAACGCTCTTTCTGTTCCCTTTTTTCTTAAAACATTGTACTCTTGATCGGTTAATTGTTCTTTCCACTCAGCCTCTGTTTTTATTACTTTATCTACAGACTCTTTAGTGTTTGGTTTGGATTCTATTTTTGACTGTCCTTGGCTACAAGAAACAAATAGGAAAACAAATAATGTATTCAATAAGAAAATTTTCATGATTCAATGTTTAAGTTAAAAATAAGTATTGTTATCAATGAAGTCAATTAAAATAATCAAAACTGACACTTTTTAACCTTTATTAACTAATAAATCTACCCTTTTAGTTATTGTAGATTTACTCGTATATTCAACAAAATATTATTAGTTTTGTCTAACTAATTACTACAATCTAAACTATATGAAAGAAGTTTCTCACCGTTTAAACAGCTTATCCGAATCTGCCACACTTGCAATGGCAAGAAAAACAAGAGAATTAAAAGAAAAAGGACTAGACATTATAGGACTTAGTTTGGGAGAGCCAGATTTTAATACTCCAGATTTTATAAAAGATGCGGCCAAGGAAGGTATAGATCAAAATTACACCAAATATATGGCTGTAAATGGTTATGCTGATTTACGAGAGGCTATTTCTCATAAGTTTAAAAGAGATAATAATTTAGATTACAAACCAAATCAAATCGTTGTTTCTACAGGTGCAAAACAATCGATTGCCAACGTAGTATTAAGTCTAATTAATCCAGGAGATGAAGTCATTATTCCTGCTCCTTATTGGGTGACTTACGAAGAGATTGTAAAATTAGCTGAAGGAATCCCTGTATTTATAGAGACTACTATTGATAATGATTTTAAAATAACACCTGAGGAGCTATCTCAAGCCATTAGTCCAAAAACAAGATTAATGATCTATAGTTCTCCCTGTAATCCAACGGGTTCTTTATACAGCGAACAAGAACTTAAAGAAATAGCAAAAGTAATTGCTAAGCATCCTAGAATAATTGTAATAAGTGATGAAATTTATGAACACATTAACTTTATAGGAAAACATTTTAGCATCGCTGAATTACCTGAGGTATATGACCAAGTTGTCACTGTAAATGGTGTTTCTAAAGCATTTGCCATGACTGGATGGCGTTTAGGTTATATTGGTGCCCCTCAATGGATTGCTGATGCTTGTACAAAAATGCAAGGACAAGTAACTTCTGGAGCTTGTGGAATTTCACAACGTGCAGCACTTGCTGCTGTTAGTGCAGAACCTTCTGTAACTTTTGAAATGCGAGAAGCGTTTAGAAAAAGAAGAGACATCATGTTAGAAGGGCTTAATAATATAGATGGAGTAAAAACAAATGTTCCTGAAGGTGCTTTTTATTTATTTCCAGATGTTAGTGCTTTCTTTGGGAAGTCTAATGGTGAATATAAAATAACTAATGCTGATGAGTTAACATTATACATTTTAAATGAAGCGCTAGTAGCGTTAGTCAGTGGAAGTGCATTTGGAGCTCCAAAATGTGTCCGTATCTCATATGCAGCTAGTGAGGAAGAATTAAGAGAAGCATTAATAAGAATTGAAGCAGTCTTAAATAAACTAACTTAAATGAAGAAAAAGACAGGAAGTTTTGTGCTGCGTTTATTTGGGTGGACTACTGATTACAAAGAAGAGTTTTCTATAAAAAAAGGAGTTGTTTTAGCTGCACCACATACTTCAAACTGGGATTTTTTGTTTGCATTAGCTACTTTTTGGAAAATGGGAATAAATGTAAAGTTCTTAATTAAGGATAGTTATACCAAGTCTCTTTTTGGCTTTTTCTTTAAAGCATTGGGTGCTGTTGGAGTCGATAGAGAAAATGGGAAAAACATGGTTGATTTTGCTGCAGAATTAATACAAAAAAAAGACATTATATTCATTGTGCCAGCTGAAGGCACTAGAAAAAGAGTAGAGAAATGGAAAACAGGTTTTTATCATATTGCAAAAAAAGCCAACGTTCCCGTACTTTTAGGATATTTAGATTACCCTTCTAAAACTTCTGGAATCAATAAGATTATTTATCTAACCGATTCTTTTGAGAATGATATGAAAGAGATTCAAACGTATTATTTAAAATACACTGGTAAATATCCAATGAACTATAACCCTTCTATTTATTAGTAAATTAATGGAAAGTAAACCTGTTAAAATATATTTTGCTTCAGATTTTCATTTAGGAACTCCTAATTTTGAAGAAAGTCTCATCCGAGAGCGTAAAATAGTTTACTGGTTGGAAGAAGTAAGAAAAGATGCTACTGAGATTTTTTTAATGGGAGATCTTTTTGATTTTGGTTTGAATATAAATATACTGCTCCAAAAGGATTTACACGATTTTTAGGAACAATAGCTAATATTGTAGATAGTGGAATCCCTGTTCATTTCTTTATTGGAAATCATGACATGTGGATGTTTGATTATTTAGAAGCTGAATTAGGAGTTACCATACATAGAAAACAAGGTGTTTTTAAACTAGGAAATAAAACTTTTTTCTTAGGCCATGGAGACGGGTTGGGGCCTGGAGATGGAAAGTATAAGATCATCAAAAAAATATTTGCAAGTAAAATAAGTCAATGGTTTTTTGCTCGTGTTCACCCAAACTTTAGCTTTACAATTGCGAACAACTGGTCTAGGGCTAGTCGAAAGAAAGAAAAAGAACCTCAAGTCTTCTTAGGAGAAGATAAAGAATGGTTAATTAGCTATTGTAAAAGAAAATTAAAAGAAAACGATTCAATAGATTACTTCTTATTTGGTCATCGCCACTTACCTATTTCTCACGATATTACAGCTAAGTGTAAATACATTAATACTGGTGATTGGCTGAATCATTTTACTTATGCCGTTTTTGACGGAAAAGAGTTAGAACTTAAGAAATTAGAAAATTTAAAATAAAACAATTATGAAGTTACATTCAATACCTACAGGTGATTTTAAATTAGATGGCGGAGCAATGTTTGGGGTAGTTCCAAAACAACTTTGGGAAAGAACTAACCCTGCTGATGAAAAGAACTTATGCACTTGGAGCATGAGAAACCTTTTAATTGAAGATGGAAATAAACTCATCTTAATTGATACAGGTATTGGAGATAAACAATCAGAGAAATTCTTTAGCCATTATCATTTATCTGGAAACGATTCTTTAGAAAAGTCTCTAAATACTAAAGGGTTTTCATTTGATGACATTACCGATGTTTTACTAACTCATTTACACTTTGACCATTGTGGAGGAGCTGTAAAATGGGCCAATGAAGAACGAACTCACACTGAACCTGTCTTTAAGAATGCTACTTTCTGGAGTAATGATAAACATTGGAATTGGGCTACAGAACCAAACCCTAGAGAGAGTGCTTCTTTTTTGACAGAGAATATACAACCACTAAAAGAAAGTGGACAATTAGAATTTATAAAAAGAGAAGGAACCATTACAGAAAATATATTCAATAATGTTGACGCCTTTTTTGCTGACGGCCATACAGAAAGTCAAATTATACCAATGATTAATTATAATGGTAAAAAGATCGTTTTTATGGCCGATTTGTTACCAAGCGTTGGCCATATACCTCTACCCTATGTTATGGGATACGATACTCGCCCATTATTAACATTATCGGAAAAAGAATTGTTTTTGAATAAAGCAGCAGACGAAGGTTATTTTTTATTCCTAGAACATGACAGTGTAAACGAAGTTTGTACGGTTAAACATACAGAAAAAGGGGTTCGATTAGATAAAACATACAAATTGGCTGATCTTTTATAAAAAGATAGTTTGAATACTAAATATATTTTCTATCTTTGCACACATATTGCGAGATGGAGCAGTGGTAGCTCGTCGGGCTCATAACCCGAAGGTCGTTGGTTCGAGTCCAGCTCTCGCTACATAGCGTATCATTCAGATACATAAAAAAAGCCTTTCAGAAATGAAAGGCTTTTTTTGTTTGGAGTTACAAACATTTAGTTTTAGAATACTTTAAGGGATTTGGGATCAAGACCAATTGTTGGATCAAGACCAATTGTTGGGGACTAGGCATAAATTTTAGTTAATCTGAATAAAAAGAAAGGAACATTTCTTACTCCTCTAAATTGCGATCTAAACGCTTTAATTTTAGCATTGAAAGATTCAGCAGAGGCATTTGTACTTCTATTATTGAAATAGTTCAAAATTCCATCATAATTAATTTTTACCGTATTCATTATTGTAGTAAAACTTTTAAAACCAGACTTTTCAACTTTATCATACCATTGAGCCAGTTTAGTTAAAGCAATGTTTTTATCTTTTGTTGTATTGAAAATCTCACGTAATTGCTGAGACAATGCATAAGCCTTTTGTATTTCAGGATACTCTTCGAATAATACTTTCGCTCTTAACGCTTGTGTTTTTGTCCATTTCTCTGGACTTTTATAAAGTGAATAGCGACTTCTTGCTAACAATTGCTTTCTTGTGTCACCTGTTTTAAGTAGTTCTGGTTTATAGGTTTTGTTGTTGTTTTTAGCGGCTATTATTGCTTCATTTTCTACATCCATAACTTCCCATCTATATTTTATTCTTATGTTTTGAACGGCTTCTGTAGCTAATTTCTGAACATGAAACCTATCGATAACTTGTATTGCTTTTGTAAAGCAAGTTTTAGCGATCAACTTCATGTTTGGGGCCATGTCTAGCGTTATTTCCTCTACTTGCCTTCGTTTGTTTATTGAGATTTTCATTAAGTGTGAGATTACTACATCAGATTTTGTTCCTGCAATTATGGCTACTATAGCTCCAGCTTTACCTTTTGCTTTTTTATTCGTTACAATAGTGTAGAGTTCTCCTTGAGAGAGTGCAACTTCGTCTATCGAGAGATGTTTACCCATGTTCTCTGGAAAAATTAACCAATCCTTCGAATGACTCAATTGATCCCATTCTTTGAAATCACTCAGGTAGTCCTTGTATTGA
>JAGXIB010000080.1 GCA_024635865.1 Flavobacteriales bacterium
CCACAAGCTCTGTATATTCAACTCCATTCTTATAAAATCTCACTGCATTATTAGCTTCATCATACACTACTGCAATGTGTTGCCACTGGTTTACATCTACTGTTGCAGTTGACCAAAAACCACCACCATTTCCTACAACTACAAACCAATTATCTGTCCCTGCTTGAATAAAAAGACCTCTCTGATTAACAGAGCCATGCGTAAAAATGGTTTGTCTAACACTATTATAAATGCTTGTAGGATAAATCCATGCTTCAAAAGTAAGTTCAGGGTAAGAAATTGAATTGATATTCATATTTGTATTTACATAATCATCCTCCCCATCAAAACTTAAACATTCACCAAGAACGCCACCTCTTTCAGCATATACATTATAAGTCATATCACTAGTAATTACACCGGTATTGAACGATAGAGACCCACCAGTACCATCAATTGGTCCATCAATAATAGCATTATCCGCATCATTTCTCAACGTGTAGGAAGTCCCTACTTGAGAAGAAGCTAAATCAATCGTTGTGGAAACATTTGGACAAACGGTAGATTGAGCAGCAGTAACTGTTTCATCTTCTACGCTTATCGTAAGATCATATTTACTAACTGTTTCACAGCCAACGTTACTTGTAATCGTATCAAAATATACCCCTGTAGATGGTAAAATTGCACCACTTGGAGCGACATATGGCGAACAAGTTCTTAATGTGTACGTAGGTATAGTTGGGACAGTAAAATCAATTGATATGATAGAATCACAACCAAATGCATTACCATTTACAAGCACATCTTGATAGCTTCCACTTGTAGATAGAACATTTCCACTTGGAGTTGTATAAACATTACAATTCGATACAGTGAGGTCAGAAGAACTTGATGTACATCCCCCCCATCCAATATTGTCAAAATATATTGTATCTTCTTGACTTCGAACCTCCCAATCAGGGAAAACAACTATTTGATCATAATAACTAATTGTATTACCAACATAACTTGAAAAATCGAATGTTAATTCCTCCCACTGATTAATAACGGTATTGGCAACCTTAACTACTCCCAAAGAGGCATTGCTTGGAGTTACTAATTTAAGTCCTACATCACTAATTTTGGTTTTATAAACCATCATTTTAATCTTAGCATTAGCTGTACTAAGGGTAAACCCACCAACCTCTGATCCATGTCCCGTTTCGCAACCTGCAAAGGCTTGCGCTGAGTCAAGTGCAATAAATTTTGCCACAGTTGCTGATGTATTAACCCCAGAAGGGTCTGGATTGGCAACAATTTCTAAAGGTGGAGGAATCGACCCACTCTCAAAAGTCGTCCAAGTCCAAGAAGCGCCAAAGCCTGATGGTTCAAAGTCAACTGGAAAATTCTGTGCGAATGATATTATGGATATAAATAGGACCACACATAACAAGTATATTTTTTTCATATATTTTAATATTTAAATCAAACTAATCTTTTCTACCTTAAGAATAGCTGATAGCTATTGTTTTTAAAGCTGTAAAAATCTAATGACCAAATATAAAATAAACATATTTTATTTCCAACAATAAAATATTCTTTTTATTAATTTTTAAGTTAATAAAGACAGTCATTAAAGTATCTAGAAGAAATCACTAAAGACTTCAGCTTCAATCAAAACTTAAACAGAAATACATTTTTAATTATATTTCAAATGGTCATTATTCTTTACTATAAGAAAATCAAATTTTAAAACCACCTCACTTCTCTTAATTTTTTCGGATTAGTTGAACTCTCATTTTTTTAAATTCACAAACACTAAGTATCAATAAAGCGCAACCTTTAATTAATTAAATTAATAAAAAGTTAAATAATATTAAATATTTACTTGACTTAATTAATTATTTAATTACTTTTGTATTAACTAAAATATTTGCTACAATGAAAAAACTTCCTGTCAATTGCCCTAGCTGCGAAAAATCTTTAGTCGTGAGTCAACTTTCTTGCTCTAATTGTGAAACCGTTATCTCTGGAAGTTATTCACTTCCAATTTTACTTCAACTTTCTTCTGAAGATCAAGATTTTATTTTTGAATTTATTTTATCGAGTGGTAGTCTTAAAAAGATAGCAATAAAACTAGGGAAAAGTTATCCAACCGTAAGGAATAAACTTGATGATATCATTGAAAGAATTAGCCAACTCCAAAAATCATAAATTATGAAAACATTACTATTTAAACCTTTTGAAAAGTATTCAGAAAAAACGCTTCTATTTGCAGGTCTTATTTTTACAATAATAGGGTCTTACCTAGCCTATTTATTCAAGACTAGATTTGATGGAGTCCTGGATATTCATATTGTACCTAATACTTTCTTCTACCAGACTCTACTAGATAACCTAATTAATATTTCTTGTTTAGTTTTATTCTTATCTATCTCGACTAAATACATCAATAAAAAAACAAGATTGATTGATGTTTTTACAACAGCTATAGTTGCTCGAACTCCTTATTATCTATTACCTTTTTTTAATATTAATGGTCTCGTTGGCAAAGCTAGTGAAGAGATAATTCAATATGCTAATCCAGAATTAATTAGTCAAATTTCATTCTCTAGTTGGTTAATTATCATACTATTTAGTCTCATTTCAATTCTGTTTTTAGTTTGGTATATCTCTTTATTATTTAATGGTTTTAAAGTAGCTTCTAATGCAAAAGGAAAAACTCCCATTATTTTGTTTAGTTTATCTCTTTTACTTGCAGAAATACTCTCAAAATTTTTAATTTTTAAGTTTAATTAAAATGAAAAAAACAGCCCTAATTCTATTTACTATATTGGCAACACTTTCAATATTTGGTCAAGACATTACAGGTCAATGGCATGGAGTATTAAAAGTTCAAGGAATACAATTAAGAATCGTTTTCAATATAACCCAAACAGATAATAGTTATCGTTCAACGATGGACAGCCCTGACCAAGGAGCAAAAGGAATACCTGTAAGGACTACAAACTATGAAAATTCTATTTTAGAACTTCAGTTACCAAGTGCCGGAATTAAGTATGAAGGAATTTTAAATAAGGAAAATGCTTTTGTTGGAACTTTTAATCAAGGTGGCCAAGAATTCCCAATGAATTTAACAAGAAAAGCCATTGAAAAAGAAGTCGTAAAAAAGCCACAAGAACCGTCAAAACCTTATCCTTACTATTCAGAAGAGGTGACTTTTAAAAATTCAAAAGCAAATATTTCATTAGCGGGGACATTAACACTTCCGAAAAAAGAAGGAAGTTTTGCAGCCGTTATTTTAATAAGTGGTAGTGGCCCTCAAAACAGAAATGAAGAACTATTAGGACATAAACCCTTTCTTGTTTTAGCAGACCATTTAACTAAAAAAGGAATTGCAGTATTAAGATTTGATGACCGTGGAACTTCAGAATCTACTGGCGATTTTCAAACTGCAACATCTGCTGATTTTGCTACAGACGTTGAAAGTGCCATCGCTTTTTTGAAAACACGAAAAGAAATTAATAAAAAAGAAATTGGTTTAATTGGTCATAGTGAAGGGGGTATAATTGCTCCAATGGTAGCTTCAGAGTCCAAAGATGTTAGTTACATTGTATTATTAGCGGGAACAGGCATTCAAGGAGATCAGTTATTATTACTTCAACAGGAGTTAATTTCAAGAGCTAATGGAGTTTCCGAAACTGAAATAAAAAAATCAATTCAAATAAATAAGAAGTTATTTGAAATGGTTGTTGAGTCTAATGATAACCAAAAGTTAAAAACTGACTTAACAAATGAAATGAATCAACTACTTAAAAAGGACACAAGTACTACAATTACTAATGGAATGTCAAAAGATGAATTTATTTCAATGCAAATAAATCAAATTTTAAGCCCTTGGATGCAGTATTTTATAAAATACAATCCTGCTCCAACATTAGAAAGAGTTAAGTGCCCTGTTCTAGCCCTTAATGGGGAGAAAGATTTGCAAGTTCCTGCAAAAGAAAATTTAAAAGCTATTGAAATTGCTTTAGAAAAGGGTGGAAATAAAAAAGTTAGCACAAAAGAATTACCGAATTTAAATCATTTATTCCAAGAATGTGAAACGGGTTCCCCTAGTGAATATGCTGGAATCGAACAAACATTCTCGCCAATTGCGTTAACAGAAATATCAAATTGGATATTGAAACAAATAAAATAAACTTAATCTTTAATCAAAACTTCTTAAGACCTGAATAATTATTTAAGATTAAAAAGACAAGTGAGGTACTTAAAGAAAAGAGGAGCTAGACAGTTAAGTTTAGCTCCTCTTTTAGAATATTTAACTTATTTTGCAATACTAAATGAACCTTTTATTGAAGAACCATCATAATTTTCTACTTCTATTTCACCACTGATCATATCAGAAGTAATAGAAGTAATGTTAAGACCTCCTAACGATTCTTTATCTACCTTTCCACAACAATCGCTAGTTTCTCCGTTTGCACTTATTTTATAAGAGACTAATATGTTTGGTGTAGACATATCTTCCACATTTACTGGATACTCTTGTTCTTTTATCTCTAAAGAATTAATGTAAACTTCTAGTTTTGCATTATCTCCTTTAAAAGTAAAACAACTCATCCCATAATTTTCTCCAATACTTCCCTTTGCATTTGTTAATTTATGCACTTCTTTTTCGGGCATGTTAAATGATAGATCCACCTTAGCTAAAGCAGTTTTTTCTTCCGAAATAGCAACTGAGATTTCTGTTACTTCTGAGGTATTTGAATCATTTACTGTAGTTGAATCGGCTGCACCGCAAGCAACAAGATTTGTAGCAAGTAGCGAAGCGTAAAATATATTATATTTCATGTGTTTTAACTTTTTTAATTTAATTATTTATGCAAAAACTGAAGTATTACTCGTCTTAAGTTTATAAGCTTATGTGTTCAGACTTCCTATTTAGATTGTTATTCTTTTACAACAAATTTTGAATTAGGATCAATATCTTTCCAATTCTTAGTACTATAAACGACGTCATCTACTATAATCTTAATTAGCTTAGGGTTCTTAGAAGTATCAAAATCATACTTCATTTTAACATTATTACCATTTGCAACATTTAAACTGGTTAAACTATTTTCAGAACAATCTAAACTGGTTAAAGCTATGTTATGACTTAAGTCTAAATTGCTCAAACTGTTTTCAAAACAATCTACACTAAGTAATGCTTTATTTTTACTGAGGTCTAAACTAGTTAAGCTGTTTTCTGAACAAGCTAGTTCTATTAAAGCTATATTCTTACTAAGGTCTAAAATAGTTAAATTGTTTTCTGAACAATATAACTCAGTTAAGGCTACAAAAGCTTCAATACCAGTAAGGTCTGAAATTTTTAATCCTTCACACTCTATATCACCATTATATGCAGTAGCTTCTGTTAATTGTATTTCTTTATCTCCATTTGCATTAATTGCAGCATTACCAATTAAGTATGTTTTAAAGTTTGCATCTGGTATTGACACATTTTGAGCTACTGCACCTACTCCAACTCCAAGAATCATTACCGCCGAAAGTATTTTTGTTTTCATGTTCATATTTATAATTTTTTACTCTTTTATTAATTTGTACTGCTTCGTTTCTCCATTAGTAACTAAACTTAATACATATAACCCTGAAGCACAATTCAGTTGGAATTGATGAACTGATGTATTAATATTTGATACTTGGTAAACAACTTCTCCTGTAAGCGCATAAACAAATAAAGATACCTCTCCTAAATTACCCAAATCAACTGTTACCATCTCTTTTGTGGGGTTTGGATAAACACTTACTTGATTAAAAAGAACAGTTTCGTTAATTCCAACTGATGCTACATTAACACAAGAAGAAGTATCCGAACATCCATTCAAAGAAACAATTACTGCATAGTCTCCATTGGCAGTTGCGGTAAAACTATTTGCTGTTTCTCCACTAATCTCGCTATTAGAGTTATTACAAA
>JAGXIB010000081.1 GCA_024635865.1 Flavobacteriales bacterium
AAGGAGCTGATGCACTTTTAATCGCTACAGAATGGGCGATGTTTAGAACTCCAGATTTCGAAAAGGTAGAAAAAGGAATGAAGGCAAAAGTAGTTTTTGATGGTCGTAATTTATACGACTTAAAGGACATGGAAAAACGAGGTTATTATTACGAAAGTATTGGACGTTTGACGGTTAAATAATAGAAACCGTTTTGTCAAATAATTAAAGTCAGTTCGGGTGGTTTTTTATTTTAATGAAAATATAAATTATATCGAGAACAGTTTTTAAAGTTAGAAATATTACATTAATAAATGAAAAGAGTATTAATAACAGGAGCAGCAGGTTTTTTAGGTTCACATTTATGTGACCGTTTTATTAAAGAAGGATTTCAGGTAGTTGGAATGGACAACCTCATTACCGGTAACATTAAAAACATTGAACACCTTTTTCCTTTAAAAGAATTTGAATTTTATAATCATGATGTGTCAAACTACGTTCATGTGGCAGGTGAGTTAGATTATATTTTACACTTTGCATCTCCAGCTAGTCCAATCGACTATTTAAAGATTCCAATTCAAACATTAAAAGTTGGTTCTTTAGGAACTCATAATCTGTTAGGATTGGCAAAAGCTAAAGGCGCTAGAATGCTTATTGCTTCAACCTCTGAAGTTTATGGAGATCCAGCGGTTCATCCTCAAACAGAAGATTATTGGGGGAATGTAAATCCAATAGGGCCAAGAGGAGTTTATGATGAAGCTAAACGTTTTCAAGAAGCCATAACAATGGCTTATCATACTTACCATAACGTAGAAACTAGAATTGTTAGAATTTTTAATACTTATGGGCCTCGTATGCGTTTAAATGATGGACGAGTTTTACCAGCGTTTATTGGTCAAGCATTAAGAGGAGAAGATTTAACTGTTTTTGGAGATGGTTCTCAAACACGTTCTTTCTGCTATGTAGACGATTTAGTAGAAGGTATTTATCGATTGTTACTATCTGATTATGCTTATCCAGTAAATATTGGAAATCCAGATGAAATTACGATAGGCGATTTTGCTGAGGAAATTATTAAATTAACAGGAACTTCTCAAAAGGTAATTTATAAAGACTTACCTACAGATGACCCAACTCAAAGACAACCAAATATTGATAAAGCAATAGCGCTTTTAGATTGGGAGCCTATAGTGAATAGAGCAGAAGGATTAAAAATCACTTATGATTATTTTAAATCATTATCAGAAGAAGAGCTGTACAAAAAAGATCATAATGACTTTGAAGGTTACATAAGAAAATAAGATGGAGAAAAAATATTTTGCACATGAATCTGCCTTTATCGATGAAGGTTGTGAAATTAGTGAAGGAACTAAAATCTGGCACTTTAGTCACATAATGCCAAACTGTAAACTGGGTAAGGGATGTAATATCGGTCAGAATGTAGTTATTTCTCCTGATGTTACTTTAGGTAATAATGTTAAAGTACAAAATAACGTTTCTATCTATACAGGTGTAATTTGCGAGGATGATGTTTTTTTAGGTCCGTCTATGGTTTTTACGAACGTGATTAATCCAAGAAGTGCAGTAAACAGAAGAGGTGCTTATTTAAAAACAACAGTCAAAAAAGGAGCTTCAATTGGAGCAAATGCTACAATAGTTTGTGGACATGACATAGGTGAATATGCTTTTGTAGGTGCTGGTACTGTTGTTACAAAAGATATTCCTAACTTTGCCTTAGTTGTTGGTAATCCTTCTAAGCAGATAGGCTGGGTAAGCGAATACGGTATAAGACTTGTTTTTAACGAAAGAGGGAAAGCAATTTGCGAAGAAAGTAAGCAGGAATATAGCTTAGAAAATAATAATGTAAGTAGAATTAAATAATGACGGAGTTTAAAGAAAACGATAAAATAAAATTTGCTGTAGTCGGTTGTGGTCATATTGGGAAAAGACATGCTACTATGATTTTAAATAACAAAGAATCTGAGCTAGTTGCTTTGTGTGACGTAAAACCAAAAGATGAATTGGCTTTAGAGCCTTTTGGTGATGTTCCATTTTTTGATTCCATTGAAACTTTATTAGCTAGTAATATAGAGTTTGATATTATAAATATTTGTACTCCAAATGGATTGCATTCTGATCAAGCAGTTTTAGCATTAGATAAAAGTAAGCACATTGTTGTAGAAAAGCCTATTGGTCTTTCAAAAGCAAAATGTGAATCGGTTATTTTTAAAGCGCTTAGAAATCATAAGCAGGTTTTTGCGGTGATGCAAAATCGTTATTCTCCTCCTTCAGCTTGGTTAAAAGAGATTGTTGAAAATAAAATTATCGGAGATACTTTTATGGTTCAGGTTAACTGCTATTGGAATAGAGATGATCGTTATTATAAAAAGGGAGGTTGGAAAGGCGTTCAAGAACTAGATGGAGGAACACTTTTCACTCAGTTTTCTCATTTTATAGACATTATGTATTGGCTATTTGGAGACATTACCAACATAAGTGGGAAGTTTGGAGATTTCACTCATAAAGATTCTACTGATTTTGAAGATTCAGGTTTTGTTTCTTTTGATTTTGTAGATGGAGGTATGGGATCCCTAAATTATTCAACTGCAATTTGGGATAAAAATTTAGAAAGTAGTATAACCATAATAGGGAGTAAAGGAAGTGTCAAAGTAGGGGGGCAATACATGAATGAAGTAGAGTATTGTCATATTGAGAATTATGAAATGCCTGAGTTACCGCCTTCAAATCCCCCAAATGATTATGGTCAGTACAAAGGGTCTGCAGCAAATCATCATTTTATAATAGAAAATGTTGTAGATACCTTAAAAGGAAGAACAACAGCTACTACTAACGCTTTAGAAGGGCTGAAAGTTGTTGATATAATTGAAAGAATTTACCAAGTAAGAGATAAACAAGAGCATTAATTTACTCGATAGATGTAATGCGTTAATCGTATTGCGAAATATAATTTTTTAAATACGTAAAACGCTCGACGCTTTACGAAAAACGATTAAGAAAATGTACAATAAATTAGTCAGTAAGGAAGCTAAATTAGCAGTTGTAGGGTTAGGATATGTAGGGTTACCTATAGCATTAGAATTTGCTAAGAAAATTAAAGTAATAGGATTTGATATTAACGAGAAGCGTGTAGAAATGATGCGTAACAATATTGATCCAAGTAAAGAGTTAGAAGCTTCAGATTTTGAAGGATGCGATATCGAATTTACCTCAGATATTGAAGGATTAAAAACAGCTAACTTTTTTGTAGTCGCTGTTCCAACGCCTATCGACGAAAGTAAAGAGCCAAATATTAAGCCTTTAGTTGCCGCATCTACAACAGTAGGTAAAGCCTTAAAGAAAGGTGATTATGTGGTTTATGAATCTACTGTTTATCCTGGTTGTACTGAAGAAGATTGTATTCCTGTTTTAGAGGAAGTTTCAGGTTTAAAATGGAAAGTAGACTTTAATGTTGGTTATTCCCCTGAAAGAATTAATCCAGGAGATAAAGTACATACATTGGCGAGTATAATTAAAGTTGCTGCTGGAGACACTCCAGAGTCTTTAGAGAATATTGCTAAAACTTATGAGCTGGTTGTTACTGCTGGTGTCCATAGAGCTTCATCGCTTAAAGTTGCTGAAGCTGCAAAAATTATAGAAAATACACAAAGAGATGTCAATATTGCGTTGATGAACGAATTGTCTATCATTTTTGGACGTATGGGAATTAATACTTTCGAAGTTTTAGAAGCAGCAGGAACAAAGTGGAATTTCTTAAAGTTTTTTCCAGGTTTAGTAGGTGGACATTGTATTGGAGTAGATCCATACTATTTAACACATAAAGCTAAGACGTTAGGTTACCATGCTAAAATTATAAACTCAGGAAGATATGTAAATGATTCTATGGGGTTCTATGTTGCTAAACAATGTGTAAAACGTATTTTGGCGAAAGGAAAAAGTATTATAGATTCTCGCGTTTTAGTTATGGGAGCTACGTTTAAAGAAGATGTAAGCGATATTCGTAATTCTAAAGTTATTGATGTAATTAAGGAGTTTGAATCGTTTTCTTGTGAAGTAGAAATTGTAGATCCGCATGCAGATTCTGAGGAGTTTTTCGAAGAGTATGGTTATGCATTAGCAAAAGAACCAACAGGTAAATATGATGCTGTGGTCTTAGCTGTTAATCATAAAGAATATACTACGCTTGACGAAGCATATTTTAAAACGATAATGACGGATATAGGCGAATTTGTTGATATTAAAGGGGTTTATAAAAATAAATTTAAGGATTTGAATTACTGGAGTCTATAAAGTATTATTAAGTAGGGCGTTACTTTTTCTATAACTATAGAAAAAGTCGCGCTTTACACTATATCTTTTTAGTCAGTTCAAGTGTTTTATTTTTAATTAAAAATAAAATCTATAACCAAAAAGGATGCCGTTTCAATCCCTAACGCAAAAAAAGTTTAGAATGAAAAATATATTAATCACAGGAGGTTCAGGATTTATAGGTTCGCATGTTGTGCGCTTATTTGTAACAAAATATCCAAATTATAACATTATAAATTTAGATAAACTGACTTACGCAGGAAATCCTGAAAACTTGTCTGATATTGAGGCTCATGCTAACTATACGTTTGTAAAGGGTGATATAAATGATGCTCCATTTTTATTCGAATTGTTTAAAAAGTACCAATTTGAAGCAGTAGTTCATTTAGCGGCAGAAAGCCATGTAGATCGTTCTATTGCCAACCCTAATGAGTTTATCATGACCAATATCGTTGGGACGTTAAACTTATTGAACGCAGCTAGAGAAACTTGGAAAGCTGATTTAGCAGATAAAGTATTCTACCATATATCTACCGATGAGGTTTATGGATCTTTGGGTGAAACTGGATATTTTTATGAAGATACAGCTTATGATCCTCGTAGTCCATACTCTGCGTCAAAAGCAAGTTCAGATCACATTGTAAGAGCTTATTTTCATACTTTTAATGTTCCTGTTAAAATATCTAATTGTAGTAATAATTATGGATCACACCAATTTCCTGAAAAATTATTGCCTTTAATGATTAACAACATTAAAAACAGTCAACCACTACCAGTTTATGGTGAAGGTTTAAATGTAAGAGATTGGTTATGGGTTGTAGATCATGCAAGAGCAATAGACGATATTTTTCATAAAGGGAAAGTAGGTGAGACCTACAATATTGGAGGTCATAACGAATGGAAGAATATAGATATTGTACATTTATTGTGCGATACTATGGATGAGAAACTAGGACGTGAGAAAGGAGCTTCTCGCAAATTAATTACTTTTGTAAAAGATAGAGCAGGGCATGATATGCGTTATGCTATCGACGCTACCAAAATAAAAGATGAATTAGGTTGGGAGCCATCTGTTACCTTCGAACAAGGAATGAACATTACAATAGATTGGTATTTGTCTAGTCAACAATGGATGGATAATATTACTTCTGGCGATTATCAAAAATACTACGAAGAGCAGTATAAAAAAAGATAAAAATATTTTTTAGATAACGTTTTTTGGATTTAAAAAGAATGTAAATTAGTCTAAAGTTTCAGTATCTTAACTAGGTTAAGAATTAAGATTTATATTAATGTTTTTTATATTTATTTTCGATGATACATCCAAATACAGAAGTAAAGTTAATAAGCAAAGAAGTAGGCTATGGTTTAGTTGCGACAGAGTTTATTCCTGCTGGAACTATAACGTGGGCGTTAGATAAATTGGACAAAGAGTTTACTCCCTCTCAGTTTGAATCTATGGAACCAATTTATCAAAACATATTAGAAACCTACACTTTTAGAAATAATTTAGGTAATAGAATCTTGTGTTGGGACAATGGTAGATTTGTAAATCATAGTTTTAATTCAAACTGTTTAACAACTGCTTACGATTTTGAGATAGCAATTAGAGATATTCATCCTGGAGAGCAACTAACAGACGATTATGGTTATTTAAATATAACTGAGCCTTTCAAAGGGATAGATGAAGGAACAGAAAGAACAATTGTTTACCCTAGTGACTTGTTAAATTATCATAAAGAATGGGACGAGAAGTTAATCACTGTTTTTCATAAGATACCAACTTTAGAACAAACTCTTAAACCTCTTATTTCTAATGAAATATGGGAAGAGGTTTTACTTGTTTCTAGTGGTAAGAAAAAAATGGAATCGATCTTAAAAAACCATTACGATCAGGAGTAAGACTTTATAAACACTTAAAATAATCAAAAGGTTCTTTGCAATCATTACATTGATATAGTGCTTTGCAAGCTGTTGAACCAAACTGACTAACTAATTTAGTATTGGTAGACTTACATTGTGGACAGATAACTTTGGGTTGTTCTCCCAATAAGAAACTTTTATCAGTTGTTTTTTCTTGAGGAGGAGCTATGCCATATTTTTCTAATTTCAATTTAGCTTTGTCAGTCAGCCAATCAGTAGTCCATGCAGGATCGTAAATAGTACTTACTTCAACGTTTTTATAGCCGTTCTTGTTCAGATGGCTAATAATATCAGATTCAAATTGGTTCATAGCAGGGCAACCAGAGTAAGTAGGAGTTATAGTAATAATTAATTTATCTTCTAGCTCTTCAATACTTCTTATTACCCCAAGGTCAATTACAGATAGGACAGGAATTTCTGGATCTGGAACTTCTTCTAATAACTTCCAAATTGATGATACAGACATAGAGTCAATTATTTTTGTATTAAGTAAAGTTAAGAAAATTGTGAGTAAAGAAACAAGATGAATTAAAAGATACTAAACCCAGCCCAAATTGCTATCAGCCAAAGTATTCCTTTAATTAGAAAAAATAAAAAACCAACGACTCCAATGCGCTTTAGCCATGTAGAGTGTTCTTTTTTCATTGTTTCGGTTGTAGATTTCATCGTATACAAATATACAGATTATAGTAGCATTTTGTTTTGTGATGTAAAAAAAATGACAAAACTGTTACAATTTAATTCCGTCTCTTTCATTTTCTAACTCACTTAAAAACTGCTGAAGGACACCTTTTTTTACGTGCTGCATAACTACTACTTTCATCCATTTTGGTTTTTCATCGGAAGTATCAGCTATTAAATGGTATTTCCTGACAATTTTTTCGGAGATATATTCAGCTTTTATAGCAATTAAGTTTATGTTGGGGTTTCTATAGTATTCAATTCCTAATCTATCAAGTTTACTACAAACACTAGCTGTTTTATCAAGTAGTTTTTCCATTTTTACTTTCCAACCGATGCTTCCGTGTGCCATTAATGTCATCCATATGCTTATTGCATTAGCTCCCGATCTACTTCCACAAATAGTATAGTCTTTACCAGAGACATAGTTAGCTTCATCTGTAAGTCCGTATTTCATAAGTCCTTTTCTTACGATGAAAATTCCAGTTCCATAAGGGGTTTGAAGCATTTTATGAGCATCTAAAGTAAAAGAAGTAATGTTTTTGTTTTTGAAGTTTAATCTATTGTTGGAGTTAGTGAAAGGGTAAATAAAACCACCGAAGGCTCCATCTACATGTAGCTTGTAATTAATCTCATTGTCATCTAAATAGTTCGTAATAGATTCTATTTTATCTACAGACCCAAACATGGTTGTAGCCATGTTTTGAATCACAATAAAATAGTTAACACCATCTTTTCTAGCTGAATTTATTTTTTTTTCAAAATCATTTAAATGAATTTGCCTCGTTTCAAAATCAACATCAACTACATATTGTTTTAAGCCTAATATATTGGCTGCTTTAGGCATTGAATAATGACTGTCCTCAGAGTAAATTATTGCTATTTCATTGATAGAAGCACTGTATTCTTTTTGGTAAAAATTTCGGTATATCCAAACGGCTTGTAAGTTCGCTTCTGTTCCTCCTGGAGCAATGTAGCCATCTTGAGCATCTTTCTCTCCTTGTAGGATCTCTTCAGCACAAATTCGAATAACTTCTAACTCTAATTGTTGAGTTCCTCTAAAAAATGGTTCAGACTTATCTTTTGTTAAGGTGTGACACCCAATATGGTTAGGGTTGTTGATTAACGTTGAAAGAAAAGGAGAGTCTTCTAGAAACGGAGCGTCAGGATAAAAACCTTCTTCATCTAAAAAGGACCCAGGAATTCCTAACAAGGGCGTTTCTCTATAATTAATGTTTTGACTAATTGCAGTTTTTATTCTAGCATTGATTTCATCATGAGTAAGTTTTTTCCAATACATAAACTAACCTTTATTTGCGTAAATTAAGGCGTAAGTTTTAATCTGTTTAACCATTCCTAATAAACCATTTGCTCTTGTAGGAGAAAGGTGTTCTTGAAGCCCGATTTCTTTAATGAAATTAAGCTTAGATTTTAAAATGTCATCTGGGGTTTGATTGCTTAGTACATTAACTAATAATGCTATTACCCCTTTTGTAATGATGGCGTCGCTGTCAGCAGTAAAAGAAATTTTTGTTCCATCAAAATCAGCATTTACCCATACTTGAGATTGGCAGCCTTTAATAAGGTATTCGCTAGTTTTATATTTAGGGTCAATTAGAGGAAGGTCTTTTCCTAACTCAATAATGTGTTCGTATTTGTCCATCCAATCATCAAAAAAAGAAAACTCTTCTATCACTTCTAATTCTTTTTCTTCTATTGTCATAACACTTAGGTTTTGGTAACAAAAATAAGGAATATACTCTGTTTAAACGAGATGTTTAACAAAAGAAGTTAAAACAAAATGTAAGTCAAAGGATTTAATGGAGTTCCTTTGTGCCAAAGCTCTAGATGTAGGTGAGGTCCAGTAGAAAGTTTTCCAGAGTTCCCAATAATTGCAATTGGGTCGCCAGTTTTTACGATGTCTCCAACTTTTTTTAGTAAAACAGAATTGTGCTTGTAAACAGAAACAAGATTACGGTTATGTTGAATATGAATAACATTTCCGTTATTTGGAGTCCAGTCAGTAAAGATGACCGTTCCGCTTAATATAGACTTGACAGGTTCGTCTTTTGGAGCTATAATGTCAACTCCATAATGTCCTTTTTTAACATCCATGCTATCTGTTATCGTCCCATTTATGGGAGGGAAGAAAAGAACCCCTTTTAAGTCATCTTTTACAGCAGAACTGTTTTCATTAATATTGACTAGATATTTTTCTTGTTCCTCTATTTTCTGTCTCAAAATAGAGTCCTTAATGGAAGTCGAAAAATCTTGTAAAGGGTAAATGTTTGTATCACTATCGTTAGTGAAGGCTATACTATCCTTAATGATACTGTCTGATAATATTATTTCAAGGTTTCTATAGAATAAATGTTCTCGATTTAACTTTGCTTTTTGTTGTTCTATCCAAGCGATGTTCTGTTTGTCTAAATAGGTTAGTTTTTTTTGTTTGCTTATGTTTGGGTAGCCTGGAATTGTTTGTTTGATTGGGGTGTAAGCAATAGAAGCCCATGTAATAAAGATGATTATAATTGTAAAAAAAAGAGAGTAAATAATAATTCCCATTGCCGAGAAGTTAAAGTGTCTGATTTCTTCATAGGACTCTAGGTCAACAACAACTAATCGATCTTTCTTTTTAAGACGATTAAACAGACTGGGTTCTTCTTTTTCTTTTTTCTTTTTAGACATGCTTACTTGCAAATATGACAAAAAAATAGTGATGTTTTAAATATAGTAACAGAATTTAACAGACATTTCATTAAATTAAATTAATTTGATAGGTTATTGTAAAATAAATTAAACATAATTTAGTTATTATTCTTCGCTACCATTATATTCGCAAATCAGTTTGAAAAGTAAGAAAACATATTTCCAGAGACTTCTGCCTTTATTTTTATTAATAGGTATTGCTTTGTCTTGTTCTACAGAAAAAGATACATGGTTAAATAGAACTTATCATAATGCTAATGCACATTACAATGGGCAGTTTAATGCAGAGGAAATCATCAAAGAAACGATGCAGGATTTTGAATTAAATCGTCAAGAAAATTATTCAGAAATTATTCCTCTTTTTATCTATGCTGATGAAGAAGAGTCTAAGGCTTTTTATTCACCAATGGACACCGCTGTAAGTAAATGTGAAACGGTAATTGCAAGGCATAGTATGCCGAAGCAGAAAGTTGGACAGTATAGAAAGACAGAATGGTGTAAATGGATAGATGATAATTGGTTGGTAATAGGGAAGGCTCAGTTTTATAAAAGCTGTCTCTTATACACATCTCCGAG
>JAGXIB010000082.1 GCA_024635865.1 Flavobacteriales bacterium
TATACAATTTGCCCTAAATTTATAGAACAGGCTAGTATTCATGAAAATCTAATATATGATGTTCTTTGGGTTTTTTTGCCAGATAATTCTAAAAGAATCTGTGTAGACACAGATGAAGCAATACTTACAGAATACAATAAGACCGTTATAAAAAACAAAGAATTGTTAGATTGGTATAGATATCTAACAATGAGAAAAGAATTTAGTATCGTAAAAACTAAAATAGAAAATACTGACGAACCATTACAGTTAAATATTTGTAGAAACTCTTTAGATAAGCTCCTTATTTCAGATTGCAGGTCTCATTATAGTAGTTACGCAAATGAAATAGCAGTTGCAGGAATAAATGTTTTAGATAAAAATCTTGCTGCAGTGCATTTAAACTACGGAGATATTCATTTTCCATTAAATACGATTAACAGTAAACGAACAGTAACAAAAGATAATGTTTTCTCGGTAGTCCAAGATATATGCACTGAGTTTAAAGACTTAATTGAGAATAAAGGTTTATTTAAATTATTAATAAGTAATGATGGCACAAGGGTTCTCGAAAAAACCGCTCAAATATTATTTTTTGGGGTAGCATATTGTTACTGTTCTGCAAATGACTTGAAACTTAGCCCAGAAGTTGATTCTGGTAATGGTCCAGTAGATTTCAATCTATCAAAAGGTTTCAAGGCAAATGTTAATGTAGAAATGAAAATCGCTGATAGTAATAAATTAGAAAGGGGATTATGGTCACAATTGGAAATTTATAATAGAGCTGAAAACTCCTATAAAAGTATATATCTAGTTGTGAAATATAACAATCAATATGACAAAAAGATAGATAAGCTAAGACGAGTTGTTGAGTACCGTAAAAACCGAGGAGAAAATCTCCCTGAACTTATTATTGTTGATTCTACTTTCAAAGAGTCTGCAAGTAAAAGATAAAAGCCAGTTGCCAACAATGTATAAAAACAATAACCGAAATAGCAGTAATTTCAAGGGATGTAGCCCGCTTCAACTCTTCTGTAACTTGGACAAAAATGAAGCCCGCAAACGGCTACTACTCCTATCTTTAACGTTAAAAAACTAACCCTCTGCAATACATTTCAATTCTATAACAGGAGAAAAACAAGCCTTAATTCCTACTTCATATCCAATGAAATATGAGGAGTTAAAAAAGTAAACAAACCTTCTGGACTTAATAAAAACCAAATTATTGGTAATGTAAATAAACACCATATTAAAAATAGCAATCCATTTTTAGTATATCGATTTTTGTAAAAAATAATTAATAAATAAACGATTAAATAATACAAAAACAATACCCCTACTCCAATAGCTATTAAAATTAGCAAAGAATTAGTTGAAAGTATAACCAACAGTGAAACAAGTAGCAACAACAACATTATTATTGTACTAACTTTTAAAAACTTAATTCCCATAATTTATGACATTACTCCAAACAACTCAATAGAAAAAAAAGAAATTTATTAAGCCTCAGCCACACATTTCAACTCAATGGCAATAGGCGTAGGTAAAGAGTTAATTTCTACCGTAGTTCTACAAGGCTGATTGTCTTTAAAGTACTCTGCATAAACTCGGTTGTAGGTATGAAAATCACGCTTCATATTTACTAAAAAAACAGTTACATCAACTAATTTATCCCAACTAGATCCGCTCTCTTCTAAAATAACTCTTACGTTATCAAACACCGCTCTGCATTGCGCTTCGAAGTCAAATTGAATAAAATTTCCGTTCTTATCTAATTCCAACCCTGGAACTTTAGAATCTGAGCCATCGGAACCAGCTACTCTTGGTCCAACACCAGAAAGAAATAATAAATTGCCAACTTTACGTGCATGGGGATATAATCCGACAGGCTTAGGAGCTTTATTTGTGCTTATTTTAGTCATAGTTTAGATTTAAAGTTCAGGACTTAAAGTCTTTATTAATAATATCATTTTTGGTCGTCTGTTCTCGATACATTTTATTTTTTATAAAAAAAATAAAACACTCGAACTGACTAACGTTATGTTTCGTTTTTTATATTGATTTAATCGAAAAATTGATTTTTTAACTAATCCTCTCTTTCATTCAATCATTCCCACATTACATCATTAAACCACTTCTCATTTCATTAATTTCTCTGTTACTGTTTCGTTTTTATTTGCTAATTGTCCGCAAGCCGCATCAATGTCTTTCCCTCTACTTCTTCTTATGTTTACAATAATGTTCTTACTCTCTAAGAAAGCTGCAAAAGCGTCTACTTTTTTAAAGTCAGCTTGTTGATATTTCCCTCCGTCAATAGCATTGTACTCTATAATATTCACTTTACAAGGAATGTTTTTACAAAACTCAGCTAACTCTTTAGCATCTAATAATTCATCATTAATATCTTTAAAAACACAATACTCGAAAGTGACTCTTTTCCCTGTTTTTTCATGGAAGTAACGCAAAGATTTTGCTAACTGATCTAACGAATTGGTATCGTTAATCTCCATTACTTGAGATCGCTTTGCATCGTTTCCTGCATGTAAAGAAACTGCTAGATTAAATTTAATGTCGTCGTCTGCTAACTTCTCTATCATTTTAGAAATACCAGCAGTAGAAACAGTAATACGCTTTGGAGACATTCCCAACCCATCTTCATGTGTGATTTTATCAATAGAATGAAGCATGTTTTTATAATTCAATAAAGGCTCGCCCATTCCCATGTAAACAATATTAGACAAAGGAATTCCATACTCCTCTATTGCTTGCTTATTGATCAAGACCACCTGATCATAAATTTCGTCAGGTTTTAAATTTCGAACTCTTTTTAACTTACCAGTTGCACAAAAATCACAAGCTAAACTACAACCAACCTGAACAGAAATACAAGCCGTCATCCTTTTAGGCGTTGGAATCAGAACTCCTTCAACGATAGCCCCGTCAGAAAGTTTAAAAACACTCTTTATGGTTCTATCTTTACTTATTTGAGACTCTGCAATGGTTAAGTAACGAATTTCGAAATGGGCTTTCATCTTTTCCCTTAGATCTAGAGAAAGATTACTCATATCGTCGAAGTTAATTAATGATTTTTTCCATAACCATTCATAAACTTGTTTTGCTCTAAAAGCCTTCTCCCCTATTTCTACAAAATAAGCTTTTAGCTCTTCTAGCGTTAATTGTCGTATGTCTGTTTTCTTTTCGCTCATTACAAAATCTTCAGGTATAAATAATGCAAAAAAACCTCATTCAAAATAAAATGAACAAGGTTTTTAATTCTTAAATCATAATATTTATTAGATGACTAGCATCGCATCTCCATATGAATAGAAACGATATTTTTCTTTAACAGCTTCTTTATAAGCTTTCATTGCTAAATCATAACCAGCATAAGCACTAACCATCATTACCAATGTTGACTTAGGCGTATGAAAGTTAGTTATCATAGCATCTGCAATACTAAACTCGTAAGGAGGGAAAATAAATTTATTTGTCCATCCCTCATAAGGTTTTAAATCTTTATTTACTGCAACAGAAGTTTCTAATGCTCGCATAGAAGTTGTCCCTACGGCAACAACTTTCTTTCTTTCCTTCTTAGCTCTATTAACTCTATCAGCAGCTTCCTGAGGAATAATTAATTGCTCAGAGTCCATTTTATGCTTAGTTAAATCTTCTACCTCAACTCCTCTAAAAGTACCTAATCCAACATGTAAAGTTACTTCTGTAAAATCAATTCCTTTTATTTCTAAACGTTTCATTAACTGTTTACTAAAATGTAATCCTGCAGTTGGGGCTGCAACAGCACCTTCTACTTTAGCAAAAATTGTTTGGTAACGATCAGCATCTTCAGGAGTTGGATCTCTTTTAATGTACTTAGGAAGAGGAGTTTGTCCTAACTTCTTAATGACAGTTTGAAAATCTTCATAAGGACCATCAAACAAGAAACGTAATGTTCTACCACGAGAAGTTGTATTATCAATCACTTCTGCCATTAGCTCATCATTCTCTCCAAAATATAATTTATTTCCAATTCTAATTTTACGAGCTGGATCAACTAAAACATCCCACAGTAAGCTCTCTCTATTTAGCTCTCTCAATAAGAAAACTTCAATTCTAGCTCCTGTTTTTTCTTTATTCCCATACATTCTAGCAGGGAAAACCTTTGTATTATTTAAAACAAAAACATCTCCATCATCGAAATAATCGATTACATCTTTAAACATTTTATGCTCAATTTCCCCAGTATCTCTATGGACAACCATTAATCTTGACTCATCTCGTATCTCAGCAGGGTACTCTGCTAATAACTCTTCTGGTAAATCAAATTCGAATTGTGATAATTTCATTTTTAATATAATTTTGGAGAACAAAAGTAAGAAATTTATATGACTTATTCTAGTCGCTTTTTAATGTAATAGAAAAAGTGACTTATAGCTTCACGAAAGTTCCCGAAACTAAGTGTTTAAAAGTCAACCCCTAGTATTTAACAACTAGCCTTTCCGTCTTTAACACTATTCCATTCTTTAAAACAGAAACAAAATAAACTCCACTATGTAAAAAACCCAAATCTAACCGTTTTCCATTCACTAACTCTGTCTTGTTAACTACCCTTCTTCCTTGTAAGTCACTGATCTGAAAAAATAAGTTTCTATCATTCGTATTGAAAGTTAGTTGATTATTTGTGGGGTTTGGATACATTGAAAACTCTAAATCATTTTTCGTGATTAAAGATGCTGTACAAGAAGTAGAAATATTGTGTGTAAAACGACCATGAACTCTTGCTAAAATAACATTTGGATTGGCGACATCGAAAAACTCATATAAAAACAAAGAACAACCATCTAAATTTTTAGGTTTATAACGAGCTAAAAAACTAGTAGCAGTATCATTTGGAGCAATTACCTCAACGTATTCGATTCCTACTTCTCCTACAATCATTGTTTCAAAATCTCCAGCAACTAAAAGAGGAGCACAAGTATCCCAACAAGTTATATTTTCTGTGCCAGCCATCACGTCAACTTCAGTTCTTTTACACTTTAACGTGTAAGTCTGAGTTGAAGTATTTATAATTGACAGCGCAAACTGAAGCTCTGAATCTGCAGGAACTCCAGAAGCCATTAATGTCGTATTATTTAAATTAGCACCTAAAAAAACAGGATCTACTAGTTTTAATTGAGCTGATACTCCTAAACAAAAGAATAAACAAATTGTTATGCTGATTTTATCCATAGTTAATAATATTCATCGCTAATATAATAATAAAAACACCCTTTTCATTCGAATTATAAACGCATATATAACACAAAGAAAAATCACCCCTCAGAAATTGTTTAATTTTCTTAAATTTGGCTTAGTTTTTGGACTTAAAAAAGAGATAAAACAATTTAAAACATGAAAAAAACAATATTACTTCTATCCATTTCACTTTTAGCGCTAGCATTTGTCGGACAAAATAAAAAGCTACCAGCCATTAACCTAAAGTCTTTAGATGGTAAAACTGTTGATTTATCTAAAATAGAAAACAACGGAAAACCAATTGTTATTAGCTTTTGGGCTACTTGGTGTAAACCATGTAAAACAGAGTTAAATACCATATCAAAGGAATATGCTAGTTGGCAAAAAGAAACGGGAGTAAAACTAATTGCTGTCTCTATAGACAATGCTCGATCTAATAGTAGAGTTGCTCCTTATGTAAAAACAGAAGGTTGGGAGTACACTATTTTAATGGATCCGAATGGAGAGTTAAAAAAAGCAATGAATGTAAAAAACGTCCCTCATACTTTTTTGATTGATGGAAAAGGCAATATAGTTTGGGACCACAACAACTACGTTGAAGGGGACGAAAAGAAGCTATTGGAAGAGATTAAAAAACACGCTAAGTAAAACTTAGGCAAAGTGATTATTTAGAGAATATATTATATTTCAGGATACAATAAATTGCTCTAAACCCATCTTTCCAACCTATTTTTTTACCTTCTTCATATGTCCTTCCATAGTATGAAATGCCTACTTCATAAATTCTAACGTCTTTTACTCTAGATAACTTTGCAGTTAGTTCTGGTTCAAATCCAAAACGTTGTTCTTTTAAGTTTAATGATTGAGCGATATCGGTACGAATTAACTTATAACAAGTTTCCATGTCTGTTAAATTCAAGTTAGTAAATACATTAGAGAGACTGGTTAAAAACTTATTGCCTATGCTATGCCAATAGAATAAAATACGATGTGGATTCCCTCCTAAAAAACGAGATCCATATACTACATCAGCAAAACCACCAACTACAGGCTTTAATAAATCATTATATTCATTAGGGTCATATTCTAAATCGGCATCTTGAATGACTAGGTATTCCCCTGTTGCTTTTTCTATTGCTTTATGAATCGCTGCTCCCTTCCCTTTATTTTCCTCTTGATTATACAACTGTATAAAGAGCTCAGGATTCTTTGCTTTGTAATTTTCTATCGCAATCGTTGTTCCGTCAGTAGAACAGTCATTAACGATAATAATTTCTTTTTCAATACCATTGACCAATGACACTTCTTTTACTTTATCTAAAATTAGATGAATTGTCTTTTCCTCGTTATACGCTGGAATAAGAACAGAAAGTTTTTTAATTGACTGCATTAAGAAGTGTTAAGTACTTGAAATTTAATTAAGCAAAATTATAAATATGAGTCATTAAAACTATTTTAATTCCAATATATTTTATAAAACACGAATTTATATTTCACTTAAGTGACAACTATGCAAAGTTGAGCAATCATTATAGATTAAATCACTTAAGTTTAACATCGCTGCTAAAGCTACTTGCGAGTAATTTTGAGAAGCGTTCTTAAACCCTCCCCATTCTGATTGCCACATTTTAGTTATTAACTCTTGGCCATTTGGTTTATCTTCAAATGAGTTAATTAGTCCTCCTACATTTCCTGCTCCTGCATGATAAATGTGCAAGACAAACAACTTAAACCATAATTCATCTTCGGAAAAGTCAATATTATTGCTACTTAAAATTCGTTTTGCCTCTGGAATACAAGTTTTCTTTAACAAACTAGCTGCTCCCATAGCTGACTTATTAAAATCTTTACGTTCGTCTATTCTTTTATTCACAACAAGTCCATGATCTCTTGCTACGGATTTCATTAACTGAAATGGACCATAAGCCCCAACAGTAGAAAACTCTATTTTCCCAGGACTTTCTATTAATAAGATAGCTTGCGCATACCAAGGATCTGTATCATACGATTTAAAAATTGGGATAGCTTTACTTATACTTGGAATAACCTTTTTAAATTGATAGAAATGACTTTTACCTGAAGTAACATAGATTTTTTCTAAAGGATCCAGATTAAACATTTTTCTTACACTGTCTTTATAGGCCAACTTTTCATCTTCAGTCTGAGCTTTCCATTTGGTAAAGGAATCCATCCCTAACACTCTTCTCGTAGCAGCAATATTTATTAAGCAAGAGTCCTCGCTTAATAACATCACTTGTTTCCAAAAGTTAGGTTGCGCTAAAATATCCCAACGTTCTTCAGCTAAGTTATTTGTATTAACAAAGGAGTAGTTGGTGGAGTCTAATCCCCAAAAATCTACAATGTAACGCTCTTGACCTATTAGTGAGAACGGAAGAAGGAATACTAAAATTAAAAATACTTTCATTTGGAATGTCTTTTCTATACTTTAAAATTAAGTTTATTTTATTGAGAAAATGAAACTAATTCAAAGACATACAAACACCAATTAGTGAATAGGTTAAACTTAAAGGATACTTATTATTCTATTAATTGGAATTATTGTCCCTTGTTTTAAAACAATATTCTTGTCTCCAACTGCCCAAACAGTTGTTCTAACTTCTTTAGTGCCTTTGTCGTCTTCAAAAACAATCTTTATTTTTGAATGATGTAAGTTTCCTAAAATCATTGCTCTTCTAAGATAGTGTTTCAAAATCTTTAACTCATCTTCTGTCTTATGAATAGGAGTTTTAGGAAAGATTAAACTGGATATCTCTTCTTTCTCAACTCGGACTGGTGCTAATGTAGTGTTTTCCATAAAAGTGTATTTATTTAAGTAGTGTGGTAGGTACCATTACGAGAATAAATTATATTTGGTTACAATTTTTATGATTTTAGTTGTGTTTTTAGTTATTTTAAATCTATTATCAATCCTTTCACCTACAATCCAACAGACTTGATGATTATTTTCTAATATCCAAATCTGCTCTTTTTCAATTCTATTTAGCTTTAAATCAATAAAGAAGTCACTTAATTTCTTTTTCCCATTCATTCCTAATGGAAAGAAAACATCTCCAGACTTCCATTTTCGTAAAAAAAATGGAAACTGAATTTTTTCTGCATCGAAATAAGCAATATTATCTTGAAACTTTATATCAACATTATTTTCTTCTGAAAAAACTAGATTAAACGGCTCTTTGTATTCTCCAAAATTATTGAATTCATATTGATCAACACTAGCGAGACTGATTGGCGAAATAACTATTGAATCTTCTTCTTTAAGCATAACAAACAAATCGCTATAAAAAAGACTTCCTCTTTTTTCAGATGCCAACAGGTCGTCAAGCTGAGTTCTATTAAACCCATATTCATTTACAATCTTGAACAATAAAAAAGAAGTAGGATTTTGTGAAATAGCTATCTTAACTGTTTCTCCTTCTTTCACAATGATTCTACTTTTATCTTCTTCAATCTTTTGACTAAGATACTCTTCAGTATCAATTAAATTATTAATCGTTTTTAACAGTCCTTTTTTTGCATTTGGATGTACATTATCTAAAGCTGGAATGATTTTATGCCTTAAATAATTACGACTATAATTTAAACTGTCATTACTACTATCATTACGATAACTTAAATTAAAGTCAGTTAAATAGTTATTTACTTCTTCTTTTGAGACCTTCAATAAAGGCCTAATGATGCTGTTATTTATTATAGGTATACTTTTCAACCCAGAAACACCAGCACCTCTAACACTATTAATAAAGAAAGTTTCGATTAAATCATCTTGATGATGAGCAGTTACGATATAGTCAAAATTATATTCATCTTTTAGTTTATTGAACCAATCATAACGAAGGCTTCTTGCTTTTTCCTGAATAGATTTTTTATTCTTTTCTGCTTCTTTTTTTGTTTCAAAATGAACAAAATGAGCTTTAATATTTAACCCTTTAGCAAAGTCTTTTACAAATTCCTCCTCTCCATTGGACTCCTCTCCCCTCAGTTGAAAATTACAGTGTGCTATTTCAAAACTCAACCCTAAACGACTAAAGACATTTACTAAACAAGTAGAGTCACTTCCACCACTCGCTGCTAACAAGTATGTCTTTGTTGAAAACCCAGCATCTAATTGAGCTAATTGACACGACACTTTTTCTTCCAGCTCGTTCATAATTTTAATGACTTTAGTAATGCTGAAATTTTAATTAATGTTTCTTCATACTCGTCTTCAGGAGAACTTTTTGAGGTAATTGCTCCTCCAACCATGGCAGAAAGGTATTTTTTTGACTCATTGTATAAAAAAGTACGAATAATTACATTGAAGTCAAAATCACCATCTGGAGTCACATAGCCAATAGAGCCTGAATAAAGCCCTCTTTTAGTTTCTTCCTCTCTCTCTATTAACTTCATTGCGCTAATCTTAGGTGCTCCAGTCATAGAGCCCATAGGAAAAGTCGCTTTTAATACCTCAGAAAATCGAACTCCTTCTTTCAACTCGCATGAAATCGTTGAAACCATTTGATGCACCGTTTTAAAAGAATAAATTTTACAAAGTTCTTCTACTAATACAGAATCAAATTTCCCTATTCGAGAAAAATCATTTCTTACTAGGTCAACAATCATAATATTTTCAGAACGCTCCTTTTCACTTCCTAATAATTCTTCTTTTAGTCTAGCATCCTCTTCTTCAGACTTGCCTCTTTTGGCTGTTCCTTTTATTGGCTGAGAAACTAGTTTAGCCCCTTCTTTTTTTAAAAACCGTTCTGGACTAGCACTAATAACATATTTATCATTAAACTTTCCAAAACTAGAAAAAGGAGCATTAGAATTTAACATTAGTTTATGAAATAAACTTAAGGGGTCTAGTTTAGCTTGTTCTGCATAGAATTCATAACAAAAATTGACCTCATAAATATTCCCTTGTTGTATTTCTTCTTGAAGCTTAATTATTTTACTCAAATAACTTTCTTTACTAAGAGACGATTTTAGCTCTATTTCTTCTTGAGAAATATCTCCATGAGTGTCTAAGATTGTTTTTATTTGAGAAATATACTTCTCGTTTCCATAAACTAGTTCAAAACGTCCATTCTTATATTTTAATAATGTTTCAGGAATAAAAAAATAAACCTTAGGAAAGTTTAAGCCATCATTATTACCTGAACTTAAAACCTCTAAATCATTTTTTAGGTCATAAGTTAAAAAACCAAATTTCCATTCTCCTTTTTGACCAAGAAATTCATCTAACTCATTAGGATTTAGCGGTTGATTAATTTCAATACTTAAATTATCTTTAACACCAATTGCAAAATAACCCGAATGAGTTAACTTGTCATTTAAAAACAAAAAAGTTTGTTCGTTTTGAAAAAACTGGTCCTTTGATTCGCTTTTATTGGAATTATATTTGATATTTGTTGTCAGACATTTAATTTTAAATAGCAAAGATAAGTAAATTATGAACTCAACTTCTTTCCGTTCAATTTTTATAACAGCTGCAATAGTTTCATTGATTGTATTAGTGGCAGCTAAAGGAAACACAACAAAATCTAAAATTGGCTACATAAACACCACTGAACTTTGGCAAGTAATGCCAGAAAAAGCTGTTGCCGATACTGCTTTAGTAAAAATAAAAAGAGAGTTTATTGTCTATTTACAACAAAAGCAAAAGCAATTTGAAAACGGAGTAGCTATTTACAAAAGAGATAGTTCTTCGATGAGTGAATTAATAAAAAAAGAAAAAATTGAAGGCCTTTTAAAAGAACAAGAAGCAATTAAAAAATTCCCAGAACAGGCTGATGCTGAGTTAAATAAAAAGAAAGAAGTTTTATATGCTCCAATCAGAAATAAGATGCAAGAAGCGATAGACGCAGTAGCAGCAGACAATAACTTTGATTATATCACTGATGTTAGTTTTGGAAATATCATCTACGCAAAAAATACTGAAGACAATATCCTTCCTTTTGTTAAAAAGAAGTTAGGATTATAGTATTCTAAGTTAGGTCATTTAAAATAAAACAATTAAATTAGTTTTTTAACTAAAAGTATTCATTTTGAGTAGATTATTAATACCTCTAATATTATTGTCTTTTACATTTTGTATTAGTGCTCAAACTAATGCATTAGTTTTAAATAACAATCCTTACATTGTCCTTAATGGAGGAACATCAGGAACACCAATATACTTAGTTGTTAATCAATCTAACGCTAATGGAATTATCACTCAAGGAACAGGTGGTAATATTATTTCTGAAGATGAGTACAATTATGTGAAATGGAACATTGGAACTGGTTCTGGAACTTATACTGTACCATTTACAACTGGAGTCGGAGGAACTGAGCAAAAAATTCCTTTAACAATGTTAACGACAACAGCAGGAACTGGAGCAGGAGATTTGTTATTTTCTACTTATGAATCTGACGACGGTAATTTACCTTGGCCATCAGGAGTTAATCATTTTATGTCTTCTTCTGGAAATTTAGATAACAAAGATTGGGTAGTAGATCGATTTTGGATAATTGATGCAGAAAATTACACCACCAAACCAGCTGTACAATTTTCTTTTGGTTTTAATGATGATGCCTCCGAAGTTGGAGCACCAAACACTTTAAACGTAACCAATTTAGGAGCACAACGCTTTAATACTTCTAACAACCATTGGGAGGGGAGTCATAGTGGTTCTGCAGGGATTTGGGGAACAGTAACTGGCAGTGCGGGGAGCAGAAGTGTAACTGGAGTTAACATTGCAGCTTCTGAGTTTTATAGAGCTTGGACGCTCACAGATTATGATCATCCATTGCCTCTGATTTTAAATTCGTTTTCAGGAAACTGTGAAAATAACTCAATTAACCTTAGTTGGGAGATTTCAAAAACAGAGACTTCTACTTATGAAATTCAAAAGAGTATAGATGGTCTTCATTTTACTACAATAGGATCGACTAATGCCATTCATAATGAAACTTCATTTAAATACATTGACCGTAACCCATACTTTGGCCAAAGCTACTATCGTTTAATTGTAAAAGGACTTGAAAGTGACGCTTACTCTGAAGTGATTTCTGTCAGAACTTGTGAGAAAAAGTCTAATGCTTATATTTTCTCACCTTTAACCAATAGCAATATTTATATTGAGGTAACAACTGAAAAACTAAGTTCTACAAATAAATTTATGTTAATTGACCTAAGTGGTAAAATAATTCTTCAAGAAACACTCACTACCAATAACAAAGGCAGTAACCAATTTATGTTAGATGCTTCGGGAGTTGCAAAAGGAATTTATAATGCTGTTCTGATTGATGAGCAAGAAATTAAGTCAGTTACTAAACTAGTACTATAGTTTAACTCAAGTGGTTATCTAAAAAGAGTTTAAAAACATAAAAACTTCTCAATAAAGTAAATGAAATTAAAAGAAAACTAATAATTAAATTTACAAAAGAAAAATAATCACTGAAATTAAATATATTAATTTGAAAAAGAAGAAGATTTAATATCGCTAAACCTATTTCAAAAGTAGAATATATAAAAACATTAGCTACCTTTTTATATATCCCCAATGAATAAAATTTTTCTTTAATTGATGTTTTTTGATCAAAAACATTATCTACTTTCTCTTTTTTATTTATTGTTTTCTCAAACCCCTCTTTAAAAGTTACTAAAACTGTAATAATTGTCATCAAAAAGCCAATCATCATAACCCCTAAGGTAACTAAAGACTGCCTAAATCCATCTAGTTCAACCAAGCTTGGTAATTTTACGATCATTAGCAAGTTATACTTATAAATATAAGCACCTAAAACTAAAAACAAGCATATTGCGATATCAATAAAAAAAGCTCTATCTAAGTATTTATAAATCATATTTTCTTTTTTAATGAATAATCATTAGTCTCTCCTGTTTTTAAATAGTGATTTAACTCTAATATAACTCTACTTTTATATTCTTTTCGACTATATTGAGTTTTATTAAAAAGAGGTATTAATAATATGCTCGTTCTCTTATTTTTAAGAAAATCTAATTCTATAGGCTCATCTTCTTCATTTAATTGGAATGACATTTTTAAGTCCTCAACGTATTCTATATTTTTATTATTTGACTTAAGCCAACTTAATATATTTTTAGCAAAATCTAATCCTCTTACATTCTTAATATACTTACCTAGTTTTTTTTTCCTTTTATAAAACAATTCTAATCTAACGTCTTCATAACCTGAATCTTCATTTAAATTGACTAAAGACTTATGCCAATCAACATTAGAAGATTTATTTAATTTACTAGCATCAAGTTTAACTACGACCGAAAAAACATTTGAAAGGTTAGCCTCCAAATCACTATACTCTGAATTCAAATGGATTATTGGTTTAATAGCCTTTGATATAGAATACAACTTTGATATTTGCCTGAAATAAAAAACTATATCTAAAAGTCTTGGCCCGTCAGAGTTAAACTCGAACATTATAATTGGGTCAGAATCTTCATTAAAATTTATACAATAATTTGTAATTTCAATAAATTGCTTCTTCTCTTCTTTTTCAATATCCACTTCTAAGTTTTTACCTCCCCAAAGCTTTGGCGCTTTATTTTTTATTAAAGCTATTCTTCCATGTACAGTTTTACCTTTATTTGAAATGGGAGACGAAATCTGAACTAACCTTCTAGATACGCTATCCTTTTGGTTTTTACTCCTGTCAATAATCCTTTCTTCAGGAGGGAAATTAGGATCATTCAATTTATTAACAATATCTTTTAAAAGCCTTGAACTACTACTAGAGGAAGAAGAATAAGCTTGTAATTGAATTGAAGCATACTGAAAGTGAACTTCTATATTGTTGGAGTCATTCATAAACAAGGGTAATTTTCAGCAAAGATAAAGTAATCATTTATTAAATTTAAATAATTATAGTTTTATATAGTTTTTAAACCCTCCTATTGGGTTTCCTTTCCTAAATGTATTTTCTAACCAAGAGAGTACAACATATTTTACTTTCTCATGTTTTAAAATTGGTCTATTAGGATTTCTTTTCCCTTTGTATTGTAATTGTTTTTCCCAATCAAATTTTTTCATCCACTGTTTCATTGAAGCAGGATGAGTACCTGTAAAAGCAGTTAGCTTATTTAAGGGCCCATAGTCGTATAATTCTGGGACAGAGCTAGCTTCTTTTGCACTATCTCCATGGTAAGAAGTCGCACTAACTTTTCTCTTCTTAGTCATTAAGATTGGAGGCCTAACATACCCATAATGATAAATATTTATATCTAACTCCTTCACCTTAAGTTTCTCCGTTCCTTCTTTTCGTTGATAATCCTCAAAAGTGCCATTCCAAGAATTAAATTTTCTAAAGCTCTGAGCATCTTTCCAGGAATGAATTTCTGGTAAGTTCCTTATCACCCTAATTTCGCGATTGTACCAAACATGTGATAAATGATAATGGTTATAATCTCCCCAAAAATGTAAATACTTAAATAGGAACCCATCTACCTGTCTATTGTTCAGTTCTTCTTTACAAGCAGCTACAATGGTTTGTAAATCCTTCTCATGAACAGCTTCATCACACTGTAAGTAAAACAACCAATCTCCAGTACAATGCCCTTTAGCTATATCTGTTTGATGCGCAAACTCGGTATTTTTAGGAAACTTTTGAGTATTCCAAACTGTCCTAATTATTTTAATTTTAGGCGAATTTATTGAAGCGATTAACTCTTCTGTTTTATCGTCTTCATCACAATCACCTAGTGCTATCACAAATTCATCACAAATTGGTAAAATAGAAAGAATCGACTCTTTTGTGGGAATATAAAGCTTATCTCCATTCTTAATAAAAGTAAAACCGCTGATCTTCATAGTTAAATTCTTACTGTAAAAGTAATAAAAAACATATCTTTGCCTGCATACCGAATCGCATATATGCAGAAAGTAACCGCAATTATACCGACTTTTAATGAAGAACATAACATAGAAGCTGCTTTAGCTTCTGTTTCTTGGGCAGACGAAATAATTGTAGTAGATTCTTTTAGCACAGATAATACGGTAAAAATAGCAGAGGATAAAGGGGCGAAAGTCATACAACGAACCTATGGACATTCTGCTTCTCAAAAAAACTGGGCAATTCCACAAGCGAAATACGAGTGGATCTTTTTATTAGATGCAGATGAAAGGGTTGAAGAAAAGTTGAAAACTGAAGTTCAATCCATCTTAGCCAGTAAAGAAAATGGTCATGCTGCTTTTTGGATTAAACGTCGAAACTTCTTCATGGGATCGGAAATTAAATATTCTGGATGGCAAGGAGATAAAGTTATTCGGTTATTTAAGCGCGATGAATGCAGGTACGAAGATAAAAGCGTTCATGCAGAAGTACTTTGCAAAGGGAGTGTTGGAATGCTTAAGAACAAGCTTATTCATTACACTTTTAAAGACATCTTTCATTACCTAGAAAAATGGGATAGGTACACAACCATGAGTGGAACAGATCGTGCTAACAGAGGTGAAAAGCCTACTTTATTCCACTTCCTCATTAAGCCAGGGTTTAGATTTTTTCAAGATTACTTTTTAAAACTTGGTGTTCTAGATGGTATAACTGGATTTATTCTGTGTGCACTCTCTAGTATGTCTGTATTTATGAGGTACCTTAAGGTTAAACAATTTAACCAAGACAAAAAAAAGGCTAATTAATCGGCTTAACTTAACATTTTATATTATGGCAAATAACAGACCTCCTAAATCTAAGGAAAAGCCTTTAAGCAAAAGAGAAATCACCAATCGCAACAATAAACTTATTAAGCAGTTGAGACAAAAGAAAGATGGAGATCTAGATTCAATAATAAATACTGCAGACGAAGAGGCTTTTAAAAAAATCGATTGTTTAGACTGCGGTAACTGCTGTAAAACTACCAGCCCATTGTTTACGAGTAAAGACGTAAGTCGAATAGCTAAGCACTTTAGAATGAAACCTGGTCAGTTTGTTGATCAATACTTAAGAGAAGATGAGGACAGCGATTATGTTTTAAAACAATCTCCTTGTGCTTTTTTAGGAGACGATAATTATTGTTCTATTTACGATGTTAGACCAAAAGCTTGTTCTGAATACCCTTTAACAGGAATGAGGGGCCAAAAAAAAATGCTCCCATTACTCATGCAAAATGCAACAATTTGCCCTGCGGTTGAAAGTATAGTTGATCAATTGCTTAAAAATGTATTAACAAAACCGAAAGAAAAAAAAATGCCAGATTAATTTATTTTCCTTTGTTAATTATTAGCACACCTGAAATAAGTATTCCCATTCCGACTAACTGAACTGAAGTAATTGTCTCTCCTATTAACCACCCAATAACCATTGCAACAATAGGAATAAAATAAGTGACAGACGAGGCAAAAATAGGTGAGCTCACCTTTATTAACTGATTAAATAATAACACTGCTAAAGCTGTACCAACGATAGCTAAAACTAAAATTGAACCAATTCCTGGTAATATGTTTTCTTGAACTTGTACTCTGTTTATAAAGTCTGAAGTTGCCAAGTAAGTAATTGCAAATGGTGATACCATTAAAAAAGAAAGAGCAGTAATAGCAGTTGATTTAACTTCTGAAAGTTTATACTTTATAACATTTAGACTTGTAGCATAGCAGATAGTAGCTAGCACTACAGCTAATAACGGAAGCTTCATTTGTCCTGAGAACTTTGCTCCCATTAAACTTTCTTGAACAATTAAAAATGTTCCAAACATTGCTACCGCTATTCCTACTATATGAATTCTTCTAATTCTAAACTCAAAAAAAATAGCACCTATTAATATCGTAAACAGTGGCACTAAAGAGTTTAACATCCCTGTGATTGAACTGTCTAGCGTTGTTTCTGCAAAAGCAAAAAGAAAAGCGGGAAGACCATTTCCACACACACCAGCAATAATTAAAAATAAAATATTCTTTTTTGTTAAGTATTTAAAACTTTTAAATAAAATAGGACTTAGAGCTAAAAAAGCAAATGAAACCCTAAGGGCTCCTAATTGATCTGCAGGCAAGCGAACATTACCCTCTGGATCAAACAATCCCATTTTAATCAAAACAAATGAGCTTCCCCAAACACAAGATAACAACAAGAGTAACAACCAAGATTTTAAGGTGCCGGACATCAATTTATTTTTTTTGCAAAAGTAGTTACTCTGCAGTAATATTTACAAATAAAAAGAAGTTTATAATACGATGTAATTCTTTTATTATAATTTTGTAATTAAATCTTTAGCCCATGTCTAAAACTTACTTTTTTATTCCGTTTTTATTTATAGTTCTTGTTTTAAGCTCTTGTTCCTCTGAAGCTAAAAAAACTAACCCAAAAAATATGATTGCTAATTTCCAAATAGAAGGAATGGTGTGTGAACACGGATGCAAAGGAGTCATAGAAAAAGAAATGAAACAAGTAAAAGGAATTACTTCTTTCGAAATAGATTTTGAAAAAGAAACAGCAGAGGTTTTTTTCGACCAAAACACCATTAAATCTCAAGCTATTATAGCTCAAGCAGAAAAAATAAATGACGGCATTTACAAAATGAAACTAATTAAAGAGTATGAGCAAGTAAATGCAAAAGAGAGTATATCAAGTTCTTCAAATACCTCTGTTAGTGTTTCTTCTACTTTTAGTTTTCAAGTTCCAAACGTTACGCGTTTTGTTTTAGAGTGGATTAAGATTTAACTATTTTTATCTTTTTACAACAGCAATACTTTCTTCATTCGAGTTGAATTCTTGTACTTTTGTTTAAATTATTTTTATAAAAACTTAAACAATGAAAAACTTAATTGGAATAGACAAAAATAAAGCTGAATTACTCAGTGGTAAACTAAACTTTTTATTAGCCGATTACTAACTTTTTTATCAAAATTTAAGAGGATTACATTGGAATATTAAAGGAAGAGAATTCTTTGAGCTACACTTAAAATTTGAGGAATTTTATAATGATGCAGTAATTAAAGTTGATGAAATTGCTGAACGTATTTTAACATTAGAAGGAGAACCTTTACATACTTTCGAAGACTATTTAGAGAATTCTGATATTAAAGCTGAAAAAGCTATCACCAACGGAATCGAAGGAATTAAAATTGTTGTAAAAAACTTCTCTACGATCATTCTAAAAGAGAGAGAAATCTTATCCTTAGCTGGAGAAGCTGATGACGAAGGAACAGCTAGTTTAATGAGTGACTACATTACTGAATCTGAAAAAACATTGTGGATGTTATCTTCCTATTTAAATTAAGAATTGTAATTAACTCCTAAAAAAAATATTTTAGGAGTTGGTTTACAACTTAACCCCTACGACAGTTATATCATCTAACTGCTCATACTTACCTAATAACCATTCTCTTCTTAAGTCTTTTAACTTGGCTTGTTGTTCTTCCAGCGATAAACCGCTATTAGATAACAAGAAGTCTTTCAGCCTTTTGGAGTAAAACTTCTTCCCTTTTTCTCCCCCTTTCTGGTCTGGAAGACCGTCGGTAGACATATAAATTAAATCTCCTTTTTGGTAAGGAATATGGTGAACATTTGGTTCAGGCATAGCTGATTTGCTTCCCAAAAATATGTTGCTTCCTTTATACTCTACTAACTCTCCTTCTCTAACATGGTACAAAGGCAAATGAGCTCCTACAAACTCTATTGTATTTGAATCTATAATACACAAAGCTAAATCCATCCCATCTTTAACTGAGTCCTTGCCACTCTGACTCAGCCGATCGATTAATCGTTGATTGATTTCTTTTAAGATAACTGCAGCATCTGTAATTCCTTCTTGAACAATCTCTTTTAGGATGTTAATTCCAATAATGGTCATGAAGGCTCCTGGCACTCCGTGACCAGTGCAATCTGCTGTAACAATTATTTTTTTGCCTTCAACTTCATGTACCCAATAAAAATCTCCACTCACAATATCTTTTGGCTTAAAAAATAAAAATGAAGTTGGAAACAAATTCTTTACAATTTCTAGTGATGGAAAAACAGCTTTTTGAATTCGTTTACTGTAGTTTATACTATCTTGAATTCCTTCATGGGTCTTACGTAAAGCAATTCGTTTTTCTTCTATAGACTCTTTCTGTAGTTCGATAACTCCTTTTTGCTTTAAAGCTATTTTAAATCTTCTATATAAAACAAATAGAAAAATTGCTAACAAAAGTAGACCTCCATATAAATAAAACTTCTTCTCTTCTTCCGCTTTTAATTTAAGAGCTTGTCGCTCTTGCTCATACTTTACCTCTAAATCTTTTTGTTTCTGATCCAAGCTATCTGCATAAATCTTTTGGCTGTATTCAAACTCTGCTTGTTTCTTTCCTAAAGAAGCTAAGTCATTCTGAGAAGCTTCTACTTTTTCTAAAGAATCCCTGATTTCTAACCACTTTAAAGTAGCCGAAGTTTTATTTTTTTGTTTATTTAATTCATATAAACGGTTAGAAATTCTTAATTGATCTTTTAATGGGATATTATCTCCTTTAGAATAACTCCAAGCCTTTTCATAATGATAAATTACTTTTTTGTCATCTCCTACAATATCATAATAATTCCCTAAACCAAAATGAGGCTGTAGAAAATTTCTCGTATCATTTTTTTCTTCTAAAAGAACAATAGACTCTTCATAATACTTTTTTACTAACTCTAATACTTTCTTTTTAGCATCCTTTTCTGTTAAGTCATCATTGAATTGCTCTGATTTTATTTCTTTAGGGATTACTTCTAACATTTTGATTGTAGAGTCATTATAAGCTGCTAAATAAGCATCCGCTAAATTATAAAATACAGAAGAGTTTTTAGAATCTAAAGTTAAAGCTCTTAACCCAAACTTTACAGCATTCTTATAATCTTTTGCCTCATGATAAAAGTATGTTTGATTTGAAAATAAGGTTACACTATAATGAGCTGGCAAAAATGACAAATAATTATCAATTAAGTCATTGTTTATATTAATTGCTTTATTATAACCCTTAAGAGCATCATAAGTTCGGGTCATGCTAACCATAGACCTAGCTATTAGAGTAGTGTCTCCTATTTTAAACCCTAAATTTATCGCCTCTTGAGTTCTTTTTAATACCTCTTCATTTTCACCTTGCGAAATTAAAATAAAAGATGCTATATTAAATGCTCTACCATAAGTTTGATAGTCTTTCAGCTCTAACGACAAAGAAATACATGAGTCAAAATAAACTAATGCTGAATCAAACTCTTGAAAGGTGTAGAAGCCATTAGCAGACCTTAAATATTCAGCATTTAACATTTTTTTATCCTCAATGCTAGCATCGTTGGTTAACAAAACTCTATTGTAAGCTAGTTTCATATAATGAAAAACTGAATCTTTTACATCTAAACCTAGGTAATAATTATATTGTGCCGAATAGTAAGAAATTAAGTCTTTTGTTTTTTTCGAGTTATTAGCGATTCCCAACAACTTAGCATTATAAAATAATACTGAATCACTCATTCCAAGCGAAGAGTATGCTTGAGAAAGCCTATTGTAAGCTTTTACTTGTTTTTCTGTTGAAAGA
>JAGXIB010000083.1 GCA_024635865.1 Flavobacteriales bacterium
ATTCAAAATTTCAGTAGAAAAGAGAGGGGATTATCAGTGTTGACGAAGTCGCTAGCTTCTCTATATAACTTAACCTTAATCCTCTCTTTTGTGCTTTCTTATTTATATTAAAAGTAATCTTTTACAAGCTTAAGCTATATATAATAAATAAGTGCTTTTCTACTTTTAAAGTAGTTCATAAATTACAGCAAGCACCGCCAAGTATAAAATTTATTCACTCTTTTATTTATCTTTTTTATGTTCATGAGCTATTGGTTGGCTTTTAGACTAGAAAATAATAAAATTAAAATATTTATATTTGGCTAAGAGATTTCTAATGAACAACTACTAGTCCTCTTCCCCTTCGCTCTATATACTTATAGTTAGCGGCAACTCGATGACAACACTGTAACCTTCAAACAGGAGAAACTTTCAATTCGAGTAGATAAATTTTAAATGGGAAAGGAAATATTATTCCATACGTTGGTGATACATACACTGACGAATACTTTCAAGAAGTTACGAAACGACAAGAAGTTTAAATTGAGTTGTACGATATACGAAATTCATTTTGTTATCTCCAGTTTTGAAATAAGGATTCAACTTTGAATCCTTCATAAGAATTGAACTCTAAAAATCTTCGAAATTGAATGTTATTGAATTACCACACTTTAAAATGTCAAAAATCAATACCTTTTGTAATCAATTCCTTGAACAGTTAGGATATCATCAGAAATTGAATAAGAAAAACTATCAGCATCTGGCACATCTTCTTGTACTCCACAATACTCAGAAACAGAAGTGTAGTTTAAAGCTAAATTTGAATCATCTGCGTCCCATTTGAATCCGAAGTTTACTCCACTACCAGAACAAATAGCATTGCAATCTACATTAAAGAAAGTTCCAGAACCGCCACTTGAGAATGTAAACGTATTTTTCTTTCCTGATGGAGCAGAACAACCACTAACTTCTTTCCAGGTTCCAACCAATTTACCTGAACCATCTTTATCTTTCTTGTCGGTCTTATCTCCAGTATCTTCAAAAGTATTGTCCTTTGTGTTCCATGCGTAAATATGTCCTGGCTTAATTTTGGTCTCAATTTCGTTCATGATTCCGTATTTTGAAGAATTATAATACCCCATGGTTAAATTAGCAAATTCCATTGCCCGATCATCATCCTCGGTATAATATTCCGATGCACACAACGCTAAGAACAATGGTTTCCATGGTTTGAATCCAGATTTTTCACCGTTAGAAATTCCTATATCCTCCCAATCTAGAGTTATGATCATAGTTTGCGTTTCTGAAGTTGGATCAAAATCCAATATGACCACATTTTGATTATAATTATCAACTGAAATGAGCTTGCCGTCATCATTCAATTTTTTGGCATTCACCATCACGAATTTTGCAAACTTAACATAGTCTGCATCTCCTTCAACCGTTACTATGATTTGAGTATTTCTTTTTTCAAATCGTGCTTTTCGACATCCCAAAAAAGAAAAAGCGAGTAAAATGACAAGTATGTATTTCATACGAAAATGATGTGTTTATTATTTAAAAGTCGACAATATATAAATTTAATACGTTTTTTTAAATAAAAAAAGGCATAAAAATAAAATCCCTCTATATTGTAATTCCTCTTTTGGGATCAAAAATGCACCTGGTTTAACCTGAATCAAAATTTTGGAATTACTTAATTAAGCAATAAATGTGAGTTTAAATAAAGTGAAAATGTTGGTGCTAAAACTAGAGGAGTTAAGCTATAAAAAAAGCTCAAAAATGAAATGATTCAGTAGGATATCAAAATTGAAGGAGATAAATTTTATCGCTTTTTAAGGCAGTATAACTTGCTTAATACTAAACGTATAAACTATTAAACTCTAACTAATTCATCAATCTGACAGAGGTATTCAATATTGCAACCCTAAATACTCTGATTTTGTTGAAGAAAATGGAATTATGATGAGTATGACTGAACAATACTACCCATACGAAAATGCTGTAGCTGAAAAAAATTAATAGAACATTAAAATACGAATATGGATTGAAAAAAGTTATTAAAAATACTGATATAGCTCAAAAATTAAAGAAACAACCTGTATTTATTTACAATAATTTAAGAACTCATTTTAGCCTTACTTAAGAAAACCAAGTGAAATTCACTTAAATCCAACTATTAAATATAAATCTAATCGAAAAAATAAAGTAAATTTATAAGTGCTTATTATTTAGCACTTATAAATGCAGAAAATGAAAGTTATTTTGATACTGAACAAAATAAACCTCAAAAAAGTCAAACTATATTAGTATTATACATAGTGAGAACTTAACAAAACAAATCACAATTAAAAATGGCAAAAATAACTACTTCTCTAAAAAATGATGGTTTTATGGCAATGGCTATGAATATCTATACCGAGCCATCATACGGAAAAAAAAATACAGCAAAATATATAAATGCTGTTCTTTCCAATTTCAATAATTGGCTAACAGTTGCAAATAAAGAATTGTTCACCCATTATAAAAATGAAAATTCTAAAGGCTTAAAAGATGTTACCAAAACTGCATTTAGTCATTTAAAAAATAAACTAGAGAAGAACGGAGATTTAATAATGTTAAAACTTTTTTCAATTGACGAGCAGCTCAACGTTAATCCTCCATATATTATGAATAGCTTGGAATTGTGGGACAACAGGCTTAACGAAATGAAACTTGCCTTGCCAACTAATCAACTATCTGCGCAAGAGTTTATAAACTTGTTTATAGATAGTATCAATGATAGTCACCTTTTTGTATCTGCTTCTGGCGGTCATACCTACATATATAATCCGGACTTTACGTCCTATGGAGTGGACCAGAAAATAAATAAAAAAAATATCGTGTTTGATGTTTTTGATAACATTTATGATAGTTATGGAATGGCACAAGGAAGGCTAAGAACTATAAATTGGCTTACCGCAGTCAACAATGAAATAGTTACTGAATTAGGTGGTCTTGAAACAATAAAGAAGAAGCTATCAACAAAAGTTATAATCCATCCCTTAAAAAATGGAATTGTACTGCAAGCAGGCGAAGAGCCAATATTGGGCGACAAAACTCAGCTCACATTACTAGAACCCTATATTGAATTAGATAAACTACTGAAGCCAATAACAGCCAAGTATTTTAATGATGACGATAGAAAAGGAGAATTACCAGATTCGTTTTTTAAAAGGTTTGAAAAGTTTTATTAACGAAATGAATAATATCACAAAAAAGCACTAGTCATAAAAAAGGGCTATATGAACTCAAAAAAGTTACCTAGAATATTTAAAAATGGTCGTTATTATTTTATAACCAGCCATAATTGTTCCTTTCAAGGTTCCAGAAACTTTAGATTTTCCTATTCTAACTCTATAATCAACTGGTAGTTCAATACATTTCATTTTAAGCTTTGCTGCTTTAACTTGCATTTCTACAGTCCAACCATAAGTTTTATCCTGCATGTTAATCTTTAATAAACTATCATATTTTATAGCTCTAAATGGTCCTAGATCAGAAAATTCTACTTTATAAATCAATTTAATAAGAAAAGTAGCTAACCAATTACCAAAAATTTGTTGTGGGGTCATTGAGTTTCTTTCTTTATCTCCAAGAGCACGAGAACCTATTACTAAATCTACCTCATCATTTATTATAGGCTGAACTAACTCGATTAATTGCTCTGGATAATCTGAATAATCTGCATCTAAAAAAACGACAACATCTGGAGAGATATTATTTTCAACTAAATACGCCATTCCTTTTAAACAAGCATTACCATACCCTTGTACTGGTTCATCAACGACTATAGCTCCAGCATTTTTCGCATTTATAGGAGTCATGTCATTAGAGTTATTATTGGCGACTATAATTTCTCTCACCCAGTCTTTTGGAATGTCATTTACAACCTTACCAACAGAGTTTTCCTCATTAAAAGCTGGTATAATAACTACGATATGCTTATTAGTCTTCATTTACTTGCGATATTATTTTTCCTTGAGCGTTATATTGGATCCAAACTCCTACTTTCTCATCATCTTTATAAGTTCCTTCACAAAACAGGTAGTTGTCTATATATAGCTTATAACCTCCATTTCTATAGCCTTTTAAATAAGCACTTTCTTCTCTCAATGCCCCATCATTTTCATAAAACTGAAACCAACCATCTCTTTTTCCTTTCTAATAGTTTCCATTTTCAATTAATATTGAATCATTAATAAATTTCTTTGTTAACCCTGACTGAATATCGTTTTTAAAATTTATTTCACTGCTTTTTAAACCAAATGAATCATAAAAGATCCATAATCCATTTTTCATCCCACTAGAATAACTTCCTTCTTTAAGTTTTGTTTTATTTGGATTGTAATAAGTCCAAAAGCCTTCTTTTACTCCTTTTTTATAATCTCCAGAAGATTTTATATTTCCATTTATAAAGTAAGATTCAAACCAACCACTTTTTATATTGAACCTATAATTACCTTGAAGTTGTATTTGATTATCATTTGGAAAAAAGTGCTTACAATAACCATGTTTTATAGAATCAATTAAATACCCATGGAATTTAACATTTCCATTTTTATAATATGTTGTGATCAACGCTACATGATTAGTATCAACTTTATTTGATTCTATTAAGTGACTTTTAGGTTTTAATAAGACTTCTTTTTCCTCTGCCGCATGTTTGTCTTCAGAACAATTAAAAAAAAGTAAACTTAAAACTATACAATATGTAAAATGGCTAAACACTTTGAGTCTTAATTTGAAATACTGAATAGAAAAAGATGAGACTGTACCCTAAGAATAACATAACATGAAAAGGCATTAAACCAAAATCACCCATTTGAAAAGCTTTAAAAATCCCAAAGGCAAAGTAAATCGCTAACACTCCTTCAAAAAAGGAAAGCCAACCTATATTTTTAGGGATATAAACATTCTTTTTAAAAGAACTATCTGAAGCTGAAATGTTAAACTTAGGAGTCCTAACAAACGAGGTTCTTTTACCCATATAGCCTTCTATTACTGCTATAGCGTTATGTAAAGACAACCCCATGGACATGGCTAGAAAAAAAGGAAATAAAAATAAGAACTCCAATATAGCTTCAATTTTATTTTCTTTAATTTTTAAAACCGAGGTTAAGTAAAAAGAAGCTAAAATTAAAAAACTAATTAAAAAAACAGACGCAAGTATAAATATATTCTCGAATTGAGGCAGGCTTTGCTTTATAAAAAGTAAAGGTACACTCAGAACCGCACACAATAAAATACAGACAAATACAGTACTATTCATTAGGTGCATAACACCATGCCATTTAGTACTAAAAGACTTATTACTTTTTAGAACATTTGGGATGTGTTTTCTTGCCGTTTCAGCCCCTCCTTTTGTCCACCTGTATTGCTGTGACTTTAAAGCGCTCATCACTGGAGGTAACTCTGCAGGAGATTCAACATCTTCTAAATAAACAAACTCCCAATCTTTTAACTGCGCTCTATAACTTAAGTCTAAATCTTCTGTTAGTGTATCGGGCGACCAATTTCCACTGTTATAAATACATTCTTTTCGCCAAACTCCAGCAGTTCCATTAAAGTTTATAAAACCATCGGTAGAATTTCTCCCTACCTGTTCTACAGTAAAATGGGCATCTAATGCAAACGCTTGCAATCGAGTTAATAAACTATATTTTCTATTGATGTGTCCCCATCTAGTCTGTACTAATCCAACTTTAGAATTAGCAAAATGAGGAACTGTTTTTAATAAGAAGTTTTTATTTGGAAGAAAATCAGCATCAAAAATAGCTACAAACTCCCCTTTACTAACATCTAATGCTTCTTCTAACGCTCCAGC
>JAGXIB010000084.1 GCA_024635865.1 Flavobacteriales bacterium
ATACAGCCAATTTAACATAAAAAAGAATTGTTTTCCCTTCTTTGTTTTTAAACCAAAAATAAAGTGTAAACAATAATAAAATTAAGGCTAAAGAAAAATTATAAAACCCAGATATAAAAGGGGCTGAATAGATTAAAGGAAAAATTAAAATGCTCATTTTTCCATTTTGGGGATGAAGAACTAAAACCAACTTTCGAAACGCAAAGGCTATCCCGAGGACATAGGTTAAATGGAGTAGGTTAAGTGCTACAATTGGTTTTACAACAGAAAGTAAAAAACTAAGAATTAGATGCCCTAAATAGTTAGGAACCAACTCTGTATTTATTTCATACAACTCTGATAATAGCTCATTTCCAGCCAACAACTCATTAAATAATTTTGCATTATATAAATGAGAAGGACCATCTAAAGTAAGTAAAATATCTACTGAAAAAAGAGGGGCTAAATGTATGATAAGGAAAATAAGAAAAATGAAAAACCCATTTTTACTATTCAAGACTGTCTTTATAAGACCTATCATACGATCTTAAAACCTCATCTCTGGAATCTCTCCCTCTATGATCAATTTTCCTTCTGTAGCATTTTGAATCTCTTCTACTGAAACACCAGGAGCTCTTTCTAACAATTTAAATCCTCCTTCAGGAACAACTTCTAGTACAGCTAAGTTTGTTACAACTTTCTTTACGCACCCAACACCAGTTAATGGCAATGAACAGTTTTTTAACAATTTACTTTCCCCTTTTTTATTCGTGTGCATCATTGCTACTATAATGTTTTCGGCACTTGCAACTAAATCCATAGCTCCTCCCATACCTTTAACCATTTTACCTGGTATTTTCCAATTAGCAATATCTCCATTTTCAGAAACCTCCATAGCACCTAAAACCGTCAACTGAACATGTTGTCCTCTAATCATAGCAAAACTAGTCGCAGAGTCGAAATAAACAGCACCAGGCAAAGCTGTGATTGTTTGCTTTCCTGCATTTATTAAATCTGCATCTTCTTCTCCTTCAAAAGGAAAAGGTCCCATTCCTAATATTCCATTTTCAGATTGAAATTCAACTTCAATTCCTTCAGGGATATAATTAGCCACTAATGTTGGAATACCAATTCCTAAATTTACATACCATCCACTTTGTAGTTCTTGTGCTATTCGTTGTGCTATTTGTGTTTTACTTAACATGTTGTGACTTAATTTTATTTAACTCTTACTGTTCTTTGCTCAATTCTTTTTTCATAGTCTACTCCCTGGAATATACGTTGAACAAAAATTCCAGGTGTATGAATTTGATTTGGATCTAATTCTCCAACTTCTACTAATTCTTCTACTTCTGCTATGGTAATTTTCCCAGCCATTGCCATCATAGGGTTAAAGTTCTTCGCAGTAGCTTTAAAAATTAAATTTCCTGCGGTATCTCCTTTCCAAGCTTTTACGATGGCAAAATCTGCAGTTAAAGCAGATTCTAAAATATGAGGCTTCCCATTAAACTCTCTAACTTCTTTTCCTTCTGCTACCTCTGTACCAAATCCAGCAGGAGTGAAAAAAGCTGGAATTCCAGCTCCTCCAGCTCTACATCTTTCAGCTAAACTACCTTGAGGAATAAGATCCACCTCTAGTTCTCCACTAAGCATTTGACGCTCAAACTCATCATTCTCTCCAACATATGAAGAAATCATTTTTTTAATTTGATGTTTTTTTAATAATAACCCTAATCCAAAATCATCTACCCCGGCGTTATTAGAAATACAAGTCAAATCTGTTATGTTTTTCTTAACTAATTCTGCAATAGAATTTTCGGGAATTCCACATAACCCAAATCCTCCTAACATAATTGTTACTCCACTTGTAATATCTTTACATGCTTCCTCTACATTTTTAACTACTTTATTCATCTTTATGCTTTTTGATTTTAGTACTGAGTGCAATTAAATTGCACTGTAACAAATTTAATTATTTAAAGCTAATGGTCTTGCCATTTAACAAAAAAAATCTCCGTTAATCATTTAACGGAGACATTAGTTTTATATCATTTTTACTCTGAAATGGTACACTGATCTGTTTCACAACTAGAGCAACCTACATTAGTTAGAACTTGATACAATAGAAATAACCCTATTGGTAGAAATATCCATTCTTGACTATCCAAGGCTTGTCCTACAAAGGAAACTCCAAGAATCAAACGAATGACTCTTAACCAGCTCCAACTTTTCCAATTTAATTTCATTCTATTTTTTTTGAGACCATGCTAAAAACCCTCCTTGAAGATTATAAACAGAAACAAACCCTATTTCTTTCATTATTTGCATTGCTTTTGCACTACGACCACCAGACCTGCAGTAAACATAAAGAGGAACAGACTTATCTAATTTCTCCAGTTCACTTTTAAAACTTTTACTGAAATAATCAATGTTTTTTGCGCCTTCAATATGTCCTTGATCGAACTCATTAGGAGTTCTTACGTCAATTATTTCTTTCTTTTTTAACTTAGAATATTCTTTAAATTGATCGACTTCAACGGTATGAGTTCCTTTTTCTCCAGCTTGACCAAAAAGAAAAGTAACAGACAGTATTGCTAATATTAAAACGATATACTTTTTCATAACATAAATGTATTTATTAATTAAAGATACACTAATTATACCAAACCTAAATAGAACAGCATAACTTTTTAGAAATAGGAGAACAGAAAAAGCCCACTATAAAAATATAGTAGGCTAATTTAATTTTTTACAAAGCGTAAATTATAAATTAATTATAATTCAGCTGTTTCTTTTTCCATTACAACTTTTCCTTTGTAATATAATTTTCCTTCAGACCAATGAGCTCTATGATATAAATGAGCTTCACCTGTTGTAGGACAAGTTGCTATTTGCTGAGGAGAAGCTTTGTAATGAGTTCTTCTTTTATCTCTTCTAGTCTTAGATATTTTTCTCTTAGGATGTGCCATTGTCTATGGTTTTAATTATTTATTTTTTAATTTCTTTAATGCATTCCAACGAGGATCAATTTCTTCATCCTCTATTTCTTCTGTAACTTCTGTTTCTTTCACTAATAAATACTCCTCTAAAACAGCCACTAACGACTCATCACATGCTCCATTTTCGTGACTCGATTTATTTGGCTTACTTAGGTTAATAAACTCAACAATAAAGGGCGCTAGATTTATTTCAAACTCTGACGAATTAACATAAGTTATTTCATCATCTAACTTTAAGTCCTCTTCGTCTGAAAACTTAAATATTTGACGATACTCTTTAGAAATTGGCTTTTCAAGCTCTCCTAAACAAGTATCACACTCTAATATTACTAACCCTTCTATGTCAAAATTCATTACCATCATTGTCTCAGATTTATTAATCGAGACAGTAACGTTAAGATTTCCATCTTTTATTTCTGAATATTCAAAAGCATCAAAGAACTCCTCCTCAATTTTGTAATCGAACTGATAGTTTCCTATTTTCATTCCACTAAATGGGATGATATATTCTGCTAATTTACTCATTGTTTCACAAAAATTCGGACGACAAATCTACAAAAAAAATGTTAATAACTTTGTTTTTTCTTAATCTTTTTTCACTCTTCTAAAAACCCAACCAAAACAGAAACACAACCCTGAAAATCTAGCGCATGTTCTGTCTTTTCTCTAACCACTATAACTCTAACAATTAGTTGCTGAGTAGAAGGAACTTTAAAGTCAAAAATCTTAGACCCATTCTCTTTACTTTTATATAGAATATTTCGATCGGTATCCATTATCTCGAAATCAACATCTCCAAGCTGCTCTTCTGCACAGGTATAGATTCTGTAACCTTGTTTACTATAAAAGCTAAGCCTTAACTCAGCCTCTTCTCCACTTGACAGAACTACAGTATTCAATTGCCCGTTGAAGACATATTCTCCTAACTCGGAAAAACATTTTTTCTTAGTAAACCTTTTACATTGAGCGTTTACAGAAAAACACACTAAACCAACAATCAGTATAACGGATAATCTTTTTAACATAGCTCTTAATTTACAAATTCAGCTCTAATTTCTTCTATTGTCTCAATAACTTCTTGAAGTAACTCTTCAGACATCTCTAACTTAATGACATTTCCAATCATTACTTCTGAACCTTCTTCGTTGGCTTCTGGCTTAGTTTTAGTTTCTTTTATTTGATCAAAAACATCTTTTAACTCCAAAAGCTGAGTTAACACCTCTTCTACTCCAGACTTATGCTTATATGTTTCAATTAGCCCAATTAAATTATCCAAAGAGTATTTCTGCTCTGCTAGGCGTTCTTTCATTTCAGTATTTTCTGGATTCGTTTTAACAAACTGCGCCGCTAAATAAAGTGACTCTATCCAACCTCCAGCAACAATTAAAGAGGATATATTTTCTCTTCCTTGTTCTTTCAAATAAGCATCTAACTCCCAAAAGGTTTCATTAACGATGACCTGCATTGAATCTCTGTTATCAACATTGTCCTGAATTCTTTCATTAACGTCTTCGTTAAACACTTGATCTACGCCAAGCTTCCTTCCTAACTTGGTCACACAACTTAAATAAAAGGTAGTTTCGGTTGTTTTATTAAAGACAGTCGAATAAGTTAAATCAGCTCCATAAACACCCATGTTTAATGCTTCTTTAGAAAGCACTTGATAACCCTCAACATTAAGTGGGTCATTTGGGTAGTCAAAAACATAAACAGCTCCTGCTCTCTTTAGTATATTCACTGTTTCTGTCGGCGAAGGGATATTATAGACAACATTTTCTATTTGTTCTGTTCGAGTCAAAGAACTATCATCAAGACCATCCCCTATGTTATCTACATAACTTTTATCTACTTCTTCACAAGAAAAAAAGACAACACTGAGTACTAATACAGCAATTATATGCTTCATATCTACTTATTTATTTTTATCTAAAACAAAGATATGAATATAATAATAGTTTTAGCAGGTAATAATTTGATTATCTTCCTTAAAAAAGAGACAAAACACTTATTTTCTTTTGCTTCTAATGCTATTTTCTCTACTTTTATTGTGCTTAGATTTTTACAAAATGACAGAAAATAAAATAATACACCTAAAAGATGTTACGATAGCTCAACGGGAGTTAACAATTCTTAAAAATATTACTTTTGAGGTAAACAAAGGGGAGTTTATTTATTTGATTGGAAAAACAGGAAGTGGAAAAAGTTCGATACTAAAAGTCCTGTATGCAGAAAATAAAATTAAATCTGGTGAAGCAGAAGTAGCTCACCAGCAATTGGTAAATATTAAGAAAAAAAACATTTTAAGTTTAAGAAGAAAGTTAGGAATCATTTTTCAAGATTTCCAACTTTTAAGTGACAGGAGTATTGCTGACAACCTTAAGTTTGTAATGAAAGCTACTGGCTGGAAAGGAAAAGGTAAAATCGAGGGTAAAATCGAGGAACTTTTGAAAAAGGTAGGCATGGAAAACAAAGGCTATAAGTTCCCTCATCAGGTTTCCGGAGGAGAACAGCAAAGAATAGCTATCGCCAGAGCTTTAATCAATGACCCAGAGCTAATCATAGCGGATGAGCCAACCGGTAACCTTGACCCTGAAACGACAAATGAGATTATGAAAATTTTATTTGAAATCTGCAGCAATGGGAAAACGGTTATTATGGCAACTCATGACTATGACATGATGCAAAAATTTCCTAGCAGAACATTTAGGTGCGCCAATGAAAAAATAGAGGAGATTAATTTAGCTGAAGCTCCTGAGTTTTTAGCCAATTAATTTTTAAAAAGTTTTGCTACGGTTTTAAAGATCAGCTGCTGTCTCTTATACACATCTGACGCTGCCGACGA
>JAGXIB010000085.1 GCA_024635865.1 Flavobacteriales bacterium
ACTTTACCTAATACTCTTAAAGGAGAAGTGTAATTAAAGACATCTATCATAATTGTTTTTCCATTTTTAGTTTCAAATAAATGTTGATGTTTAATGCTTTTAAAAATCCCTTGTTCCATTTCATCAGTAAAATGACTGTAGAGTTCCATTTCAGTTATTTTTGAAGTTAAGGTTTGGTATATACCGAAGTGTTTTGCTCTCCAAGTAACAGTCTCGCCCAATTTAATTAAACCTACTGTTCTTCCTGCAATTGCTTTTTCCTTTGTTTTATGAGTAGTTAACTGATGAAAGTCAATACTTCTAGCTAAATCGAACACAACTTGTTTCGGGGCGTTAATTTCTGTTTTTAAATTGATTGTTGGCATAGGGGATTAATTCTTTTTTTTCTAAAGCTTTTTGAGTATTGCCAAAACTAAACCGATGACCATTCATTAGTAAAATTTGAGGGGTTACCGATCTGTCTTTTTAAATTAATTCTGTTTCTGTTCTAATTAATAAAGTTCCAAACCTAAGTAGCTATTTTGATTGTATTAATAAATAAAAATGGTCAAAATAAGAAGAGTTATTCTAAGATATTTACTTCATGGCTTACTCAAAAGTTACTTTTCCTTTCTTTATTTTAAAACTGTATAATAGAGAACTATCAACCGATTGACCATCTAATTTTCCAGCTTTCCATTCGCCCAATGTATTAAATATAGCTTCTATTTGTTTGTCAAGATTTTTGTCTTTTGTTTTAGTGTCCATTTTACATTGTACAACTTCTCCTTTACAATTAATCAACAAGTCTATCATTCCTTTACTTTTGAACTTAGGATTTTCTTTTAAGAATTGTATTTCAGAATTAAGTCGTACTAAAATTTGTTCTTTAGTAATCGGGCAGATAGCTTCCTCTTGTCCCTCAAACATAGGAAAAAGAGAATAAATATGTTTCATGTTACAAATGCCTTCTACAGGCTCATCTAACTGAAGTTCGGCAATAAGTTGAGTATATCCATTCAAATTAGAGAGTAATATGCATGTAAGAATAATTAAGTTTTTCATTTTCGTTAAATTAGATTCTAAAGTTTCCTTAAATTTTTGTAAAATAGTGCAGTTGCCATTGTTGTGTTTTCTCTGCTTGTTTACTAGTAGTCAATGCCCAAGGTGGGTAAACCCTAAAACCCCTTTTACCATCTTTCTTTGTTGTACTCAATATTCCTTTTTGTAAAAGGGTTTCTTTAGGGAATTTAAAATAGCCACTTTTTTCGTTCTCAGTCACAAGTATGAAGGCAAATTCAATTGAGTCGAATTCATCAAAAGGAGAGGTTATTCCATTTTTGTCTCTTTTCCAAAGGGTAACAAATAGCCCATTTTTCTTTGGGGTAAGCTTAGCCGTTCGTCCTAATGTTAACTTATTCTCAACCTCAAATCGACAAGCTTCGTATTCTTTACTTTCCAATTCTAGGTCAAAGTTGGTCACTTCAAGCCCTAGTTCTTGGTATTTTTCTTTTAATTTCATTCGGAACAAAAATAGAAGATTGGTTACTGTAAAACAAAAAAGGTTTAAACAATTGCTGCTTAAACCTTTTTGAATTATTGACAACGATCTACTTACCCTTTTAAAGTATAATTAACAGGAATCGTATATTTAACTTTTACAGGAACCCCTCTTTGTTTTCCTGGTTTCCATTTTGGCATTTTTGTTATGACTCTTAACGCTTCTTTATCTAAGTGTTTTTCTGCTCCTTTTACAATTTCTACATTAGTTACGTTTCCTTCTTCATCTATAATGAAACTAACATAAACTTTCCCCTGTTTTCCTTGGTCTCTTGCAGCAGAAGGGTAAACAACATTCTTCGAAATAAACTGCATCATTGCTCTTCCTCCACCTTTAAACTCTGGTTTTTCTTCCACTAGAGCAAAGTCTAAGGTGTCAACTTGTGGTGGTGTTGTAGTTAACTCTTCTCCAGTTTCTGGAGCTTTAGCATTTAAGTTAAATGGATTCATAGGATTTGTTGTAGGTTTCGTTTTAGGAGCTATAATTGGATCTTTTAGTTTTATAATTGGATCTTTTTTTACAATTACTGGACCTTTAGTAGCTCTTTTCTGTTGTGTAAAGTGTTGTTGTTTGGGCATTGGCTTTACGATCATTACCTCATTTATTGGCTCATACATGTCTTCGTATTCTAAACTACTTATTGGTCTTAAAACGACATCACTTTTTAACCATTCAAACGATTCTAAGGTAACTCCAAAAGAGATAATTAAGCCTAACAATAATAGAGTAGGTCTTCTGTTTTCTAAATCTGCGATTTTACTTTTTTTGATTTCCATAACATTATTTTTTATTGATTATTAATGTTTTGAATACTGCAATAAATAGACCCTTCATTAACAATCAGTTAACAACTAAACAAAAGGGGTTTAATTAAGTTTAACGGTAAGTTAAGGGGGAGAAAGGGAGATGTAATATGCTAATAAGAATACTGGATTTAATGAAAAAAGAGAGCTAAACCGATTATTCCTCGCCTTTTATAATGTCTGGACGTCTTTCTAGTGTCCTTTTTTCAGCTTGATCCATTCGCCAAGCTTCTATTTTGTTTTGATCTCCACTCAATAAAATATCAGGAACTTTATGCCCTTCATATTCTGCTGGGCGAGTATAAACAGGTGGCGCTAATAAATCGTCTTGAAAAGAATCGGTTAGGGCAGAGGTTTCATCATTTAGTACACCAGGAATCAATCGAATAATGCTATCTGCTAGGACAGCTGCTGCTAATTCACCACCAGAAAGCACGTAATCTCCAATTGTAATTTCTTTTGTTACAAATAAATCACGTACTCTTTGATCTACTCCTTTATAATGCCCACACAAAATAATAATATTTTTAAGAGAAGACATTTGATTACTAACCGATTGAGTTAACTTTTCCCCATCTGGCGTCATGTAAATTACTTCATCATATTCTCTCTCTCTTTTAAGCTTATCAATACAAGCTGCTATTGGTTGAATCGTCATGACCATTCCAGCTCCGCCTCCAAAAGCGTAATCATCTATTTTACGGTGTTTATTTGTGGTGTAATCTCGTAAATCATGAATGTTAACAGACACTATGCCTTTCGTTTGTGCTCGTTGTAAAATAGAATCAGCAAAAGGACTCTCTAAAAGTGATGGTACAGCAGAAATAATATCTATTCTCATAATAAACAAAGATAATTAAAGTTCTTAGTTAGCTAATAATCTCATCGTAAGAAAGAGTTGTATGATACCCCTTCTTTTTAAAATAGTTTAAATTTTCTTTATCTTTAGCGGTAACCAATACAAAATCCCCCCCCCATGCTCCTAAGGATTTAATTACTCCACCTTTATAATCAGGAAATAATTGTTCTTTAATGGTTGGGATCTCTAGAACTGATGATAAAATATGCTCATGCTCATTTAATAGCTCTTCAAAGTGGCTAAGTTCTGAAGCAGTAATAAGTTGATATGTAATCGAATTAATTAATAAAATGGCTTCTTCAATTTCAACTTGATTTTTATTTTCTTGATATTTTTTGACTTCGCTATAGCTGTTTTGTTTTTCATTTAAATAAACAAAGTAGATATGGTTTTTAAAAGAAGGGTTAAATGCTACAGTTTTAACAAGTGGTTTTTTGTTATTTATTTGATAAGTAATTGGCTGTTTGGAATAAGCTGCTGCAACATCATAACCACTACCATTAAAAACATTAAAATGTAACTTAAACGGATCTATGGAAAACCATTGTGCAACATTGTTAAGTAGTGTAGAGCTACTTCCTAATCCCCAAAACTGTGGAAAATCAAGAAACGTGTTTACTTCGTAATTCAATTCGTAATTCAATTGCTTAGAGGATAATTCTAAAGCGTTATTCAAAATTTTTATCAAAGTAGTACTTACTTTTTGATTAGAACTTTTAATTACTTCAAAAGAGTTGTTGTTTAATTTAAAAGTTGATTCAAACCAAACTTTATTATCGTTAGTGAAGCTTTTCCAACTGAATGTACCGTTGCCTTTTATTTCTTTTATAACAAGAGATTGACCAAACTTTGTAGGTAATGCTAATACGAGTGCATTATCTAGCGCTAAATATTCTCCAGTAAGCATTAATTTCCCGTTACTTTTAAAGTTCATAACTCCCACTCTTTTGAAGTACGGTAAACAGAACCTCTAAAAAAAGCAACCTTATCATTATCTTGATTAGTAATGGTGATACTATAAATGCCGATTCGATTAGAAATACTTAATTCCTCTGCCTCTGCATATAAAACATCTCCAGTTTTTGTCGATTTTGTATGGGAAATAGAAGTCTCCACAGAAAGAGATTGTCTACCATAAGAATTAGAGGCAAAAGCTAGGCAAGAATCTCCTAACGAATAAGTGATTCCCCCATGGGTAATTCCAAAACCGTTTAGCATTTCTTTCCTTACGGTCATTTTTACCTTGCAATATCCTTCTTTGATTGATAATACCTCGATTCCTAGCCAGTCACTAAACCAATCTTCTTTTAAAAGAGAATCAATAACAATTTGTGGTTTGTTTACCTTCTCAGACATCTATTAATGGTTAATTGCAGCATTAACAAATCCTAAGAATATTGGATGAGGGTTAATCACCGTACTTTTGTATTCTGGATGAAATTGTACTCCAACAAACCAAGGATGTTTAGGTATTTCTATAATTTCTACTAGGTTGTTTTCAGGATTTATTCCTGTGGCTTTCATTCCTTTGGCTTCAAACTCCTTCAAATAGTTATTATTGAACTCAAAACGGTGTCTATGTCGTTCAGAAATTAATGTGTTTTGATAAGCGTTATAAGCAAAAGAAGGTTCTTTTATTTGACAAGCATAAGCTCCAAGACGCATTGTCCCTCCTAGATCACTGATGTCTTTTTGGTTTTCCATCATTGCAATAACTGGATTAATTGCAGACTTCTTAATTTCTACTGTATGTGCATCCTCTAATTTTAAAACATTTCTGGCGTATTCAATAACAGCACATTGCATTCCAAGACAAATTCCTAAAAATGGAATATTGTTTTCTCTAGCAAATTTTACAGCCTTTATTTTCCCTTCAATACCTCTAGTCCCAAAACCAGGAGCGACTAATATCCCAGACAGTCCTTTTAGTTCCTCCTCTATACTTTCTGAAGTTAAATCATCTGATGCAATCCACTTTAGGTTAACCTTACATTCTTTAGCAGCGCCTGCATGAATGAAGGCTTCTGTTATCGATTTGTATGAGTCTTTTAACTCTACATATTTTCCTACTAAACCAATTTCAACTTCTTGTATTGGGTTTTTGTGATGATGCAGAAATTCTTTCCATTTGTCTAAATCAACTAAAGAGTTTAAAGGCATATTTAAATGCTTTAAAACAACTTCATCTAGCTTTTCTTCTTGCATCAATAAAGGAACGTCATAGATGGTCTCGGCATCAATAGACTCTATTACTGATTCTAGTTCAACGTTACAAAAACGAGCAACTTTTGTTCTAATTTCTTTATTTAAATGATGTTCTGTTCTACAAACTAAAATGTCTGGTTGAACGCCATATTCTAGCAATGTTTTAACAGAGTGTTGAGTAGGCTTAGTTTTTAATTCTTCTGATGCGGCTAAATAAGGAATTAAAGTTAGGTGTATAAATAGAACTTGTTCATGATGTTCCCATTTTAATTGTCTTATTGCTTCAATAAAAGGCAAAGATTCGATATCTCCAACAGTTCCTCCAATTTCTGTAATTATAAAATCGTAATCGCCTTTATTTCCTAAGATCTGAATGTGTTCTTTTATTTCATTCGTAATATGAGGAATAACTTGAACTGTTTTTCCTAAATATTCTCCTTTACGTTCTTTAGAAATAACAGATTGGTAAATTCTACCTGTTGTTACATTATTTGCTTGAGAAGTCGGAATGTTTAAAAACCGTTCATAATGTCCCAAATCTAAATCTGTTTCAGCTCCATCCTCAGTAACGTAACATTCACCATGTTCGTATGGGTTTAGTGTTCCTGGATCAATGTTTAAATAAGGATCTAACTTTTGAATGGTTACAGAATAACCTCTAGCTTGCAGTAATTTGGCTAACGAAGCCGAAATAATTCCTTTTCCTAATGAAGAGGCTACTCCTCCTGTTACAAAAATATACTTTGCTGATTTTGACATACCCGTATTCTAATATTATAGATGAAAATGTTAATACGGGTAGTAAAGTTAATGTTTATAATTCGTTTAAGGATGGTATTTTTGAAAAGATTGATGAGAAAAGGATAAAAGAGTGTTATACTTTTGAATCTCAAAATAAATAAATTAGTTTAGCGCTATAAATGGGAATTCGAATTTTTAAAATAACATTATTGCTAGTAGGTTTAATTACTTTCTTGCATGCAGTAATTCCCCATGAACACCATTCAGAAAAGGAAGAGCATGCGCATCATCATCACAACCATAATGATTCGAGCTTTTTCGATTTTTTAGAATTAGCCTTTCATAATGGACAAAGTTATGGAGCTTCAGATTCGTTTACGATAGAAGAAGATATCAATCAAAATAATTTAATCGCTGATGAACCTCAATTGTTAAAATGGTTGAGAGAAAAAGAATTATTTGTTTATTATTCTATAACTTACCAAGAGAATAGTTCTTATTCTCATTTTTCTGGTTTTACTCAAGAACTCAGAGGTCCTCCTTGCATGTTAGCATAATTGCGCCTTGTAAAAAGAATAAAAACTATTTAGTCTCCCTAAACTAGTTTTGCAATTGGCTAAAAAATCAAATTAATTTCTATTAGTTTTTTTATTGTGGGTTGTTCTTTTACCACTGATTAAACTATTTAATTTATAATAAACTTAATTTTATATGTTAGATAAATTAATCGCTTTTTCGATTAAGAATAAGCTGATAATTGGTGTATTTGTATTTGTTTTAATAGGTTGGGGGACTTTTTCTCTAAAGCAAATACCATTAGATGCTATTCCGGATATTACCAATAATCAAGTGATTGTTATCACGCAAGCTCCTTCGTTAGCAACTCAAGAAGTAGAACAATTGATTACTTCACCTATAGAAATTTCTTTTTCTAATTTACCAGATGTTGTTGAAATACGTTCTATTTCTAGGTTTGGTATTTCAGTAATTACAGTTGTATTCGAAGAAGATGTTGACTCTTATTTGGCTCGACAGCAAATTTCTGAGCAATTAAAATTGGTAGAAAACGATATTCCTAAACACTTTGGAACGCCAGAATTAGCTCCTTTAACAACAGGTTTAGGAGAAGTCTTTCAATATATTTTACATACAACTCCTGAGTATGATACTGTTTATTCAGCAATGGATTTGCGTTCCATGAATGACTGGATTGTCAAGCGGCAATTATCAGGCACAAAAGGAGTAATAGAAGTCAATGGTTGGGGTGGTTTTTTAAAACAGTATGAAGTTGCTGTCACCCCAGAAAAATTAAACAGTTTTAACCTCTCGATAAAAGATGTTTTTGATGCACTTGCTAATAATAATGAAAATACAGGAGGGAGCTACATCGAAAAAAAATACAGTACTTACTTTATCCGTGCGAATGGAGTTGTTAAGACACTAAAAGATATAGAATCAATTGTTGTCTCTTCAAAAAATGGAGTCCCAGTTTTAATAAAAGATATAGGAAGTGTTAAATTTGGTAGTGCTCCCAGATATGGAGCTATCTCATGGAATGGAAAAGGAGAGGTAGTTTCTGGACAAGCGTTAATGTTAAAGGGAGAAAACTCTTATGCCGTTGTTAATGCAATAAAAGCAAAGCTAGCATCTATTCAATCTTCGCTACCAGAAGGAGTTATTTTAGAACCTTTTATGGATCGTTCAGGGTTGATAGAAAGATCAATTGCTACAGTGACTAAAAACCTAGTTGAAGGAGGTTTGATTGTGATTTTTATTTTGGTTTTATTACTGGGGAACTTTAGAGGTGGGTTAATCGTAGCTTCTGTCATTCCTTTGGCACTTTTGTTTGCTTTGGGAATGATGAATGTTTTTGGGGTTTCAGCAAATTTAATGTCGTTAGGAGCAATTGATTTTGGCTTAATTGTAGATGGAGCAGTAATAATAGTAGAAAGTATTATTCATCGATTAAACAAACGTAAAAACAGCAGTAAACTTACACAGGAAGAAATGGATGAAGAAGTTAGAGGTTCATCTGTTAAAATAAGGTCATCAGCAGCTTTTGGAGAAATTATTATTTTAATTGTTTATATCCCAATCTTAGCCTTAGTGGGGATAGAAGGGAAAACGTTTGGTCCTATGGCACAAACCGTAAGCTTTGCTATCCTTGGGGCCTTAATATTATCAGTCACCTATGTGCCAATGATGTGTGCATTGTTTTTAAAGAAAAAAATAAAAGAGGAGGAAACTTTTTCAGACAAAATCATGCATTTCTTTCAGCGAATATATACTCCTGTATTAAAATTAGCATTAAAATTTAAATTAGTAATTGTTTTGGCTACGGTGGCATTATTTTTAGCAAGTATTTTTACTTTTAATCACTTAGGAGGAGAGTTTATTCCTACACTAGAAGAAGGAGATTTTGCTTTACATCAAATATTACCCCCAGGAAGCTCATTAAAGCAAAGTGTATTAGTTTCTACAAAAATTCAGAAGCAGTTAATGAGTGACTTTCCAGAAATAGAACACATTGTAACTAAAATTGGAAGTGCAGAAGTCCCAACGGATCCAATGCCTATGGAAGTAGGGGATATTATGGTGAAAATGAAACCAAAGTCGGAATGGCAATACCAAACCAAAGAAGGTATGTTTGAGGCCATGCGTCAATCACTATCTATAATCCCTGGAGTTCAATACGAGTTTACACAACCTATTCAAATGCGTTTCAATGAATTAATTTCAGGATCTAGAAAAGATATTGCAGTAAAAATCTATGGAGAAGACTTAGAAGAATTATCAACAAAAGGAAAGAAAGCCGAAGACTTGATTAAGCAGGTTAGTGGAGCTAGTGATATCAAGCTAGATCAAGTAACAGGTTTGCCACAGTTGGTTATAGATTACAACCGTCAGAAAATTGCTCAGTATGGGACTTCAATATCAAGAATAAATAGTATTGTAGAAACAGCATTTGCTGGAGGAGTGGCTGGAGTTGTTTTTGAAGGGGAAAGAAGATTTGATTTAGTCGTTCGTTTAGCTGAAAAAAGTAGGCAGGATATTAAAGATGTTAAAGACCTATTAATTCCTATATCGCAAACAGTTCAAATACCTTTAAAAGAGTTAGCAGAAGTTAAATTTGAAAAAGTCCCCATGCAAATCTCCAGAGAAAATTCTAAGAGAAGAATAACGGTAGGAGTGAATACGAAAGGGTTAGACGTTGAGACTTTAGTAGCTAATATTAAATTGAAACTAAATCAAGAACTCGATTTGAAACCAGGCTATTATATAGAATATGGAGGTCAGTTTGAAAACTTAAAAAAAGCTTCAGAAAGATTACAAGTTGCGGTGCCAATAGCTTTAATTTTAATTTTAATTCTTTTGTATTTTACTTTTGGATCTATTAAACAAAGCTTATTAATATTTACTGCAATTCCTCTCTCTGCAATTGGTGGAGTATACGCTTTATATATTAGAGAAATGCCTTTTAGTATTTCTGCAGGAGTTGGGTTTATTGCTTTGTTTGGAGTCGCAGTATTAAATGGAATTGTTTTAATAGGCTACTTTAATCAATTAAAGAAAGAAGGAATGGAAAGTGTTAACGAACGAATAATAGAAGGAACTAAGGTTCGATTACGTCCTGTTTTAATAACTGCTTTAGTTGCTGCTTTAGGCTTTTTGCCTATGGCCATTTCGAATAGCGCTGGGGGTGAGGTTCAGAAACCACTAGCAACGGTAGTAATAGGAGGACTTATAAGTGCTACGTTGTTGACTTTGTTTGTTTTGCCAATTCTTTATAGTTGGATAGAAAGAATAAAATTTAAAAAAACAGACAATAAAATAGTTATTGGATTGCTAATTATTAGTTCTTCATTCTACAGTCAACTTACTTTTGCTCAAGCAGAACCTTTAAGTATCGAAAATGCAGTTGAGTTAGCTAAAATAAATCATCCAAGTATGAGAGTCGCTAATTTAGAAGTCTCAAAGCAAAATGAACTGAAGAATGTAAATTATGGGTTTGATAAAACAAATTTAAACTATAGTCGAGGTCAGATAAATAGTATTGAACAAGATTATCAATTTTCAATTGCTCAAAGTTTTAAGTTTCCTTCCTACTATAGTAAGACTAAAGCATTAAATGCCGAAGAACTATTAAAGAAAGAACTCGAAAAATCAATTACTGAGCAAAGCATAGAATATCAAGTCAGAGAAATATATATAGAGTTATATAGCATAAAGGACCAGATCATTAATGCAAAAGAACTAACACGGTTTTTAGATGAATATCATAAAATAGCTCAAAAGAAACAAAAAGCAGGTGAATTAACATTAATAGAAGCTCAAGTATTGGGCGTTAAAAAGTTTAAAGCACAATCAGCGTTAAAAAGTTTAGAGGATCAATATGAATTAATGATCAACCAATTAGCTTTATTAATTGGTGAAGAAAATAAAATTTCTATTGAGCATACCTCTTTTTATCAACTTCCATTTAGTTTAAGTGATTCCATTTATTCTAATGCTCCATTACTATTACTTAGCAAGCAAGAAATAAACATAAACAAGCAAAACTTACAGTTAAAGAAAGCAGAAGCTTTACCGGATTGGTCAATTGGTTATTTCAATCAACAGTTAGATGGAGTACAAGGATTTCAAGGGATAAACTTAGGGTTGAAAGTTCCTTTACTTTTTTTGTCTGAAAAAGGAAAAATAAAAGCAGCTAAAATAGATCAAGAAATAGCCATTGCTAGTATGGACAGAAATAAATTAGAACTTCAAAAGTACGTGTCAAAAGAGCTCAATACAATTGAAAAATTAAAAAGATCAATCAGCTATATTGAATCAGAAGGAATTCCATTAGTGAAACAATTATTAAAAACAAATCAAACCTTATTAAAAGAAGGGGAAGTTGGATATTTAAGATACTTAGAAGCTTTGAAAGACTATAATTCGATCAATCTAGAGTACATCAATTCATTAAAAGATTATAACCAAACAGTATTAAGAACTAAAGCACTTCTAGGTGCTTTTTAATTTAAAGAAGATGAAAAAAATATATGTATTAATATTAATGGCTGCTATGTTTACTAGCTGTTTAGAAAGTAAAGTAAAAGAAGATGATCACGGCCATGGCCATGGAGGTCATGATGATCACGGTCATGAAGATGCTCAAGAAGTTCATTTAAAAAAATCGCAAATTAAGTTAATGGAAATTGAAGTTGAAAGTCCTAAAGAAGAGTATATTTCAACTTCTATAAAAGCCAATGGAACATTAGAATTACCACCACAGAATAAAGCAAGTTTAAGTGCTATAGCAGAAGGAAGAGTAAAATCGATTTTAATTATAGAAGGTGCGGCGGTTAAAAAAGGTCAAACGATTGCCTTCATAGAAAACTTAAGTTTTATAGAAATTCAAAAAAAATATTTAACATTAAAACGAAAGAATGTTCTACTACAACAAGATTATGAAAGAAAATCTAAATTAATAAAAGATAGTATTGTTTCTGAAAAGGACTTTCAATTAGTAACCGAATCGTTTGAAAATAATCAGATCGAATTAAAAGCAACTAGAGCGCAGTTAATATTGTTGGGAATAAATATTGTGAACCTTGAAAAGGGAACGATTTCGACTTCTATTCCTATAAAATCACCAATAAGTGGTTATGTTCGTGTAATTAATATAAACATGAATACTTATGTTCATACAGGAGATGTCCTTTTTGAGGTGGTAGACAATGAGCATATTCATATCGACTTGATGGTTTTCGAAAAAGATGTTCCATTTATAAGAAAAGACCAAAGAGTAACTTTTTCTATGGCAGGGATGCCCAATAAAAAGTATGAAGCCTCTGTCTTTGCAGTAGGAAAAGCACTGGAGAAAAATCAAAGAGCTATGCGGGTTCACGCTGAGTTAAAAGAGGAATATTCTTCGCTTTTACCAGGAATGTATGTTAATGCAACGATTTATTCAAATAATTTTATGAAATTAGCGCTTCCAGAAGAAGCTTTTATTGAAGAAGCTGGAGCAAGTTACATTTTTATAAAAAGTAAGAAATCAACGCAAGAAGAATCTGTTTTTGAGAAGGTGAGTATTGAAAAAGGGAAATTATTTGAAGGAGTTCAAACGATTGAACTATCAAAACAATTAAAAAAAGATTCAAAAGTAGTTGTAAAAGGTGCTTATTATTTAAATGCAGAAATGAATAAAGAACAATTTGAACATTCACATTAAAATGATGCAACTAATTAAATAAAATTATCGTCAAGGAACTAAATTATTAAAAAAATGAGAAAACTATTAATTATTTTGAGTGTGCTATTTTATGGTGTAAATATATCCGCATCACATGTTGTTGGAGGAGATATAAGTTTAATTTGGGTTTCTCAAAATGTTTATAAGGTTAAAGTGCAAGTTTATAGAGACTGCGAAAATGGACTAGTAGATCTACCAATTAGCGTAACAGTTGGTATTTATCAAATAGGAACTAATACTACTCAGAATACAATAACAATAAATCGAACGACACAAAACTTAAACTTAAGTCTTGGAGATGATTGCTATACTCCAACAGACTTATGTGTTGATGAAGGTATTTATATTTCCAATAATATAACTATTCCCGATTTTGCAGCAGGTTATTATTTGTCCACACAATTATATGCAAGAAGTAGTACTATTTCTAATATAAATGCTCCAGGATCAACTGGAATGACCTTTTTTGCTGAAATGCCAGATCCTGCTTTAGGGCAAAACTCCTCTCCAGATTTTGGGAGTTATCCATTAGACTCTTATTTATGTACGACGGGAACTAAAGAATTTAATTTTAACGTAATAGATCCAGACGGAGATTCTTTGGTTTATTCTTTAGTAGATCCAATGGCTTCTGTAGGAACAACTAATGGGACTCAATCTGGTTCAGGATTTTACCCATATTATCCTTCAATAACATGGGCGGGTGGATTTAGTTTGTCTAATATTTGTGGAGGTACACCTCCAATGTCAATAAATAGCTCAACAGGACTTATTTCTGCCTCACCAAGTGCTTTAGGTATTTATGTTTTTGCAGTTCGTGTAGAAGAATTTAGAAATGGAGTAAAAATAGGAGAGACTAGAAGAGATGTTCAGTATGCTGCATTATTATGCTCACTGGATAGTCCTCCAGTAATTGCGTTAGATGATACTGTCGACGTTTATGTTTCTGATTTGTATTGCGTTGATGTTCTATCATCAGATAGTGATGGAGCTGATACTATTTATACGGAGATAACTTCATCTGACCTTAATTTACCTTCTTTTTATGTTGCCCCTGATACTTTAAATGGAGATTTATATTATACTAATTTTAATCAAAATGATACCTTGTGGATTCCATACTTAGATTCTATAAATACTGCTTTACAAGGGGTAGGAATTGTTCCTTCGAGATTTTGTTGGGCTCCAGATTGTATCGACTTGGATAGCGTTTATATAGTAAATGTATTGTCTTACTCTCTAGGATGTGCAGGTTCGGATTCAGTTTCTAGTGATGTTGTTTTTCAAGTTGTTCCGGATCCAGCACCAGCAATTGATTTTAATAATGGATTGGATACGGTTAATGTATATGTATTAAATGATACCTGTTTTGATATATTAATAGAGAATACAGTTAATATGGATTCTCTTGTTGTCTTTTCAAGTTCTAACGGGATAGACTTGCCTGCTAACTATATTTCTCCAGATTCTATGAATGGGAGTTATTTTTATGAAAATTTTGCTAATAATGATACGCTATGGTTTGACAGTATAGGCTACGATAGTATAAACAGTTCTTTTATTAGTTTTGGTACTACACCTATCCGTTATTGTTGGACTCCAAATTGTAACGAGTTAGACTCTATGTTTTTAGTTCATATAGATGCCTTTACACTAGGTTGCTCTGCTTCAGATACAGCAGAGTTTGATTTTGTTATTAATACCATATTTGATCCTTCACCTTTAACGAGTATTGTTGTTGACACTGTAACCGTTAATGCTCTATCAGAAGCTTGTTTTGATGTTTTAGTTCAGGATAGTTTAACCAACGACAGTCTAATAGTTTCATTATTGTTTAACGGAGCTCCCGATAACTCAAATATTATTTCTCCGGATTCATTGAATGGAGAGTATTATTATGAAGACTTCTTGGGTCAAGATACCATTTGGTTTGATCATTATCAGTATAATTCTCCGGATGAGAATTACTTAGGAGTCAACTTATTTCCAGTTAGATTTTGCTACACGCCTAGCTGTCTAGAAGTAGATAGCACAAGTGTGTTGAGTGTATACTCTGAAACAACTGGCTGTGGAGCTGCGAATACATCGGAGTCTAATATTGTTATCAATGTTATACATGAAAAAGCTCCAGAATTATTTGTTGCTATCACCGATACTATTTTAACAACTGTAGACCAAACATTTTGTTTAGATATTTTAGCTAGAGACTCTGTTTCTTCTGACGTATTAAATATAATTAACTACTCAAATATATCTGGATTTAACGGGAATTTAGTTCAGCCAAATACAACATTAAGTGGAGAGAGTTATTACACTAACTTTTTAGGAGAGGACACCGTATGGACAGAAGATTTTAATGTTTTAGGCGATACAATAAAAGGGGTTTCTCAAATGGCTTTAAGGTTTTGTTTTACAACAATATGTAATGACATAGATTCTGTTTTCTCAGTAAATACTGTGCTGGAATCTAAGGGATGTGGACCATCTTCTTTCTTTTATGATACGACCACCATTATTGTAGTTCCTCCTTCAGTCAATATAGGAGTTGTAACTCCTTCTAATGTTGAGTATACATTAAATGAAGAAACTTGTTTTGATGTC
>JAGXIB010000086.1 GCA_024635865.1 Flavobacteriales bacterium
CATACTGTATTTAGAACATCTGCTACATCAAAAGCTTGCACTTCTGCACCTAATTTAGAATAGAAAACCATGTGCAAGAGTAAGTCTCCAATCTCTCCTTTTATTTCTTCTAAATCTTTTTCAAGAATTGCATCTGTTAACTCATAAGTTTCTTCTATGGTTAAGTAACTTAAACTTTCAAAGGTTTGTTTTTTATCCCAAGGACATTTGGCTCTTAACTCATCCATTATGGTTAGTAGTCGCTCAAATGCTTTTAGTTTTTCTTGAATAGAATTGTTTGCTTGCATGGCACAAAAATAGTTAAACAAAAAAGCCTCAACAAAGATTGTTGAGGCTTTTAAATATTTTTTTTATAAAAACTATATTTTATCAAAAATAGTTAATAATGCGTAAATCATTCCTGGTAAAAAAAACAATAAAGTTAAGATTAGAGCTATTACTGTTTTAGTTACATCCCAATCTGTATAGATTCCAACTGCAACGAAAGGAATTATTATTGCTAAGATGATTAATAATATCATCATATCATCGCTTGTGTTCGATGAAGTATTTGATGAAGTATTTAAAATACTTTCATTTTTTAAAGCAGAAGTTACTTTCTCTACTTTATTTTCTATTGCTTCAACTACTTTATTTTTTTCTTTAGTAGTATTCTTATTTGTAGAAACTTCTTTAACTGAACTTTCTTTTATCGCTAATACTTCCTTAATAGTTTCTTTAACAACTGTCTTATTTTTAGAAATTTTAGAAGTAGTTTCTTTTTCATTAACGATTTTCGTATCGTTCTGAATAGCATTATTTAAAACTAAAACTTCTTGATTTTTATCTCCTTTTACTTTAATGTTATTCTTTCCTGTTTTATGAAAGCCTTTATTGTACTTTCTTTTTTGTAAAAAACCATTACTCACAACACTTTCTGAAGTGCTACACGATGAAAAGACCATAGCAAAAACATAAATAAATGCTAAGAAAATTGAGAACTTTGAGATTACTTGTTTCATTGTTTTGAATTATAATTATTGTTAAGCAGACAAAATTAATGAAATCTTTGATTAATGCTAATCTTTAAAGACTTCTGTTGTCAACACTAACCTTTTAATTTTTGGGAAAGAATTAGCAAATATAGTTGCAGATTTTACTTGCTTACCTTCTAGTTGCTTAGTATCTATAGTAATGCTAACTACTCCACTCTCACCTGGTAATATTTTTTCTTTATCTATAGAAATTTTAGTACAACCACAAGCAGCTTCTAACCCCACTATATCCATAGGAGCATTACCTGTATTTTTAATTATAAAATCGTGTTTAAGAACCTCACCTTGTTTCGTTTTACCAAAATCATATGTTCCAGTTCCCATAGAAAGTTCTGCATAGTCTCCTTCTTTCTCTAAAAAGGTAACAGATTGTATTTCTATTTTACGTTCCAAAGCAGCATTTTTACTATACACAGAGTTTCTCTGATCATCAAAATTATCACTAACATTTGAACTTGCTGTATATTCTCCAAAAGGTATTTTTACAAACGATAGGAACCCTCCATCTTTAGAAGTGTTATTTAAATAAGGTATAAATTCTCCGTTATTGTATTCGCTTAAATAATTAATTAAACTAGAAATTCTTCGCTTAGTCAGGTTTACATTATATTCTGTTTTTGCTAAAGGACTAGCAAACCCCTTAATCGTTAATTCTATTTTCTGTCCTTTTTTTAATTCAAGGAGTAAAAGCTTAGTAAAAAGGTTTAAATCAGACACTCCTTTATCTATGTATTGCTTAAATAAATCGTCTATGTCTAATGCAGCGTCTAATGCTTCTTCATCTTTTAAACCCTTAGCATATTCTGCTTTATACTTAGGATGTAAATCAATATAAGAATCATAGATAGTCAAATAATTTAGGTCAACTGTGGTATCCATACTTCTGGGACCTGGCCTGTCATTATGAAAATATAAAGTTACAGGTAAGTATTTATTCAAATCTTCTAAGGTTACAATCTCTCGTTCTTCCGATACCTTTTCTTCATTAGAGATGGTCACTTCATAAATATCATTACAACAAGTTGGTCCTTTTTTGAATAGGCTCCCTAATCGATTAGAAGTTAGGAATCCATTTCGTTTATCATTCTTCTCAGGGTATATGGTATAATATAAATCATTCCACTGCGTATTAACAGGAGCTAATAAATTTTCTGGGTCCTGTAAGTTTTCAGGTCTTCCTGAAGATTTGAAAACATCAAAACCTCCTTTCCCAAAATGCCAAGTAGAGCTAAAATATAAAGCATTGTCTACTGTATCATAAAAAGGAGTGACCTCATTATCAATTGAATTAACCAAACTTCCTGCATTAACTGGTTTAGAATAAGTTCCTCCGTCTAAAATCTTAGTATACCAAATATCTAATTGTCCTATTCCACCTTTTCTATTCGAAACAAAAAATAAATAGTCTTGACCTTCTATCTTACAGTAATTGGGCTGAGTTGTAGTTGCTCCAGATTCATTAACTCGTTCAGGAAGCTCTTTTGGAGCTGACCATGTCCCCTCAACTAACTTTGACGTCACTAATTTACAGTTATTTAAACTATCACATTGTGTATAGTATAACAATCCTTCTTCTGAGTTAAAGCTGCTATTAGCATTATGATATTGTTCATTATTGATTAAAGCATTTATTAGCTCTGATTGCTTTACACTACTATCTGTTAATTCCCCTTTGTAATGTTTTACTCTATATTTAGCATCTTTAACTTCTAATTCTTCCGAAAGGTTATTTGCTCTTAAGCTATTAAAATAGAGATCACTGTTAACTATTGTAGCTCCAAATTCAGAATCTGTTGTATTTATGGTTGGACCAATATTCTTTACTGTAAAATGATCTGTAGAGTCATATTTTATTCGTTTAGCATAGTTACAAGATAATATTTCCTGTTTTGCTTTTAAATACTCGTATCCATTTTTATCTCTAATGTATTTTGATTTTACTTTTTTCCAAGTTTTATAAGCTTCCTTATATTCAGCGTTATATTTAAGCATTGTTGCCAACCAAAAAGCAGCATCTTTATATATTCTTCCTCCTTTATCTTTGTCCCATACTTTTTCATAATAATATGCCGCTTTAGGATAATTATTATACCTTCTTAATGCGTCTGCATATTTATACAAGACTTCTATTTTAGAAGAATCTTCTTTCAAGGCTCGTTCATAATAAATAGAAGCACCATAAAAATCTCCTGCCTTAGCATTTACATCTGCATAATCAATTAATTGTTTATAGCTTTGCCCATAGCCTATAAACATTGACCAAACTAGTGTTATTGAAATAGAGACTCCTTTCATTAATTTAGGAGGGCTTTAATATTAGTCATTACTTTTACTGAAAGTTCTTCACACATTTCATTAAAAATTGTTTTATCAAATTCAGGAATACTTTCTTTATTTATCATATCAAATAAAACGGTATCCAAATATGGAGTTTTAAAATAATAGTCAATTCTAACAGTTGCGACATTTACAACTGGACCACTAACTTCAATCTTAAACTCTTTAAAAGTTAATTCTTTTACGTTTAGAGCATAACTACAATTCTTATCTGTTATGCTTATTTTATCTTCCTTCAGTAACTTCTCTAAAGATGTATTAAAATGGCTTTTTAAAAAGTTGGGTTGTTCATTCACTAATATCTTAATGTCCTCATCATTAGAAATATTAAAAACAGAATAGCCTAAAGGAAAACAAATTGACTTTGGAAAATTAATTGGAAATCTTGAGTTAGGCTTTGCTTTATTTTTATCTTTTTCTATAGAAGAACCAGTTGTTGAACAGGAGATACAAAAACCTATAATAAGGAAGTAAATATAATTTTTCATCATTATACCAAATATACTAGATTTACACTAAATAGCTTTACCTAAAAGACATAAAAAAAGCGACACTATGATTAGTGTCGCTTTAATATCATTCGTTTCAATGCTAATTAAACCATTTCAATGCTATTAATTTTATCTCCTTCACGTATATCGTCTATTACATCTAGACCTTCTACCACTTTTCCAAAACAAGTATGATTTCTATCTAAGTGAGAAGTATTGGTTCTGCTGTGACAGATAAAAAATTGAGAACCTCCAGAATTTCTTCCAGCATGAGCCATTGACAAAACTCCTCTATCATGGTATTGGTTCTCTCCATCTAATTCACAATCGATAGTATAACCTGGCCCACCAGATCCTGTTCCATCAGGACACCCTCCTTGTATAACAAAGTCTGGTAATACCCTATGAAAATTTAATCCATTGTAATATCCTTTTTCTATTAATGTAACGAAGTTCTCTACTGTTTTTGGAGCATCTTTCTCGTAGAACTCTACTGTCATATCTCCTTTTCCTGTATGTATAATTGCTTTTTTCATCTAATTTTATTTTTGTTTAAAAGGTTCTTCAGCTTGCAAAGGTAAGAAGTTTTTACCTATTCCTAAGAATTTATAGGGCTCTTGTTTATCCAAATTAACTTCGTAAAGCGTAAATAAGTAATAATTTTCTTTACTGGTTAAATCTTGTGTTAGCTTACTTCCAACTTCTACAGCTAAATCGCCTAAAATACTTTTTAGTTTTGAAGCCTCTTTTTCACTTCCTTTAATTCGGCTAGCAATATAGTTTTCACGATAAATTGTAAACTCTTCCTCTGTTGGATTGGTAAAATATAACGCTATTCCTATGATGATTAATAATATTAATAATTTCTTCATGAAATGTTTTTGTTAAATATCCTTAAGAAACAAAATTAAAAAAAATGTAAGTAATAATAACACACCTTTGGTTTTTAGATCTAATGTTTATTAACACTTCTAGTAGGTAATGAACATAGATATAATCCCCTTATCTTTTTCCCAATTATATTTTGTTTCTTTGTATAAATAAATAATTAGAATTTAAAATGAAACACCTTATAGCTCCTTCTCTATTGGCTGCAGATTTCGGAAATTTACAAGCTGAATGTGAAATGATCAATAATAGTGATGCAGATTGGTTTCACCTAGATATTATGGATGGAATGTTTGTTCCAAATATTTCATTTGGAATGCCAGTAATTAAAGCCATTAATAAACATACTTTAAAACCTTTAGATGTACATTTAATGATTGAAAATCCTGATCGTTATATTAAAGACTTTAAAGAGGCTGGAGCAAATATTCTAACTGTACATTATGAAGCCTGCCCCCATTTACATAGAACGCTTCAAGCTATTAAAGCTGAAGGAATGAAAACTGGAGTGGCTTTAAACCCTCACACCTCTATTGATTTATTAGAACCAATCTTGGAAGATATCGACTTAGTTTGTATCATGAGTGTTAATCCTGGTTTTGGAGGACAATCTTTCATTGAAGGAACATACAGAAAAGTAGCTAAATTAAAAGAGTTAATCACAAAATATAACTTAGACACTAAGATTGAAATTGATGGTGGAGTGACCTCCGAAAATGCAAAAATGCTCCTAGAGGCAGGAGCTGATGTTTTAGTTGCTGGAAGTTTTGTTTTTAAATCAAAAAACCCAACTCAAACAATTAAAGAGTTAAAAGAAATTATTTTATAATAATAGATAAACATGATTACAATCATTGCAGGAACAAATAGACCTGGTAGTAACTCTGAAAAGATTGCTAATTTTTACAACAAATACACACCTGAAGAGAGTCAAGTTCTTTGTCTAAAAGATTTACCTAGAGATTTTGTTTTTACTGACACTTATGGAGAAGGTTCTACAGAATTCAATAAAATTGTTAATGATAAAATTGTTAATGCTGATAAGTTTATATTTATTATCCCTGAATACAATGGAGGATTTCCGGGTATTTTAAAAGCTTTTATTGACGCTGTGCATCCAAAGAATTTCCATAACAAGAAAGCAGCATTGGTTGGTTTATCTTCTGGTCATACAGGTGCCTTAAGACCATTAGACCAATTTTCAGATATTTTGCACTATTTAAAAGTTGAAGTATTATCTGCTAAACCAAAATTATCTGGAGTAGAACTACTGATAAAAGAAGATCAATTGATAGATGAAAGGGCTTTAAGTTTATTAAATGATCAAATTGATCGATTTTCTAAATTTTAGTTTTAAGCATGACCTTTTTTAAAAGATAATAAGGTCGAGCTAGAAGTTGATCCTGAGCAAAGTCGAAGCGATTTATCTTTTTTCACATTCTCCTCTTGTAGAAATTGATTCTAATAACGCTAAAAAAAGAATGCCACTTCTATCTCTCATGCAATAATAAAAATAATAAATGTACAAAGGAAAAGAACCCATAAAAGGAATAAAGGATACACGTATCTTAGACTTTTGGCAATGGACTTATTCCGACATCTTAATTAATAAAAATAGGGATGATTTAAGTTTATTTCTAATTGCAAAAGCGTTGGAATTAACTAACATGCCCCGAATAGATTGGCAAGGGTGTGAACTCCGTTATAGAAAGAAAAAAATTGCAGTAAAGACTTCAGGTTATATACAAAGTTGGAAACAGACTAAACCAAAACGAGTATTGTACGACATTGCCCCTAAAAAAGGAATAGATGCTAAACAAAGTAATTCTATGACGTTTAGAAACCGAGAAGCTGAACTCTATATTTTTGCCTTATCTACCGAAAAAGATGTAGCAAAAATGGATATTCTAAACCTAGAACAATGGCGTTTTTATATTGTACGAACTACTGTACTGGATGATGAATTTGAAACAAAAAAGAAAATAGGAATCCGTGCACTTAATAAATTAGCAACTCCAATTCATCATAGCCGACTAAAAGAACAAATTGATATCCTAATTGATTTAGAGTTAACAGAGCGGATGGTGCTGTGATATGTTCATTTAAAGTAGTTAGAAGAAAAAATCAACCTCCTCATCCAATTTAAATCCATTCAAAAAAGACTTAATATCTATTCGTTTTTTACCTGGTAATTGAATCGATATAATAGAAACATTGCCCTCTTTACAGCCAACATTTAAAAAGGTTTTGTTATCAGTTTTTATTTTTCCAACAGCCAATTGCTCTACCGCGACCTCTACTCCATCAACTAGTTTAACTTTTTCTGTTATTCTAGTTTCAAAAACTTTGGCTACTACTTGTTTACCCTTAAATGTAAAATTAGACCAAGCTACAGGATATGGACTTAATCCTCGTACTAAATCATGCACTTCTTGAGCTGATTTATTCCAATCTATTTGACAGGTTTCTTTAAAAATCTTCGGAGCAGGTTTTTCATCCCCTTTTATCAATTCGTTTTGTGGAATTCCATTTCCTTCTCCTACTTCTATTTTATCCAACGTTCCAACTAATGTTTTTGCTCCAACGATCATTAATTCGTCATGTAATTCTCCAGCAGTTGTATTTTCTCCAATAGGTAACTTAGCAATGTCTATAACTTCGCCAGTATCTATTTCTTTTTCGATAAAAAAAGTAGAAGCTCCTGTTTCTTTATCCCCATTAATTATGGCCCAATTTAAAGGAGCAGCTCCTCTATAATTTGGTAGAATAGATCCGTGTAAATTAATGGTCCCTTTTGGAGGCATAGCCCAAACAACTTCTGGTAACATTCTAAAGGCAACCACAACAAATAAATCTGCGTTCAATGCTTTTAATTCTAAAAGAAACTCTTCGTTTTTAAATTTCTCGGGTTGCAATAAAGTCAAGTTGTTTTCTAAAGCATATGTTTTTACTGGTGAGACAGAAACTTTCTGACCCCTACCCGATTTTTTGTCAATATTAGTAACAACACCTACTACTTCATGCTTACTTTTATTAATCGCATCTAAACTTGCAACAGCAAAATCTGGGGTTCCCATAAAAACTACTTTCATACCTCTATTCTTAATTAATTGATACTTCAAAAGTAAGATTTTATCTAGGAAGTAATTGAAAGTCTACTAAATATTTTAAACTTTCTCATTTATTCCTTAGACTAATAAACCGAATTATTTTGAGGTCTTTTTCTTGATTAAACGAAAGAAATAAGCCCAGGTAAAAGTCACCCCATGAAATTATATGGCCTAAAAAATAAAAAGGGATACAAAACTATATCTATTGAGTATCTTTGCATTTTTAATAATTAAAAATATCATGAAGTTAGCTCCCTTTTTCATCCTAGTTCTACTATCTGTTTTTGTCTTTTCTTGTATTGAAGAATTACCAACAAAACCTGAGAAAAGAATGACTATAGAATCTATTCTGGAAGAATACCAACTATGTAATGAAGATGAATCCTCTTCTTTTTGTAAAACTTTTACTGCAAGAGCTATTTGTGAATACAATGGAGTTGATGATTTAAAAGTTAATAATGAATTTGTTGATTATCATGATATCCATAATATTATTATCAAAGACAATACTTGGAAAAATTTAGGATTAGCCAACTCCCAAGAAGCCCTTGACAACTCTCAGTTAATGGCAAATAAGGGATTTCCAGTTGTTGCAATTGACACTCAGGATAAGCATAAATTTAGTGTCTTAATTCTACAAGGAGAACAAGCTAAATCCAGAAAATGGAATTTAAATGTCCCAAAATGCGCTGCTTTCTTCCCGACTAATTATAAACGCTCTTTTATAAACAAGACCATGAATTATGCTTGGAAGAGCCCAGAAGGGATTCAGTTGTGGGTAAGGAAATAAAACTCCTCGAAATCACTCATAACATTTCATATTGAAAAAACACTCGAAGTAACTTACTTAATAATAAACACTATGAAACTTGGATTAATTGGTCAACCATTAAAACATTCGTTTTCAAAACAATATTTTAATGACAAATTTGAGCAGGAAGAAATTATAGGTTACTCCTACGAAAACTTCGAACTCAAAAATATCGAAGAAATTAAAACCCTAGTCATAGAGCAAAAGTTAAACGGGTTTAATGTTACCATTCCATACAAACAGTCTATCATTCCCTATTTAGACAAACTAGACGAAACAGCGCAAGAGATTGGGGCAGTCAACACTGTAAAAGTCATTTGGTCAGGAAACGAATATCAACTTATTGGTTACAATACCGACGCTTTTGGATTTCATCAATTAATAAAGCCTTACTTTAAATCCAGGCATGAGCGTATCTTGATTTTAGGAACTGGTGGAGCTTCTAAAGCGGTTGCTCACTTATTACAAAAGCAATATGGAGCTTCTGTTTTATACGCCTCTAGAAAACCTACAAAAGGAAATATTATTAATTGGGAAGACGTTAATGATAATGTTATTCATTTTCATAAAATGATAGTAAACACAACTCCTTTAGGGACTTTCCCTAACATAGAAGAAACACCAAATATTCCTTTGGCTAAAGTAACCAACGAACATTTATTTGTTGATTTAGTCTACAATCCACAGGAAACAAAATTCTTAAAAAATGGTAAAGAAAATGGTGCAGTAATTTTAAATGGTTTAACCATGCTGCATCAACAAGCTGAAATGGCTTGGAGAATATGGCATGCTTAATTAAGCCTTGCTCTTCTCTCAAATTCTGCAAGAATCAATTCAAAAGTTGGAATTTTAACTTCTAGTTGCGTCCCTAAATCAACAATGTATTTAGTTAACGATTTGTATTTTGTTTTTTTATTTTGTTGATAATCACGCTGCATAGAAGTTGTCGTCTCATAAGGTAAAGACTCCATTTTAAGTACGGTATCTTCTATTATCGATTCGGAAAGCATAATAGAATTTGCATCAGCAACAGACTTAAATTCATTTAGTAACTGAATCAGTAAGTTTTCGTACTTTTTATTTTCAAATATTTGTCCAGTTGTACATTCTAAATAACTCGTCAAGCTTGCCAAGCTAGAAATAAACAAATACTTTCCCCAAACAAATTCTAAAATATTTGGCGCATACTTAGCATTAATACCTGCTACTAAAAATAGCTGATGTAATTTACTTAATCGTTTATCTTCTGTCTCAGAACCAAAATACAAAACTCCTTCACCTGCTACTCTTTTAACCACTCCTCTCTCAACTATCTTAGATATTATAAAGACACAACCATCTAACACCAAATTATTTGGAAAAAAACCTTCTACTTTTCCTTTAGCATCTACTCCATTTAATAATGGTAAAATTATAGTATCATTATTAATTACAGCGCTATAATTGGTTATTGACTCTTCTAAATCATAACTCTTAACTGTAATAATTAGAACATCTAAGATTCCTATCGAATTAGCATTACTTGTTACTAAATCAGGAAATACTATTTGTTCAGTTTCAGGTGTAATTAACTTCAGACCTTTTTCTTTTATTACTTTTTCAGTTTCAGGTCTAGTAATAAAAATAATTTCAACGCTCTCAGAACCTATGTATTTTGAGGCTAATAAACCACCAAAATAACCTCCAACTCCACCTATTCCTAAAATTCCGATTCTAGTTTTCATTAGAAAAAAAATATTTTACACTCTCTGTAGCTTTATTATTTGAAAACCTGTACTCAGTAACAAACTTTTTATCGTAGCTATATTTTCGTTGAAAAATCAAAACCTCGTTCCCTTTAAATAGTTCTTTACATTTTAAAACATTACCATATTTATCTAAAGAATATTTTTTTATAGATTCATTTTTATTAAAATCATAATACTTAATTTCTATAAATTCAGTATTATAATTTATAACTCTTCTTTTTATAACCTCTTTAGTTGTAAGAAAATCATAATCAACTAATTCGTTTCCCTCTAGACCATATAAATCTGTACCTGAAAGGTCATAAATTAATTTGTTCGTATTAATAATTCGATTTAAACTATCATAGCCAAAAACTTCCTTAAAAACAATAGAGTCATCATAAGCATATACCTGATATTTTATTAATTGATTTAATGAGTTGTACATCTTGCTCCATACTTTTTCACAATCATTATCAACACAAGCTATTAAAAGCGTATCCATACCTAACTCATTAATATAAGTTTCATGATATGAATCTATTTCATAACATTCATATTTTCTTTTAATTATTTTTTTATTACTATCATAAACATTTCTAACCCATTCTGATAGCTTATAATCTCTATATAAGTCATATTCAAAATCACTTTTATATACAGTTTTCTCAATATATCTATAAGTTCTAACAAGTTTATCAGAATTGATTAATCTTCTTTCATTGTCATAACTAAATGAGTATACAATATATGGTGATATACTATCAACTTTGAACTCTTCTAATTTCCTAAATTCTACTCTTAATAGTTTTCCTAATCCATTAATATCTTCTATTGTAGACTCAACCTTTTTAGGATAGTATTCTTGAGAAAAGAAACCTAAACAAACAATAAGAAAAATAAAAACTGTAGTTATTTTCATTAAATAGCAGCAATTACCCCTTCTAGATTAATGAAAATCTTATAAAAAATAAAACTTAACACTAACATAATAGCAATCAGTCTTATGGAAGACCATTTTTGAGCATTTGCTGTTTGGCGGTGAGCATGATTTCGTTCATAACTCATTCTCATATTTAGAGCCTCATCAGAAACAGATTTCTTTTCTAATTCTAGCTCCTTTGCTATTCTAGCTTTACGATCTTCCATTCGCTCTTTATCTGCATCATAATACATGGGCATATAATCAAATTGCCTAGCATTATTTAATTTAAAGAACTTAGATTTTAGAATTGGAGATTTCATAGCTGTAATAATTTAAGTTACTAGCAAATATAATCAATTATCTAGGAAACTAAAAGAGCCATTAAACAAACGGTTCATATCCTCTATTTTAAGGAGATTTAACTCCAAGTTTAAAAGCTATTAAATTATCAAATAGAAATTGTATCTTTGTTACTTTATGGCAACAATCAGACAAGAAAAAATAGCAGAATTAATACAACAAGAATTAAGTATTATTTTTCAAAAGGAAGCAAGAAACATTTGTTTAGGGGCGATGGTAAGTACTACTATAGTTAGAGTAGCTCCAGATTTATCGACTGCTAAAGTCTATTTAAGCATCTTTGGAAATAAAAACAAAGAAGCTGTATTACAAAGCATTAAAGACAATAAATCTAAAGTAAAACATGCATTAAGTCAAGTTATAAAAATGCAGTTAAGAAAAACTCCTGATTTAAGTTTCTACTTAGATGACTCCTTAGATTACGCTATGGAAATCGAGAGTTTATTAAAAAAATAAGTCATGAAAAAGATTTTCAAGTTTGCTCTAAACACTATTCCTAGACCTTTATTAATTCGTTTGAGTTATGTTTTTAAGATCTTTGCCCCTGTAGTTTTAAAAGGAGATAATGTAGAATGTCCCGTTTGTGAAAAGAGTTTCAAAAAGTTCTTGCCTTATGGCTATAATGATCACCAAAGAGAAAATGTACTATGCCCATATGATCTAACACTGGAGAGACATCGTTTAATGTGGGTTTACCTTAAAACAAAATCTAACTTTTTCACCGACGATCTAAAAGTGATGCATATAGCACCTGAACAGTGTTTTTATAAAACATTTAGAAAACAAAAAAATATTGACTATACAACAGGAGACTTAGAGTCTCCATTAGCAGATCTCCATTTTGATTTACATAAAATACCTCTTGAAGATAATCAATATGACGTGATTTTTTGTAATCATGTAATGGAACATGTTGAGAATGATTTACAGTGTCTGAAAGAATTGTTGCGCATCATGAAACCAGGAGGTTGGGGTGTTTTCCAAGTTCCAATTGATACGACAAGAGATACAACATACGAAGATGCTTCAATTACTGATCCTAAAGAAAGAGAGAAGCACTTTTGGCAATACGACCATGTTCGCCTATATGGGACTAATTATCCTGATGTTCTGCGTTCTGCTGGTTTTGAAGTAGAAGAATACGACTATAGAAAAGAGCTTGATGAAGAAACGTATAACAGATATCGTTTTCATGAAGGAGAAATGTTATATATTGTCCGTAAAAAATAATGAAAGAACAGGTTTTCAATATTAAAAATATTGATGCGCTAGAGCAAGTTTCTATAGCAATTAAAAACCTTTGTAATACACAAAAAATATTTATTGTCGACGGAGAAATGGGAGCTGGAAAAACAACACTAATTTCTAATACCTGCCAATTACTTAACATACAAGACAAACCATCCAGTCCAACTTATAGCATTTTAAACACTTACTTTTCTAAAGAATTTGGAGAAATAAATCATTTTGATTTTTATCGACTAAAAGATGAAAACGAAGCCATAGAAAGCGGTTTAGACGAACCTCTTTATAATGGCAGCATCTGTTTTGTTGAATGGGCTGAAAAAATCGAGAACCTTTTACCCGAAATTTACGTAAAGGTTGCAATAGAAACCTTACCGAACAATCATAGACTAATAACCATTACATCATGATAACATCTGGAGATGCATTAAAATCGTTAGCTAGAGAAGCTGCCCTTTTGCCACAAGAAGAAATGCTTGAAATAGGCAAAAAAAAGCAAAGCCTTTTTATAGGAATCCCTAGAGAAACTGAATTTCAAGAACATAGAGTTGCTCTAGTTCCAGAAGCTGTTTCGTTAATTGTGAATAACGGTCATCGAGTTTTAATAGAAAGTAACGCAGGTAAACATGCTAACTTTTCGGATAGAGACTATAGCGAGGCAGGGGCAGAAATTGCTTACTCGACTCAACAAGTTTACGAAGCTGATATCATATTAAAGATTACTCCTCCTTCTCTAGTAGAGATAGAGATGATGAAGCATAAACAAACCTTATTTTCTGCATTACAGTTAACCGTACAACCTGCTAATATTTTACGTAAGTTAATGGAAAAGAAAATTACTGCCATTGCTTGGGATTATGTAAAAGACGAGGAGGATATATTCCCAATTATTCGTTCTATGGGAGAAATTGCCGGAACTACCTCTATTCTAATCGCTGGGGAATTACTGAGTAATATAAATGAAGGTAAAGGTCTAATGTTGGGTGGTGTTGCAGGAATAACACCTACTGAAGTTGTCATTATTGGAGCAGGAACAGTTGGTCAATTTGCTGCAAGAAGTGCATTAGCATTAGGTGCTTCTGTAAAAGTATTTGATAGTTCTGTTTATCGTTTAAGAAGACTTCAAAGAGATTTAGGTCAAAGTGTGTTTACTTCAGTTATACAACCAAAAGTACTATCAAAAGCATTAATGAGAGCAGATGTTGCCATTGGGGCAATGAGAGCATCTTATGGAAGAACCCCTTGTGTTGTTTCTGAAGAAATGGTGGAAGAGATGAAACAAGGATCTGTAATTATTGATATAAGTATCGACCAAGGAGGGTGCTTTGAAACCTCTAAAGTCACCACTCATGAGAAGCCTACTTTTACAGTACATGGAATCACGCATTATTGTGTGCCAAATGTTGCCTCTCGGGTTTCTAGAACTGCTTCTTATGCATTGAGTAATATTTTTGCACCATTAGTATTAAACATTGCTGATGGCGGAGGTTGCGAAAAATTAATTCGAATGAATAAAGGGTTTCGACATGGGGTATATATTTATAATGGGACGCTGACTTCTTCTTATTTAGGAGAAACATTTACCCTCCCTTATAAAGATTTAGACTTATTAATAAGTGCTTTTTAAGACCTCTAATTATTTCAAAACAATCTTACACATGATTTCTTGAGGGAAGAAATAATCTAATCCTTTTTTAAATCCTATGATTTCTGCTTCAATCGGTAGAAGCTCTAAAAGTAAAAATTTACTGCTAACGAGTTCAATTTGTTTCTTAGTGTCTCTACATTCAACTGTAACGGTATAGTCTTTTTGAGATTTAAATATATTGAATTTTCTTCCATGTTTTAAAACCTTTGCAGAAACAAGTTCTCCGTTTATAAACAACTGTTTTCTTAACTGAATCTTAGATACTGCATTTCTAGATACAATAAAGCCAAAAACACCTATTAACAACAAAAATAACCCAGGGTAAAATAGTTGAAAAGCAAAAGAAGACAATAAAAACAAAGCAGCCCCTCCTATTGTTAAAAATAAGCCAAAAAACAGATTAAGCTCTAATCCTTTCTTAAAATTAGGACGATCATTACTTAAAGACCTAGGAACAGCTTTTTCTATTGTAATTTCTTTTACCATGTTAATTCATTATCTTAATACAAAATTAAGTGAATAAACATTAGCATCAATATTTTTGTTTAATTTTATATTTAGATCTTATTTTATGAAAAAAGTAATCAATTACAAAAACGCCCCTGCTCCAATTGGACCATATAGTCAAGCTATTTTAAAAAATGGCACTTTATATGCCAGTGGACAAATCGCTATCAACCCATCAACAAACGAACTTGTTTTAGATTCTATTGAAATGGAGACAGAACAAGTAATGGAAAATGTAAAAAGTGTTCTAGAAGCAGCTGACATGAACTTCTCCAACCTAGTTAAATGCTCTATTTTCTTAAGTGATATGGCAAACTTTGATGCTGTAAATAAAGTTTATGCTGCTTATTTTACTGATTTGCCTCCTGCAAGAGAAACAGTAGCAGTTTTAGGATTACCTAAGAATGTTAATGTCGAAATTAGTTTTATTGCGGTGGTATAACTCCTGTTATTTTACTTTATCTAACTGACTATACTCTGAATTATTACTTACAAATTCAGGCACTAATTGCTTCATTTGTTTTACAATAGAATAGTTTTCTTGTTTGTCATAGTCCTTTATTAACTCAGAAATTTGATTAGAGACAGTTTCAAAGTCATACTCTTTAACCTTTCCAATCATAATCTTCTTATGATGAGTAGGCAATGTTGTTTCTTCCTGATTCAATAACTCTTCATATAGCTTTTCGCCAGGTCTAAGTCCTGTTATTTTAATTTGAATATCTACGCCCTCTTTTAAGCCAGAAAGTTGAATCATTTTCTTAGCTAAATCAATGATCTTAACACTTTCTCCCATATCAAAAACAAAAACTTCTCCTCCCTTCCCCATACTTCCAGCTTCTAAAACCAACTGACAAGCTTCAGGAATAGTCATGAAATAACGAGTAACTTTTTCATCAGTAACTGTTAAAGGGCCTCCATTTTCGAGCTGTTTTTTAAATAAAGGAATCACACTTCCGTTACTTCCTAGTACATTCCCAAAACGCGTCGTAATGTATTGTGTCTTGGAATGTTTATTTAGCGCTTGTATATAAATCTCGGCGATACGCTTAGAAGCCCCCATAATATTAGTAGGATTGACTGCTTTATCAGTAGAAATCATTACAAAAGTAGCAACATTAAACTCATTAGCCATGTCAGCTAAGACTTTACTACCATTCACATTAACTTTAATCGCTTCAGAAGGGTTATTTTCCATAAGCGGAACATGCTTATAAGCTGCAGCATGAAAAACTACTTGAGGACGATAGGTTTTAAAAGTATTACGCATTCTAACCTCACTGGAAACATCAGCTATAACTATCGTTTTTTCGATGTTATGTTTACGATCTTTTAATTCTATTTCTAAATCATAAATAGGACTTTCAGCTTGGTCGAGTAAAATTAATTGTTTGGGATTAAACGTTAACAATTGTCGAGCCATTTCACTTCCAATAGAACCTGCAGCTCCAGTAATTAGGACCACTTTACCGCTTACCTGAGCTTCTATGTTTTCAGTACTTAACGCTATCTCTTCTCTTCCCAATAAATCTTCAATTTTTACTTTCTTAATCTGTCCTGAGGAAAACTGTCCATTTATCCAGTTCTCAATGGGAGGAACAGATAATACTTCTATATCTAATTCCAAGCAAGTGTCTATCAATTTTCTAGAATTAGAAGCATTCGGATGTTTTATTGCAATAATAACAATATCAATTTTATTCTTTTCAGCCCATTTCTCAATATTCTTTCTAGACTTTATGGGAGTCCTTTCTAATAATTTACCCTTTAACTTTGGATTTTCATCAATGAAACCAATCACATTATAGATAATATTGGTGTCTCGCTCTAAAGTACGCTTGGTAATTAGCCCCATCTCTCCAGCTCCATAAATAATGACATTCTTAGTGGCTCCTCTCGACTTTTGAACTTCTATGTAGAGTAACTTCACTATAACTCTAGAGGTGATTAATAAAAAAATAGTTGCTAAATAGTCAACAAAAATAATGGATAAAGGCAAGAAGTAAGTTTGATCAAAATAATAGTATCGAATAGGAACTAAACCAAATAAAACAAGGCTACCAATCGTAACTACTAAAAAAATACGTTTAGCATCTTGAGTACTTGTATACCGTATTATACCTGCATAAGTTTTCCCTATAATAAATGACAAGGCTTTTACCAAGATATAAACTGGTAAAGCAAACCTTAAAATCATCCATTCTTTTTCTAATGATGCTGCATCAATGTTAACAAAATCAAAACGAATAAGGTAAGCGATTGCAAGAGCAGTCAGACTTAAGAAAATATCTATCAAAAAGATAATCCAACGTGGCGTGTGTGTTTTTGGTATGATGTTCATTTATGCCAAAGTTAGCTTTATGGAACTATATCTTATAAAAATTCTCAATTATTTTTAATCCTTCAGTAGTCAAAATAGATTCAGGATGAAACTGAACACCATAAATCGGGAGTGTTTTATGTCTTAATCCCATAATTACTTCTCCATCTGTCATGCTTGTTATCGTAATCTCTTTGGAAATTTTTTTTTCATCCAACACCCAAGAATGATAACGACCGACGAGTGTTTCGTTAGGAATGTTTCTATAAATCAAATCTTTTTCTACGAAGTTAAGCTTAGTTGCAACGCCATGCTTTACTTCATCTAACAGTCTTAGAGAACACCCAAAAAACTCTCCTATGGCCTGATGCCCTAGACAAACTCCAAGTATCTTTTTAGTTTGATGATACCTTTCAATTACTTTTAACAATAAACCAGCATCAGAGGGTAAACCAGGACCAGGAGATAAAACAATTACATCAAATTGATCAATAAAACCTAATTCAAACGCATCATTCCTTACAACAAGAGGTTCTACTCCGGTAGCAAGATGAATATACCTCACTAAATTATAGGTAAAAGAATCGTAATTGTCGATTACTATTGTTTTCAAAATAAGTTAAGATTAGACCAGCAAAAATAAAGAATAATCTGAATTTGTTCTCTTCAATTTGTATTATCTTTGATATTCAAACTATATAAAAAACAATATTGAATTTCAAAAACAAAATAAAATCCCTCGACTGGGAATCAGTAGAAAAAAGTATTTACAGTAAAACTTCTGAAGATGTAGAGCATGCATTAAAAGAAAACAAAAGGTCTTTGGAAGACTTTAAAGCTTTGATTTCTCCAGCTGCTGAGCCTTATTTAGAAGAAATGGCTCAATTAAGTAATCGTTTGACTCAAGAACGATTTGGAAAAACTGTACAGTTCTATATTCCACTATACTTATCTAATGAGTGTCAAAACATATGCACTTATTGTGGCTTTAGCTTAGATATTAAAATTGCTAGAAAAACACTTACTGATGAAGAGATTCTAGAAGAAGTTAAAGTCATTAAATCTTATGGTTATGATCACGTATTAATTGTAACAGGTGAAGCTAATAAAACCGTAGGAGTCGATTATTTTAAGAATGCAGTTCGACTAATTAAACCTTACTTTTCTAACATTGCAATTGAAGTGCAGCCATTAGATGAAGAGGAGTATAGAGATTTAATTGAAGAAGGCATCAATGCTGTATTAGTTTATCAGGAAACTTACCATAAAGAAAATTATAAGATTCATCATCCTAAGGGGAAAAAATCTAATTTTGAATATCGATTAGACACACATGACCGTTTAGGACGTGCTGAAATTCATAAAATGGGACTTGGCGTATTAATTGGATTAGAAGATTGGAGAACAGATAGTTTTTATTGTGCCACACACTTAGATTACCTTGAAAAAAAATATTGGAAAACGAAATATGCAATCTCTTTCCCAAGACTTAGGCCATGTGCTGGAGGTGCGGAGTTAAAATCTGTAATGACCGATAAAGAGTTAATACAACTAATTTGTGCTTACAGAATATTTAACCAAGAAATAGAACTTTCTATGTCTACCAGAGAATCTAAATCTTTTAGAGAAAACTGTGTTAAATTTGGAATCACCTCTATTAGTGCAGATGCTAAAACAGATCCAGGGGGATATGCTAACCCTAAAGTAAACCTCGAACAATTTGAAATAAATGATAAAAGACCTACAAGCGAGTTTATAAAAGCCATTGAAGCCCAAGGTTATGAACCCGTATTTAAAGATTGGGATCAAAGTTTACAAGAGTAAGGGATAATAAATTTCTTTAAAACAGTTCAATTTATTAACTTCGCTCACTTTATTACCTAAAAATTATGTTTGAAAATTTATCCGACAAGTTCGACAGAGCCTTTAAAGTATTAAAAGGACAAGGACAAATAACAGAAATTAACGTTGCTGAAACACTTAAAGAAGTACGTAGAGCATTGCTTGATGCCGATGTCAACTTTAAAACAGCAAAAGATTTCACGAATAGAGTTAAAGAAAAAGCTTTAGGAGAAAATGTATTAACTTCTATTTCTCCTAATCAGTTAATGATTAAAATTACCCATTCTGAGTTGAAAGACTTGATGGGAGGAACTTCTGAAGAGGTTGAAACGAAAGGCTCGCCTGGGATCATCTTAATGTCTGGTTTACAAGGGTCAGGAAAGACTACTTTCTCTGGAAAATTAGCAAATTACTTAAAAACAAAGAAAAATTTAAAGCCCCTATTAGTTGCCTGTGATGTTTATCGTCCAGCTGCTATAGATCAACTAGAAGTAGTTGGTGAACAAATTGGTGTCGAAGTATTTTCTGATCGTGAAAACAAAAAACCAGAAAGTATTGCTCAAAAAGGTATTGATTATGCTAAAAGTAACGGTTTTAACGTTGTAATAATAGATACTGCAGGTCGTTTAGCTGTTGATGAGCAGATGATGGAAGAAATAGCCCTTGTAAAAAGAACTATTAATCCAACTGAAACCTTATTTGTTGTTGATGCAATGACTGGTCAAGATGCGGTGAATACAGCTAAAGCATTTAATGATCGAATAAACTTTGATGGCGTTGTTTTAACCAAATTAGATGGTGATACTCGTGGTGGAGCAGCAATATCTATTAAATCTGTAGTAAATAAGCCCATAAAATTTATAGGAACTGGAGAAAAAATGGAGGCAATTGATGTTTTCCATCCAGAACGTATGGCAGACCGTATCCTTGGTATGGGAGATGTGGTTTCTTTAGTAGAAAGAGCACAAGAGCAGTTTGATGAAGAGGAAGCAAAAAGAATTCATAAAAAAATTCAAAAAAACACCTTTGATTTTAATGACTTCTACAACCAGATCCAACAAATCAAAAAAATGGGAAACATGAAAGATTTGGTTGGTATGATTCCTGGAATGAGAAAAGCAATGAAGGATGTAGAGGTAGAAGACGATGCTTTTAAACCAATAGAAGCAATCATTAGCTCTATGACTCCTAAAGAAAAAAGTAACCCTAAAATTATTACTACTAGTCGTAGAAATCGTATTGCAAAAGGAAGTGGAACATCACTACAAGATGTAAATAAATTGATGAAACAATTTGAAGACACTCGTAAAATGATGAAAATGATGAGTAACAAAAAGAATATGGCTACAATGATGAAACAGTTTAAAGGTATGGATGGAAAGATGCCGATGTAATCTTATTTATTCATTAAGAAAAAATAAAAAGAGCACCTTATTTTATAGGGTGCTTTTTTACTTAAAAAGCTTTTATCAACATTCTTTGTATTAAACATAAAATAGCTTTTAAATCATGGTAAATTTTAGTATTTTCGTGACAAATAAAATCAAACCAGATGGCAACTGATAACATGCAATTAGAAATTACCAAAATAGACCAATCAAGAATTAATTCAGTAGATTGGGATAATTTACCTTTTGGTAAAGTATTTTCTGATCACATGTTAATTATGGACTACAAAGACGGAGCATGGCAAAAACCTTCTATTGAACCTTTTGAAAATCTTTCTTTAACACCAGCTACATCTGTTTTGCATTATGGTCAAACCATTTTTGAAGGAATGAAAGCCTATAAGAATAAAGAAGGGGAAGTTTTCTTGTTTAGACCTAAGCAAAATGCTAAACGCTTCAATCAGTCTGCTACTAGAATGTGTATGCCTGAAATACCTGAAGATGTATTTGTTGATTTCATTAAAACGTTAGTTGACATAGATCGTATGTGGATTCCTGAAAAAGAAGGATACTCCATGTACATCAGACCATTTATGATTGCAACTGATCCATATGTTGGAATTAGACCTTCCTCTACCTACAAGTTCATGATTTTCACATGTCCTGTCGGATCATATTATACAGAGCCTGTTCGCGTTAAAATAGAAACAGAGTATACTAGAGCTGCACATGGAGGAACTGGAGCTGCAAAAGCTGGAGGTAATTACGCTGCATCTTTGTACCCTGCTAAATTAGCTCAAGAACAAGGTTACCAACAATTAATCTGGACAGATGCTCAAGAGCATAAATACATAGAGGAAGCTGGTACTATGAATGTTGTTTTTCAAATTGGCAATAGAATTATTACTCCTAAATCAAGTGATACCATTTTAGATGGAGTGACTCGAAAAAGTGTCATTGAGATTGCTAGAGATTGGGGATACGAAATAGAAGAAAGAAAAGTTACGGTTGAAGAAATTATTACTGCGATCAAAAACAATGAGCTAGTCGATGCTTTTGGAGCTGGAACAGCTGCTACTATCGCTCCAATTCAAACAATTAATTTTGAAGGTGTTGATTATGAACTACCGGAGGTTTCATCGAGAGATTTCTCTAACAAAGTCCTAGAATATTTAAACCTTTATAAACATGGTAAAACTGAAGATAAATTTAATTGGATTGTGAAATTTTAAATTTAACAACACTTCATTTAAACAGATAGTCATAATTAACTAAAATTATAAAATTATGAAAATCAGACATGTACTGATTGTTATTTTAAGTTTTTGTATAATAACAATTGTAGCTTTAGCTTTTAGCATAGGTAGAGAAGCTGGTATAAAGCATGGTGTTGAAAATGCTGAAAAAATAAGGGCTAAAAAACAAAAGGGAAAACAACTAACAACAGATTCTATTACTCCTAAGTATGTCAAAGCGATTACTATAAAAAATGAAATTCACCCTATTGAACTAAAGGGATATGGTAAGGTAATTTCTGCAACATCAATTAACATTTCTACTGAAGTACAAGGAATACTTTCTTCTTCAATTTACATAAAAAAAGGAACACATTTCCAAAAAGGTCAAGTTTTATTTACAATCAAAAATAATGACGTTAAGTTAGGACTACAAAGTAAGAAAAGCTCATTCTTAACTCAACTATCCGCTATTCTACCAGACTTAAATATAGACTACCCTGAAAGTTTTGATCAATGGAAACTATTTTTTGAAAAAATAGACGTTCAAAAACCACTTCCACCACTACCCAATTTTAAATCAACAAAAGAAAAAAGCTTCATTATTTCTAGAAATATTTTGAGCCAATATTACAGTATTCAAAGTGATGAGGCGAGGTTAAAAAAATATACAATAACTGCGCCTTTTTCTGGCAGTATCATTGAAGCCTATACTGATGAAGGAGCAAATGTATCTCCAGGAATGTCTGTAATTAAAATATTAAGAGAAGGTAAATTAGAAATCGAAATACCTATCCTTGCTAATAATCTTTCCTTAATTAACAAAGGACAAGAAGTTCAACTTAAGCATAATAATGATAACGTTATTTTTGGAAAAATTAGTAGGATAGGAAATTATGTAAACCCTACCACTCAAACAATTCCAGTTTTTGTTGATATTATGTCAGGTAAAAATAATTTATACAATGGCATGTACTTAGAATCTACTATTAATTGTAATTCTTTATTAAGAGCTGCAAAAATACCAAGAACTGCTATTTTTGATGATGAAAAGGTTTTTTCAATTACTAATAATAATGAATTGAAAGAGATTAATATTGAAATCTCTACTTACCAAGATAAATTTGTTTTAGTAACAGGATTAAAAGACGGGATGAAGATTGTATCCGAAGCAATTGTAAATGCTAAAGACGGTACCACAGTAGCAATACTTAATTAATAATAAGTTGAAGCAATGAGAAATTTCATTTCATTTTTTGTAAAGTACCCTATTTGGTCTAATGCAATTATAGTAACTACAGCATTAGCGGGGATATTGAGCATCTTTACCATGAACCATTCTTTTTTTCCCGAGTTAAATCCTAACATGATTTTTGTAACGGTTGTTTACCCTGGGGCTTCTCCTGAAGAAATTGAAGAGGGAATTGCAACGAAAATCGAAGAGTCTCTTACTGGTATTGAAGGAGTAAAAGAAACGAGCTCTACTTCTTCTGAAAATATTTGCAATGTCAATATTGAAGCAATTGAAGGAACGGATTTAAATATTTTATTACAAGAGGTTAAAAATGCAGTTGATGGTATAATTTCTATGCCAGAAGGAGCAGAACGACCTATTGTCGTTTCTCAAAAATCACGAGGAATGGGAAGCATGGGTGGACTCGTAGGTTACCTTACTTTAAAAGGACCCAATGATCTATATCTTTTAAAAGAAATGTCCGATAAGATTGAACGAGACTTTTTAGCTTCAAAAGAAATGTCTCAAATTACTGTTTTTGGTTATGCTCCGCAAATAATCGCAATAGATGTAAGGGCTGATGATCTTTTAAAATATAATTTAACCTTCGATGAAATAAGTCAGAAAGTACAAACTAGCAACATAGATATTTCTGGAGGGACTATTAAATCAAACGATGAAGAGCTTTATATTCGTTCACTTAATAAATCTACTGATGCAAAAGAAATTGAAAAAATAGTAATAAAAGCTTCTCCCACTGGTGAGTTAATTCGATTAAAAGACATTGCAGATGTAAAGTTTGAATTTTCTGATATTGCAATAGAAAATTATGTTGATGGTCAACGGAGTGTCTCATTTGTCATAAAGAAACTTCCCTCAGAAGATTTACATGGTATTTCAGTTTTTGTAGATAACTATATCTCTGAGTTTAACAAAAAAAATAAAGGTTATGAAATGCAAACGCTTTTTATGTTCTCCGAATTATTAGATCAGAGAATCAATATGCTAACCAATAACCTATTAATCGGCTTATTGCTTGTTTGCATTGTATTAGGATTATTTTTAAGTTTAAGACTTTCCATTTGGGTAGCTTTTGGAATTCCATTTTCATTCTTAGGAATGTTCTTTTTAGGATCCCTATATGGTATGACTATCAATATGATCTCGTTGTTCGGGATGATTTTAGTTGTTGGTATTTTGGTTGATGATGGAATTGTAATTGCTGAAAATATATTTTCTCATTATGAAAGAGGAAAAACACCTGTACAAGCTGCAATAGATGGGACAATGGAAGTCCTAAGTTCTGTATTTACTTCTATTTTGACCACAATTGTCGCTTTTGGTTTTCTTTTATTTGTTGGAGGACAAATGGAAATGATGGAAGAAATGGCATTTAGTGTTATCGCTTGTCTTGCTTTTTCTATGATAGAAGCTTTCTTAATTCTTCCAGCCCACCTTTCCAGCAAAAAAGTGCTGAATCCTACTAATGTTAATTGGTATAATAATATTAGGAAATCTATAGAAGGTGGAATATCAAAACTGACTAACTCCTACACTAAATTATCTTATAAGATGATTAAGCACTATAGATGGTTTGTATATACACCAATAATATTTATTGGAATGATTATAATCCTTATGTATTCTGGATACATAAAAGGAGCCTTCTTCCCTGCTATCCCATTCGATGACATCTCTATAGATATTGCTTTTAAACCCGGAGATCGAGAAAATAAAACAAAGTCTTTTATCTCTTATCTAAACGATGTTGTGGATGATTATAATGAGGATTTAATCGCTGAGTTTGATGATACTTTAATAAAATATGTCTCTGCTAATATTGGACAAGCACAAAGAATAAGCGAAACGGGAAGTCATGCAGGCTCCATCCGTGTATCGGTGAAAGAAAATGATTTTATTTCAACAGTTGAGATTTCTAAAGAAATTAAGAATAGAATTAATGCAGACTCTTTAAAAAAACTAGAGAAATTCACCATTGGAGGAGACACTCCTTTTGGAAAAGACATTTCAATTTCATTACAGAGTGTAAATTCTAAAGAGTTAAAAAGTGCAATAGCTTGGGTTAAGTCAGAAATAGAAGCTATGCCAGAAGTCTTAGATTTAACTGACAACTCTGGGATTGGGAATAGAGAAATAAACTTAAAGTTAAAACCTAAAGCCTTCTTATTAGGTTTAAACGAAGCGACAATATTAGGCCAAATTAGACAAGGGTTTTACGGAAAAGAAATTCAAAGAGTCATTATTGGAAGGGATGAAGTTAAGATTTGGGCACGTTTTCCCGAACAAGACAGAAATTCTATAGGAGATTTAGATAATTTAAGAATTAAAACACAGCAAGGATTAGAAATTCCACTTTCAGAATTAGCGACTTATGAAATCTCAAGAGGTAAAGTAGCGATAAGGCACATTAATGGGAACAAGGAAGTTCGTATTATTGGGAGTCTTTATGATAGTGAATTATCCTCAGATGTCAATACTAAGATAAAGAAAGACTTGTTAGACGTTTTAAAAGATAAATTCCCCGACGTTTCCTATTCTGTGAAAGGGCAAGCAGAAAAAGCTCAAGAATCTATTCAAAGTTTATTAATTTCATTCGTATTAGCGATCTTATTAATACTAATCATTTTATCGTTAAACTTCTCTTCCTTCTATCAAGCTAGAATTATATTAATGGTCATTCCTGTAGGAATCTTTAGTGCACTCTTGGGACATGGAATTAAAGGAATCCCATTTTCAATTTTTAGTTTCTTAGGAGTAATTGGTTTAGTTGGAATATTGGTAAATGATGCTGTAGTAATGCTTGACCAATTTAACCGAAACTTAAAAGAGAAAATGCCTATTGAAGTAGCGGCTGTAGAAGCAGGTAGAGCTAGGTTTAGACCGATTATTTTAACTTCTATCACTACTGTTGCAGGTTTACTTCCCTTAATTTACTTCGAGACTAGTTTCCAAGCTAAGTTTTTAATCCCAATGGGCGTATCTATTGCCTTTGGTGTTTTATTTGGAACAATGGCCTTAATTTTGTTCTACCCTTCCTTAATCTTGTATTTTAACGACATCAGGAGAGCAAGGTTTTGGTTGTGGAGAGGAGGGGAAACGGCTCCAACCAAATTGGAAGTAGAGCCCAACACTAAAATAGCTAAACGAATAGCTGAAATGAATGAATAATTTTAATATTCATCATAAATTAGAAATATAAATTCTTTATGACTAAACTTTTATTAACCATAATTCTAGGATTATTTGCTTTTGTTAATCTAGCTCAAGATACGCTTACCGCTAAAGAAATGCAAATGGTAAAAGAAGAAATGGCTAGAACTCAAATACAGGAATTAAAAGGAGGAGTTTTATTGGTACAACTAAAAACTAAACAAAATACAATAGGTGCCTATAATACAAAAGGTTTAAGGGAAAAAGCTGATGAAGTTAAAGAGCTACAAGCGTTAGACAACATGAGCATCATAAAAGGATTTAAAGAATACTTTAATTTTTGTCCGGTATACTTTTACTACTCATCAGATAAAGAACACTTAAAAAACAAAGAATTTAGCTCTATTAAATTCCTAGACGACAGCCTTACTCCTATTTCATTAAACATTAGTTTAGATACAGTAAATTACTTCATTTCTGGCATTTCAAAAAGCAACTTTAACAATACAACTTTAAACAATATTTATAATTACGAAAGGAAGTATGAAAGAGGGATTAAGTTCGATGCCTTTATTATTAAGAATAAAGACTTTCAACAACTTTCAGCTCCTTTTCCTTACTACGCAAAAACTCACACAGCAGTTAAAATTAATGATAAGAAAAGATGGGAATCGATTAAAAAGCTAAACGCTAGATTACATAATTTTTATCGCTAAAAGTTACTATTATCTAGTCAGGGTCTGAAAACCTAGAATCAGTAACGAACTCCTCATCTGTTAACGTCAATAAAAAAGCTTTTAAGTCCGCTCTATCTTGTGGATTTAATTGAACACCTCCTGTACTAACATTTTTCATTAGAGGATCAATGGTACTTGAATATTGCAAACCAATACTGTAATGATTAATTACCTCATCTATAGTTTGAAAACGACCATCATGCATATAAGGTGCTGTATATAATAAGTTCCTTAATGATGGCGTTTTAAATTTACCATTGTCTGAAGGATTCCCAGTCACCGCTCCTCTACCTAAGTCAGAAAAACTAGCATCTAATCCATTGTTATGATAAAGATTATCTGTCCATAAAGGGTTATAAGGATCTCCATGGCAATGAAAACAATCTCCACCAGACTCATCCATAAAAATATTATATCCACTTAATTCAGAAGGATTCAACGTTAAGTGCCCTTTTAAATATTTATCAAATTTTGAATTCCCTGAGATTAAAGTACGTTCAAATTGAGCCAATGCTTTTACGACTAAATTAGAGTCTATCACATTCGTTCCAAAAGCTCTTTCAAATAATTCAGGATACTTATCATCGGCTTGTAACTCACTAACAGCACTACCCCATGTGTTATGCATTTCTATCGGGTTAGTTACAGGTTCAAAAGCTTGACCTTCTAGCCCAATTGATCTTCCATCCCAAAAAAATTGGTATCCATAATCCCAAGCCATATTCATAAGCGGCATTGAGTTTCTATTACCAGCTATTCCATCAATACCAACACTAAAGGTAGCATCATCTGTAAATGCATTTTCTTGTTTATGACAGCTAGCACAGCTAATTGTATTGTTTGCAGATAGTTTTTCTTCATAAAATAATTTTCTTCCTAAAGCTATACCTTCATTTGTTAAAGGATTATCATTTGGAATACTTGGAGCAGGTAAATATTGGCTAATAGTATATGGAGCTTCTAGCGTATAGGGTGTTGGAGCTGGAATTACCTCATACTCACAAGTCCCATCATCTTTTTCTGCATTAACATCATAGTTTAACGCAGTAACATCTGTACATCCTTTAGGTTTTCTACAACTAGAATTAAAAAGACTAATTGATAACAATAAAGAAACTAATATTAAATTATAATTCATATTAACAAAAATAGAAAAAAACCTAGCCTTTAGTTAAACTAGGCCTTTTTGATAATTAAAATTACAGACTAAATTACTGAACAATCGAACCTAAACTAAATACAGAACGACCATTAGCATTCATCATTTTCTGAACAGTATAATTTGGCATCAACATATCGTGTAATGCATCTAAATCCCATTGATTTGGATTTTTAAACCATTCGGATAAATCCATGTTTAAATTAATAGAAGCGTCATTAGACAATGTAAATGATTGATTTAACTTCACATAAAAATGATTTGCTTCGTGATTACCATTGTTAGAAGCTGTTCCATTATGAAAAGCAAAAGCAGTAGTATCTGTGTTCGAATCAATGAATTTACCTTCTAACTTCATGAAGTGATATCCTCCTCCAATCATGGCTGGCCAAGACCAACTTGCGACATTTAAGTCAGCATAAGTTCCACTTGTATTATCTGCTTCGTCAAATCCCCATGTAAATCCAACGCCAGTATAACCTCCTATTGGAACATGCATTTCTGTTGGAAAAGAATAAGCAAAAGAATTCGTATTGTCAAAATCGACAAAATTATAACCTTCTACTACTATACTATCTCCATCTGCTTTATAAAGTACAAAATCAGATATTAAATATTGTAATTTAGTGATACTGTGCGTCGTTCCTTTATCGTTAAGATACTTTAAATCGTCAAAATCGGCTGGCATAACTGAAGAACCTCCATAATTATGCTCCATTTTCATCATGACATGGACTCCATTATGATCGCCATGACCTGTTATTGTATCAAATTCACAAGTGCCGTCATCTTTTTTTGCGTTAGCATCATAGTTTGTTGCATCAGCATCTGTACACCCTTTCTTTTTACAAGATGTAGTTCCAAAAGCAAGTGATAAACCTATTATTCCTGCTATTATTATTTTTGTATTTTTCATTTTTTTATTTTTTTATTTTAAAAGTTATAATTCAAACCAACTGTTGTTCTGTTGGTTGTAAAAAGTTGTTTTTCTCCATTTAAATTAGAAGAAAACACTTTTTGGTACTGAGCATTAATACTCCAATTATCCTTATATAATTTAAGACCTAAATTCCCGAAAAAGGTTGTCCCCCCAGAGTCATTAATTATTGAATATTCATAATCTTTTTCAAAATTTTCTACATAAACACCTGTAAAAGGCATTATAAGTAAATTCTTGGTAGATTTCATATAAAATATGTTCCCATTGAAGTTTAATGTATTTCCATATCTAAAGTTCTCATTATTATAAGTATTAAACTTAACATTCAAATTGGAAGAAAACCCAAGACTCTTGTACCTTAAAGAATAAGTGGAAATAAAAATAAAATCCCAGCTACCTGAGCCTGGTTGTATATCTAAATTAGGCTTTCCATAGGCATAAGACTTATTAATACTTCCTAAAGGAATTTTAACTCCTCCTCCTAAAGTAAAACGATGTATCACTTTCTCCGAAGAATCCGCTGTTTCTTTCGTGTTATATACTTGATAGGTTTGCATCAGTATAGGATCTGCTATTCCTTTGACTCTATACTTTGCTAAGCCATCAATCTTTTGAGTATTATCAACAACGGGGAAAGTAACCATCGTTTTCCACTTCTCTCTCCAATAAAATGTTCCTCTTAATTCGTAAGTACGATAAAGGTCTTCTATTTTTTTATTCAAGAAGTCACTCGTTTCTACTCCTCCATGCTTTAAGTAAATTTGACCTAACTCATTATATGTTCCAGACATATAACGCGTATGACGATAGAACCCTATTGAGTTTCTATAATCGTTTGGTGAAATATTAAAAAAAACATTGCAATTATTCACATGCAAAAGACGAAACAGATTGAATAATGAATAAAATTATTATTATTTTTTTCATTTTCTTAATTCATAAAGCAGTGCTAAACCACTTTAAATAAACAATTGTTTTAGTACATCTAAAACTTAATATTCGTTTATAATCATTAAGCTACACGAGGTGGTTTGAAGACGATAGAAAGAAAATCTTTTGTTAATCTTAAGTCTTTAGCATACAATCTAAGTTTATTCTGATTAGGAAATAAACTCATATCCAGTTGATTCAGCTGTTGAAATGAAAAAATAGATATTGCAGAAACATATACTTCTTCTGAAGTACAATTCTCATTTTCTGTACTACTTAATTTTAATTCTTTTGCTAAATGACAAGTACCGTTACAATTTAACTCAGGAAGCTCTTTATTCTCACAATACTTTTCTGTATAATTCTCTTGATCTACCACATAGTTAACTAATATCACAGACTGAATAATTACCGACAAAAATAATGATGCGATAAAAAATGAAATGACAATATAGTTATACTTAGTATTCATTATTCATACAAATATAATTCACTATTGACTAAAAAAAACTGATATTAGTCAGATATATTGAGAAATAAGCTGAAAAAAGGCTGTAATTTATTCTTTTCTAATCGTCGACTCTTTTAGAAAAGAAATAACATTTCTCTCCATTCTCTCCAACGCATTCTCAGAATTACTTTTTACAAACTTCTCACCAGAAACTTTTTCATACAGTTCTATATAGCGTTCAGATACAGAGTTTACAAATTCCTCTGTCATTTCTGGTATTTTTTGACCTTCTTTTCCTTGGAATCCATTTTCCATCAACCACTCCCTAACAAACTCTTTTGATAATTGTTTTTGAGGTTCATTTTTAGCTAAGCGCTCTTCATAACCATCGGCATAGAAATATCGAGAAGAATCGGGGGTGTGAATTTCATCTATTAAATAAATCTTTCCATCTTTTTTACCAAACTCATATTTAGTATCAACTAAAATAAGGCCTTGCTCTGCTGCTATTTCTGTTCCTCTCTTAAAAACAGCTTTTGTAAACTGCTCTAGCAATAAATAATCTTCCTCGCTTACAATCCCTTTTTTTAAGATTTCCTCTCTAGAAATATCTTCGTCATGCGCTCCCATTTCAGCTTTAGTTGAAGGAGTTATAATTGGTTCGGGAAACTTTTGATGCTCTTTCATCCCTTCCGGTAAGGGAACTCCGCACAATTCTCTATCTCCCGATTTATAAGTACGCCATGCATGACCAGTTAAATAACCTCTAATCACCATTTCTACTTTAAATGGTTCGCAAAAATGACCAACAGTGATATTTGCATCTGGAACAGCAATACTCCAATTTGGGACAATGTCTTCTGTCGCTTTTAAAAACTTTGCAGCTAATTGATTTAACACTTGTCCTTTATAAGGAATACCTTTTGGTAAAACAACATCAAAAGCAGAGATACGATCACTTACAGACATGACTAGCAAATCATTATTAATATTGTATACGTCTCTTACTTTTCCTTTATAAACATCGACTTGATTGGGGAATTTAAAATCTGTTTTTACAATTGCTTCCATTATAATTTTTCTTTAGCTTTTCTTAGTTCTTTAACTTTCTCATCATTCTTTTTGAATGCTTTGATTACATGCTTCACTAATCGATGCCTAACAACATCTTGTTCGTCTAATTCTATTACAGCGATTCCTTTTACGCCATTAAGAATAGTTGAAGCTATTTTTAAACCAGATTTTTGATTATAAGGTAAATCGACTTGTGTAGGATCTCCAGTAACAACAAACTTAGCAGACTCTCCCATTCTAGTCAAAAACATTTTTATTTGGCTCTCAGTAGCATTTTGCCCTTCATCTAGAATCACAAAAGCTTTGTCTAATGTTCTTCCTCTCATATAAGCTAAAGGAGCAATTTGAATGATATTGTTCTCCATGTATTCCTCTAGTTTCTCAGGAGTAATCATATCCCTTAAAGCATCATACAATGGTTGCAAATAGGGATCTAGTTTATCTTTTAAATCTCCGGGAAGAAAACCTAAATTCTCTCCTGCCTCTACTGCTGGACGAGTTAAAATTATCTTTCTAACTTCTTTATTTTTTAATGCCCGAACTGCTAAAGCGACAGCGGTATATGTTTTTCCAGAACCCGCTGGACCAACAGCAAATAGCATATCGTTATCGTCTATAGCTGCCACCATTTTTCTTTGATTTGGAGTTCTAGCAGTCACTTTTAAACCTTTATTTCCAAAGACTAAAACAGTGTTTTTTTCTAAATCATCTTCATGAACTTTACTTTTAGCATTTAGAGTATTCTCAATATTACTTTGAGTTATATTGTTGTAGCGTTCAAAATGCTTAATAATTAAGACTATTGACTCTTCAAATAGTTTTGTATCTTCTTCATTTCCTAAAACTTTTAAAAAATTACCTCTATGAATAATTTTAAGTCGTGAAAAATGAGCTTGTAGTTGCTTTAAGTGAGCATTATTAGACCCAAATAAATCGACGGGGTTAATTGCCCCTATTTCTATTATTTTTTCGTGCAATATTTTATGTTTTAAAGTCAATAAAAGTCTATATATTTGACTTATTATTGTTGTAATCTACAATTGTTTAAATTATTTCATCTCAAAATTAACCAACCGTTTTTATTTTACACTAAATAACTTGTTTTTATTTAAAGATATTTAGTAATTTGAACCAACTGTTGAAAAGTTAAAACTAAAGGACCAGTATCAATCTATGAAAATCATAACACTAACTACCGATATGGGATTAAAAGACTACTATGTAGCCGCTGTTAAAGGCGCCATAATTAGTCAGTTAGAAGATGTTCAAATTATTGATATTAGTCATCAGATTTCTCCTTTCGACATAGCGCAAGCTTCTTTTGTTGTTAAAAACTGTTTTAATGAATTTCCAAAAGGAACCATTCATATTATTGGTGTAAATCCATTTGTGAATAACGAGATAAAACATGTATTGATAGAATATAATGGTCACTATTTTATTGGAGCTGATAATGGTATTTTTTCTTTACTATTTACAAGACAACCAGATAAAATATTTGAACTTAATATATTTGAAGAAACCTACAACAAGTCTTTCCCTACTAAAAATGTTTTTGTAAAAGCTGCATGTCACATTGCTAGAGGAGGAACTCCAGAAGTGATAGGTAAACAAATAGATGAAGTTCAAAAAAGACAACTATTTAGAGCCACAGCAGAAAGTAATGTCATTAAAGGAACAGTTATTTACATAGATTCTTATGGAAATGTAATTACTAACATTTCTAGAAGTTTATTTTATGAAGTTAAACAAGATAGAAGTTTTAAAATTTACTTAACACGTGCTGGGTATACAATTTCTAAAATAAGAAAAAATTACAACGAAGTTCCTGATGGTGAAAAAGTAGCGTTATTTAGTAGCTCTGAGTACCTAGAGATTGCTATAAACAGAGGAGTTGAAGGTTCTGGAGGAGGAGCGAACAAACTATTTGGATTAAAAATTAATGATACCATTACTATTGAATTCGAAGACAGTAAAATAGAACCATAAGTTTTCCAAAAGCCACAAGAATATGAAACGTATTCACTTATTTGAAATTGAAGATTTTCCTTGGTTTCCAAATTGGACTAGAATTAGACTAACAAGATTAGTTGCCTTAATGCATAGGTTGGTAAATACTGAAGATAAATTAATTTCAATACTCCGTCCACTCTTACAAGAAAGTAATCAAAAGCAAATAATTGACTTATGCTCTGGTAGTGGAGGCCCAATGATTAATGTTCTTGCAAAACTTAAGAAAGAAGAAGAGTTTAACAATCTAACACTTACGCTTACCGATCTTTACCCTAACCTGAAAATGGTAAAGAAATATAAGAAATCTGGCAGTATTAATTACAGTTCTATCTCTCTCGATGTTACCAAATCAGATAATAAGCACATTGGTTTAAAAACAATGATCTCTAGTTTCCATCATATGAAACCAGAAGACGCAAGAAAAATTTTAGCTACTGCTAAACAAAATAAAGATACTATTTGTATTTATGAAATTAGTGACAATCGATTTCCTTTAATTGCGAATATTTTCACCTTCTTTTTTAACTTCTTCAATTGTTTTTTTATTACCCCTTTTGTTCGTCCTATGTCTTGGCAACAACTCGTTTTTACATACCTCATTCCTATCCTTCCTTTAGGTTTTGCTTGGGACGGAGCTGTTTCTAATGCTAGGACCTATACTCTAAGTGACTTGGATGAATTATTAGAGGGATTAATTGAGGATGATTACTCTTGGGAAAAAGGAATTATTGAGGGTAAAATACCTAGCATCTATTTAATCGGGAAACCTGTTTAAGCACCGTTAACTTTTTAAGGAAGACCACTTCTGTATTACATCACTATTTCATAATAAATTTTAATGAAAATGATTACTTTTGTTCTTTAAAACCAGATAAAGAATGACTTTAAAATATAGCTACATAATTATACTTTCATTTATTTTCCTTCAATGTAAGAGTAACGACTCTAACGCTAAAAAAATATTAGAAGCAGAAGCAACTAAAAACACCATCGAAGTTGATGAATCTAATTCTTTAAAGGCAATAGAACAACAAATCATTGATAATCCTGAAAGTCCTAATGGCTATACCAAACGGTCATATTACTATGCAAAACAAGGTGATTTAAAAAGAGCTATTGATGATATTAATAGAGCCTTACTCATAACTCCTAAAACGGCTTCACTAAATTTTACAAAAGCTGAATTGCTGTTTAACCAAGCAGGAAAAAATAGGAATGCTTTACTATATGATCAATCAGAAATATACCTAGACCAGACTATAAAATTAGACTCAACATATGTTGATGCTTATATTTTAAAAGCTAAAATTAAAATTGGAAAAAAAGATGCTGAAGGAGCAATTGGAAATCTAAGTGAGGCTCTTAAAGTTTCCCCTACTCTTTCTGAACCATATTCTTTAAAAGGTTTTGTATACCAACGCTTAGGAAATAAAAGGTTAGCTCAATCATCTTACCAAACAGCACTAGAGATGGATGCCAATAATTATGATGCTAATATTGGTTTAGGCCATATCTATTACTTAGATACAAATGCTAATGGCCTTATCTATTTTGATGCGGCATCAATTCTAGCTCCTAATTCTGTTGAGCCATACAGGAACAAAGGATTATTACTAAGAAATTTGGGAAGGTATGAGGAAGCTCAAACCTCTTTTAAACAGGTTTTAGCAATAGACTCTAGCTTTGCAGAAGCTTATTATAACATAGGGGTCTGTTATATCGATTCTTATAATGATGGTTTTGAAAAAGCAATTAAAGACTCAATTATTAACCAATCTATTGTTAACTTTCAAAAAGCAGTAGATTATAATCCAAATTATGTACTTGCTCTTTATAATTTAGGATATAGTTACGAGTTTAAAGGAAACAAAAAGAAAGCCTTAGAATTCTATAAAAGAGCTATTGATATTGAACCTGATTTTGAATTGGTAAATGAAGCTTTACGTCGTTTCTAAAATTGGCTGAATCAAATGGGAAATAATTTTCCAACTCAAAAAATAATTCATGTAGACATGGATGCCTTTTATGCATCTGTAGAACAATTAGATCATCCAGAATTAAGAGGAAAGCCTATTGCTGTTGGAGGTGGAGGAGAAAGAGGTGTTGTAGCTGCAGCTAGTTATGAAGCTAGGAAGTTTAACGTAAAATCTGCTTTATCTGGAAAAATAGCCAAAGAACGTTGCCCACATCTTATTTTTGTAAAACCAAGATTTGAACGTTATAAAGAAATCTCTACCATTATTCGATCTATCTTTTATGAATATACTGATTTGGTTGAACCTTTGTCATTAGACGAAGCCTTTTTAGATGTTACCGAAAATAAAATAAATAATCCTTCCGCTTCTTTGATTGCCCAAGAAATTAGAACTAAAATATTTGAAAAAACTGGATTAAGTGCATCTGCAGGAATATCGGTCAATAAGTTTATAGCAAAAGTAGCTTCAGACATTAACAAACCCAATGGACAGAAAACAATTAAACCTAACGAAGTTCTATCTTTTTTGGAAGAACTTCCAATTGCTAAATTCTTTGGAGTAGGAAAAGTTACGGCTCAAAAAATGTATAAACTTGGTATTTTTAAAGGTCTTGATTTAAAGCGAAAAACAAAAGAAGAATTAACTCATCATTTTGGTAAATCTGGAGGGCACTATTATAAAATTGTAAGAGGCATTCAAACTAGTAAAGTTACCCCAAACCGACTTAGGAAATCAATAGCAGCTGAGCGAACTTTTAGCGATGACATTTCTAACTATTCTGAGATTCTCGAAAAACTAGAGAACATTGCTGAAGAGCTAGAGCGAAGAATGATAAAGAACAAAACGAAAGGAAAAACCATTACACTCAAAATAAAGTACAACGATTTTACAGTTCAAACAAGAAGTAAAACAATAGAAAACTATCTCTCTCTAAAAAAAGATTTCTTTGCTATTATTATAACTCTTCTTAAACAAGACCCTATCCAAAAACCTGTTCGTTTACTTGGTCTTTCTTTTAGTAATTTAGACAATCAAAAAGACATTGAAAAATGGATTCAATTAAAGTTTGAGTTTGAGAAAAGAAACTGAGCATTCTATTTTAAGAAAAGGGGTTTGAAGGAATTAAATATCTAAGAAACTTAGTTATTAACTCCCTCTACCAATTGTTTTAAATATAGCTCAGAGTAAAACGCTCCATTTTTGATTAGTTCTTCATGACTTCCCTGTTCCACTAGTTTTCCATTGTCAAACAACATAATAATATCAGCTTCAATTAATGTAGAAATACGATGGCCTATCAAAACAGCAGTCTTTCCATCCATAATTTTAGAAAGATTACTTAATATTTCCTCTTCAGTTTGAGTATCTACCGCAGATAAACAGTCATCAAAAATCATGTAATCTGGAGACTTAATTATCGCTCTAGCAATAGAGAGTCGTTGCTTCTGACCTCCAGACAAAGTCACTCCCTTCTCTCCTATCTGAGTTTCAAATCCATTTTCAAAAGCTACAATATTATCATAAACATCTGCATCTTTAGCTGCTTGAAAAACAAGATCCTCTTCAACTGTACTTTTTTTTAAACCAAAAGAAATATTATTTGCTACAGAATCGGAAAATAAAAACACCTCTTGAGGGACATAACCGAAAGCAGTTCTTAAAGCGGCTAAACTATAAGACTTAATATTAATCCCATTAATCAAAATTTCTCCTTCTGTAACATCATATAGACGACACAATAAATTAGCAATAGTTGACTTTCCACAACCTGTTTTTCCGGTAATACCAACTGTTTTTCCTTCTGGAATAATGAAACTCACATGATCTAATGCTAAAATTCCACTTGCAGGGTATTTAAAACTTACATTGTTAAATTCTATGTCCCCTTTAATTTCTGTTATCGGATTTTCAGCAGAGACAATTTTACTATCAAGCTCTAAAAATTCATTCAATCTTGTTTGAGAAGCGGCGGCTCTTTGAACTAGAGAAGTGACCCATCCAACAGATGCAAAAGGCCAAGTCAACATATTTACATACAAAATAAATTGCACAATAATGCCTGAGGTAATGGTACCATCAATAGCTTTTAATCCACCAATATAAATTGTAATGATCGTACTGAGGCCAATCAGCAGAATAATTACTGGCATAAAGAAGGCATTAGTTTTTGCCAAACTTAAATTAGCAATTTGATAATTGTACGTTTCCTCTTCAAACTCATCTACAAAGTGCTTACTTCTATTGTATGCTTTTAAGACTCTAATTCCTGAAATTTTTTCTTGGACAAAAGAAGATAACCGAGATTGTGATTTTTGAACTTCCTCACTTTTTCTATTAATAACACTACTCACCTTATAAACTAAAAAAGACATAATAGGAAGAGGTACTAATACATAGAGTGTTAACTCTACATTAATTCGAAGCATAACAGTAATCACCATTACAAATAGCACAACTAAGTTAATGGTATACATAATTGCAGGCCCCAAATACATCCGAACCCTACTCACATCTTCACTAATTCTATTCATGATATCTCCTGTTTTATTTTTCTTATAAAAAGATAAATCCAACGATTGATATTTATTATAAATTTCATTCTTTAAGTCATATTCAATTAACCTAGACATAATAATGATCGTCTGACGGGTAAAAAACAGAAAAACTCCTTTCATAAAAGAAAGTAATACGTATATTCCAGCTAAATAGAGGGCAAGGTTTGTAATGTTATTATCCCCTTTATTTTGATCACTAGTTTTAGCATAACCCATTATTTGATCTGTAGCTTCTCTAACCAATTCTGGCATATAAACTCCAAATAGATTAGACGCTATAATAAAAACTGAGCCCAATAGTAATCTCCATTTGTACTTTATTAAATATTTATTTAGGTAAAATAATGACTTCACTTGCTCTTTGTTTATGTTTCACACTGAAAATCAGTGACTAAAAAGATTATATTTTTTTAACGAATTTGCTGAGCTACTTATTTACTTTATGTTATTTTTGTAGATAAGTAGTTAGACGATGCAAAAATAGTTAACATTCTTACAAATCAATAATAAAAATGGAAGTTAAAAATATTTCTGATGTCCAAAACGATGAATTAGGAGTTTTGGGACAAATGACAAATATGGGACATGAGCAAGTTTTATTTTGTCAAGATAAACAAGCTGGGTTAAAAGCAATAATAGCTGTTCATAATACAGTTTGTGGTCCTGCACTTGGAGGAACAAGAATGTGGAATTATACTTCTGAAGCTGAAGCACTAAAAGATGTTTTAAGACTTTCTAGAGGAATGACTTATAAAAATGCCATTTCTGGATTAAACTTAGGAGGTGGTAAAGCTGTAATTATTGGTGACTCTAGAAAACAAAAATCAGAAGCTTTATTTAGAAGGTTCGGTCAATTTGTAGATAGTTTAGCTGGGAAATATATTACAGCTGAAGATGTCGGTATTTCTCCTCAAGATATGACTTGGGTTAACATGGAAACAAATCATGTTTCAGGATTACCCGGTAAAAGTGGAGATCCATCTCCTGTAACTGCTTTTGGAGTTTATATGGGAATGAAAGCTTCTGCTAAAATTCAATTTGGTTCTGACTCATTGAAGGGAAAGAAAATTGCTGTTCAAGGAGTTGGTCATGTTGGGGAATATTTAGTACAACACCTACAAAAAGAAGGTGCAGAAATATACATTTCAGACATTCACGAAGATACACTTAAACATGTAGCCTCTACTTATGGAGCAACTGCTGTTGGATTAGATGAAATCTATGATATAGACATGGATGTTTATGCTCCTTGTGCATTAGGAGCTACTATAAACGATTCTACTTTAGCCCGTTTAAAGTGCAGTATTATTGCTGGAGCTGCAAACAATCAACTAGAGAACGAATTCAAACATGGAGAGGCAGTAAGAGAAAAAGGAATTATTTACGCTCCTGATTTCTTAATTAATGCTGGTGGAGTTATGAATTGCTACGGAGAAGTATACAATATTCCTAATGATAGAATTATGACCATGGCTGAAGACATTTACAATACTACTCTAGGGATTATCAATAAATCTAGGGATGAAGGAATACCAACCTATTTAGCTGCGAATAGAATGGCTGAGGAAAGAATAAAACAATTAGCACACATAAAACAATACTTCTAAAACGTTAGAAGTCAAAAAAATAAATATGCTTAATAGAAGACATTTAAGAATAAAAGTATTGCAAACTCTTTATGCTTTTTCACAATCTCAAAATACCAACTTGGTTGCTGGAGAAAAAGAATTACTGCATGGAGTAGATAGAATGTACGATTTGTATATTTATTATTTAACCATGTTCGACAGCTTTACTCATTTTGCTGAACTTAGAATTGAAGAAGCTAAAAGAAAAAAATTTACGAAAGAAGAGGATTTAAACCCAAATTTAAAGTTCGTAAACAATCGTTTTATTGCCTTATTAAAAGAAAATAAAGCCATAAAAGATGCTTCTATCAATACAAAAATTAATTGGAGCGGAGATGTTGAACAGGATGTTCTAGTAAAACTTTATAATTCGTTTATTAAAAATGAAATTTATATCGAATACATGGAGTCTAAAGAGCAGTCTTTTGAAGAAGACAAAAAGTTCATCATTAAATTATTTAAAAAAGAGATTTGTAATTTTGAATTACTAATCCATTACTTTGAAGAAAAGAGTATCTATTGGCAAGATGATATCGACTTAGTTTGCTCTATGGTAATTAAAACGTTAAAAACTTTTAAATCTCCAGAAGATACAGAAAAAGCTATTCTTCCATTGTATAAAGATGATGAAGAAGATTTTATCAAAAAACTATTCAGGAAAGCATTAGACAATCTCACTGATAATTATGCTATTATTGCGGAGCATACCCGTAATTGGGAGTCGGATAGAATTGCATTAATGGACCGACTATTAATGAACTTAGCCATTACTGAAGCCCAGGTTTTTCCATACATCCCCACAAATGTTACTTTAAACGAATACATAGAGATTTCTAAATTCTATAGCACTCCTAAAAGCAATAGCTTTATCAATGGTATTTTAGATAAGATTTTTTCTGACATGCAAAAAGAGGGTACGATCAAAAAGGTTGGAAGAGGATTAATTAAATAAGCTAATGATTATGGGAACTTCTTTAAAATCATTTTTAATCATATTTTCACTACTTTTTTCGTTTCACTCATGTAAACCTAAAGGGTGTACCGATAGTAATGCTTCAAACTACGACAGCAAAGCAAAAAAGGATGATGGATCTTGCCTTCTTGAACAAACGACAGGAAGTTCTGTTCTTTCACCAATAAGTGACTCATCAACTATATTAGGCTACAACCTCTTAGAGAAGTTACCTGGGATATGGAATGGTCCTGTAACTTCACCAACTCCATTAGGCAGTTACCCTGAATGGATTGTTGATTTTAGACCAATTTCAGCTTCACAAGTTTCTGCGAAGAATGAATTAGACTCTATAAATGATATTTTTATGAGTTTTTTTACTGTAAAGCATAATAATGAATACAAAATAGCATTTAGAAACGGAGGTGGTTTTGCTGGGTCTGTTCGCAATGCCTATCAAGTCTTAGAAAGTTTTAATGAAACTCCATCAGCATCCTATTATAAATTTGTAGATCCAGAAGCTGGGGAAAACAGAGTTTATACAGACATTACTTTTAAACAAGACAGCTTAATCATGCATGTTTTTACTAATCAATTCAATACATTATCAACAGCTGTTACGCACATGAAGTGGAACGCAAAATTAAAAGACTTGACTTCTACTCAAAATGCTATTAACTTATTTAATTACCCTAAAAAAGAAATGACTAAAGACTTTACAACTACTTTTGATGGGCAAACAGATGCTGTTTTTTATTCTACCTCTTCTGACCCATATCCAGAAAGCGAACAACCTTATTTGGGTAACTCTACCATAAACATAACAATTACCAATCCTACCAATATAAACCCTAGTAATAAAGTCCTTGTTATTCTTACTACTCAACCTTTATTTAATAACTTTACATTTCTTACTGCTAATTTAAAATATAGATCTCGCTATGTTTTTGTTGATGCAAAGGTTAATACTAGTTTTAACTTTAACTATATGCATCCGGGAACATATTACGTAAACACAATATATGACAACAATGGAGATTATAGTTTTTCAAGTGGTGATTACATGAACAGTAATGTTGATGTGCCATTAACATTGACCAATAAAGGAACTACAAATACAAACGTAACAATAGATTTTCAAATCCCTTAATTTAATAACATGATAAAAATAGTTATACTTACTCTTCTGACTTCTACACTTCTAACCAACTGTAGGTTAACAGACAAGAACGAAAACAGACCTGTTACTTCTGACATGATTAGTCCAGATCCAGAAAATGCTCCTGTTATGACTTTTGAAAGTGAAGTCTATGAGTTTGAAGATATGGCGGTAGGTTCTACCATCAAACACTCTTTTAAATTTGAAAATACTGGTAAATCTGCTTTATTATTGTTCGATGTAAAAGCCTCTTGTGGTTGTACCGTTTTAAAAGGTTGGCCTAAAGAGCCAGTTGCTCCTGGAGAAACTGCAGAAATTCCATTTGAATTTACTCCAAACGTAACTGGTAAAAATGAAAAAACAGTTTCAATCGTAGCTAATACTATCCCATCTACCAAAAAACTATCTATAAAAGGTATGGTAGTAGGACAAAACTAAAATTTAAAATCTAAAAAATTAAAACAAACAAAATGAACTTAACTTTATTACAAGCAGCAGGAGGAAACGGAGGAATGTTAAACATTATAATGATCGTTGCGATGTTTGTGGTTTTCTATTTCTTTATGATTAGACCACAACAAAAGAAGAAAAAAGAATTAGAAAAATATATTTCTGAAATTAAACAAGGAGATGCAATTATCACTTTGGGTGGAATACACGGAAAAGTAACTACAGTAAATGACACTACAGTTGTTATTGCTTGTGAAGGCGGATCTAAATTCAAAGTAGAAAAAAGCGCAATTGTTTCTGACGCTTCAGCGATCATGAATACATCAAAATAAAATGATTAAAATTGGGCTAACTGGAGGAATTGGAAGTGGAAAAACTACTGTGGCTTCTATTTTCAGTTCTTTTGGAATTCCTATCTATGATTCTGACTTACGCGCTAAGTACTTAATGAATCATAATGACGAATTAATCGAATCGATTAAAGAGCTACTTGGAGAAGATGCATACACAGGGAAACAATTAAATAAAGAATATGTTTCTAGTCAAGTATTTACTAATCCTGAAGTACTTCAGCAACTCAATCAATTAGTACATCCAAAGGTTGCTCAAGATTTTAACAACTGGTGTCATGAACACAAAAATGAACCTTTTGTAATAAAAGAAGCTGCTATTTTGATAGAAAGTAAAGCTTATCTTTCGCTTGATATAATAATTGTAGTAAACGCACCTTTAGTCGTTCGAATTAATAGAGTGATGCAACGAGACAATGCAGAATTGGAAGCTGTTAGGGCACGTATGAATAATCAAATTAGTGAAAGCGAACGAAATTCTTATGCTGATTATATTATAAATAATGATGGGAAATCTTCTTTGATTGAACAGGTCAAAAAAGTGATTGAGGAATTAAAAAACACCTAATCATTTATTTTTTTAAAGACACTCCACCACCTTAATTTTAATTTTAAAGGCGTCGTTTTTGCGTAAGCTAAGATTGTAACCTGCAACTTCTATGGCAATAGGATCTCCTAAAGGAGCAGTAGCTAATAAACGAACTTCCTCCCCTACTACACAACCCATTTCCATCAGACGAAAAGATAATTTCCCTCCTTCTATTTCTTGTATAATCCCGATTTCATTTTTCTTAATCTCAGATAAAGGTTTATTGCTCATATTAGGTTGAGTTTTGGTATTGATAATCGAAACTCTAAGTTAGTCAATTTTAACAAACTCGCATATGAATTAAAGTCACATTTGCTATCACTAGCAAATTATAATTGGTATTTTTGTATTCTGAAATTAAAGAGATAATGGATAAGTTAATCAATATACTAGTATCAAGTAGAATGATGTCGTTTTTATTGCTTGCATTTGCTGCTGCTATAGGAATAGGAACATTTGTAGAGAACAGCTATGATACCATAACAGCTCGTTTGGTTATCTATAATGCGAACTGGTTCACTTTAATTATGATCTTGCTGATAATTAACTTTATTGGTAACATTAAACGCTACCGATTATTAAGAATGGAGAAATTAAGTATCTTAATGATTCACATTGGATTTATTGTCACCTTAGTTGGAGCAGGCGTCACTCGTTTTATTGGTTTTGAAGGAATAATGCCCATAAAAGAACTAGAAGATTCTAACTTAATGTACAGTTCGGAACCTTACCTTCAAGTTTATGTAACCGATGAGGTAAAACAATATAAATCTGATCAACAGCTATTCTTTTCTGAATTATTCAGTGATTCAGATCGTCCATTTTACAGTAACTACTTCACTATTCCTGTAGACTTTCCTAACAAAGGGCATTTTGATCTTACTTATAAAGATTACATTAAAAATGCTGAAGAAACGATGCTAGAAGACCAAGAAAATGGCAAGAATCTTTTGGAAATCGTAGTAGCAGGTAAAAACGGAAGAGAAACTTACTACTTAGAAGATGGTGAAATAAAAAAAATAGGAACAGTCTCTATTGCCTACAATAACAATACAGAACCAACTGCTATAAAAATAAATGATTTAGCAGAACAGTTAACGATATTGACTCCCTACATGATTCAACGAACAGCTATGCCTCAAATGTCTGTTGATACTTTATATTCGGATACCGTTCAGGAATTTAAGCCTATGCACCTTCACAATGTTTTAGGAACTCAATTTGTGTTTAAAAAACAATACATAAAAGCCATTAAAAAATTAGAACAAAGTAAAGACGACAAAGCAGGAAACTTGGATGCGCTCTTACTTACATTAAACTATAATGGAGTAGAAAAAGAGATTACAATTATGGGAGGACCAGGAAGGACTCCTAATTTTGTAAAATTTGAAGAAAATGGTCTTTTATTTAATATTGCTTATGGGGCAAAGCCTATCTTCTTACCATTTTCTATCTATTTAAACGACTTTATTTTAGATCGATACCCAGGATCGAATAGTCCATCTTCTTATAAAAGTATAGTCACATTAAATGATTCGACTGCTAATATTCATAAAGAGCAAGAAATTTTCATGAATAACGTAATGGATTATAAAGGATATCGCTTCTTCCAATCTTCTTATGAACCAGACGAGTCGGGAACTATTCTTTCTGTAAATAATGACTATTGGGGAACATTGATTACCTATATTGGATATACGATATTGGCAATTAGTTTTATGTTTACCTTGTTTAATAAAACTTCTCGTTTTGTAGAGTTAAGAAAAAAAATGGGAAAAATAAGAAAGAAGAGAAAGTCTGCAGCTTTAAGTTTACTATTTGCTCTAATTACTTTAACTAGTTTTTCTCAAACTGAAAATGTAAATGTAATCCCAATAGAAAAAGCGAATGAATTTGGAGAATTACTTGTTCAGACACGAGAAGGAAGAATTCAACCCGTTCATACCTTGGCGTATGACATATTACATAAAATATCTAAACAAAATAACGTAAGAGCAGAAGGTAAATCATACACTGCCATGCAAGTTTATTTAGACCTACACATACATCCAAGATTTTGGGCGCACCAACCGCTAATAAATGTTAGAGCCAATACAGGGGTAAGAGAATTACTAGGGATAGAAGGGTCAAGAGCTCGTTTAATTGACTTTTATAATGAAGAAAATCAATACAAAATTCTAAACGAGATAATGAAAAGCTCTAGAAAAAAACCAGCTGAGCAATCGGTCTTTGATAAAGAATTAATCAAAGTAGACGAGCGTTTTAACATCGCTATGCTAGCCATTGAATCTGGATTTTTAAATGTTTTTCCAATTAAAGGAGATGAGAACAATAAATGGTTAAACCCTAAAGATTCTTTAGCTTATGAAATGATTGTAGACCCTACAGTTCCATTTCTTTCCTACCCTCTTCTAATGAATATGTATTTAGATTCTTTACCAAATTCAATTAATCAAAACAACTACAAAACGACTGACGGAATACTAAAGCAATTGAAGAAATTTCAAAATGAGGCAGCCGACCCTTCTATTATCCCTTCTGAGACTGCTGTTTCTTTAGAAATGTATTATAATGACAAAGATATTTTCGGGAATTTAAAATATGGATATCTTATTGTAGGAACTCTTTTACTTTTATTTGGAATGATTGATAATCTTTCAAGCAAAACAAAATTATGGGCTACTTACTTAAATTATGTACTTGCATCGATTTTAATATTTTTATTTCTCTATCATACTTTTGGAATGGGAATGAGGTGGTATTTAACTGGTCACGCTCCTTGGAGTAATGGTTATGAAGCATTAGTCTTAATTGCTTGGGGAGGATTGTTTGCTGGAATGTTCTTTGTTCGTTCATCTAAAGTGATCTTAGCTGCAACAGCATGGTTGGCCTTCTTTGTCTTAATGACAGCAGGACATAGTAACTTTGACCCCCAATTAACCGACTTACAGCCAGTATTAAAATCGTATTGGTTAAACATACACGTTGCTTGTATAACGATTAGTTATGGTTTCTTTGGTCTAGGGTTTATTCTTGGATTAATCAACATGATTGTTTACTTACTAAAGAATTCTAATAATCAAAAACGTTATAAATTAAACATTTCAGAACTAACTTATACGAGCGAAATGACGCTTACTACTGGTTTAGTATTAGCAACTATCGGAACCTTTTTAGGAGGTGTTTGGGCCAACGAATC